>JBEKEX010000098.1:0-10206 GCA_050013615.1 Anaerolineaceae bacterium
TCATGGTGGGCTTCGATGCCGCGTGCCGCCAGGCCTCGGGTCAAGGTGGCAGTGAACGAGCGCGGCCCGCCCACACTTCTGTGGAAAGGAAGGATACAAATGGATGGCTGCATCACATGGAGTCCTATAAGGGCAATTAGCTGTTGATTATGAGTCGGGCGTCTCTTTGAATTCCAACAATGCCTTGACGATCTTATCGGCAGCATGGCCGTCACCGAAGGGGTTGGCGGCGTGGGCCATGGCGGCGTAGGCCGTATCATCTTCGAGCAAGCGGCTCGTCTCCGAAACGATGCGCTCTTTTTCCGTGCCAACCAGCTTGAGTACGCCCGCATCCACACCCTCGGGGCGTTCCGTCACCCAGCGCAGCACCAGCGTCGGCTTGCCCAGGCCGGTGGCTTCCTCTTGTATCCCACCCGAATCGGTCAACACCAGGTAAGCTTGATTGAGCAAATGCACCATCGGCAGGTATTCGAGCGGTGGCACCAGCACAATGTTGGGGATCCCATCCAGCAGCTCATGCACCGGCTCCTGGATGTTGGGGTTGAGGTGCACCGGGTACACCAAAGCAATCCGTTCCGAATAAGTCTCAGCCAACGTGCGCAAGGCGGCGCAAATATCCCGGATGGGCTGGCCAAAGGCTTCGCGGCGGTGTGCGGTGACCAGGATGAGCTTCCTGCCACCGGGACGCACTTTGAGCCTTTCCAGCAGCGTCTGGACTTCCGGTGGGGATGGCAGCTTAACGATCTGGTTGAGCGCGTCGATGACCGGGTTGCCGGTAACAGCAATGTACCGGTCCGGGATGCCTTCATGCAGCAGGTTCTGGCGGGCATGTTCTGTGGGCGCGAAATGCAGGTCTGCCACCACACTGGCTACCCGGCGATTGATCTCTTCGGGGAAGGGCTGCCAGCGGTCGTGCGTGCGCAGCCCGGCTTCCACATGGCCTACCCGTATCCGCCGGTAATAAGCGGCCAATGCCGCGGCCATCACCGTGGTGGTGTCGCCCTGCACCAACACCCAATCCGGTTTCACTTTTTCCAGCACCAGATCCAAATGCGTGAAGATACTGGCCGTGAGCGCGGCCAGGCTTTGGTTGGGGCGCATCAGGTTCAAGTCGATCTCCGGCTGGATGCCAAACAGCGACAAGACCTGATCGAGCATCTCACGGTGTTGGGCCGTGACGCATACGTGCGATTCCACGCCCGGCGTGGCCGCTAGCTTTTGCAGCACGGGGGCCATTTTTACCGCTTCGGGGCGGGTGCCAAAAACCGAGAGGACTTGGAGTGGAGGCATGATTTGCCTTTGGTGAGTTTCAGGCAGTGAAGCTACCCGAAACTCACGACCTATAAGCTCTTATCGTTTTCCATTTCCCAACCGGTACAGTTTGAAACCGACTTCTTCCCAGTTTGCGCCGGCCCAGCCATTGACGGTGTCGATCAAAGTACGGGCGGCCGTTTGCCGGACAACTTCGGCGAAATCCAGGTTGCGCAGCTCAGTGTGGTTGACCAGCAACAGCAAAGCGTCCACATCCCGGATCGCCTCTGCCAGTGACTCGACCGAGTGGACGCCGGGCAATTGCGCATCTTTCTTGAACGGCTCGTAAGCGGTCACAATGGAGCCGGCTTTATTCAACAAATGAACTGCTTCGATTGCCGGGCTTTCGCGCAGGTCGTCCACGTCTGGTTTATACGAAAGTCCCAGGGCGGCAATGCGCTTGCCCTTCAACCCGCCGAGTGCTTTCTCGACCAGCCTGACCACGAATTCCGGCTGCGAATCATTAACCTTGCGCGACGTCGAAATAAGCGGCGTCAGGTCAGGCGCGGCCTCGACCAGGAACCACGGATCGACGCTGATACAATGCCCACCTACTCCCGGCCCCGGGTTCAGGATCTTGACTCGCGGGTGGCGATTGGCGATGCTGATCGCCTCCCACACGTCGATGCCAAATCGTTCCGCCAGCCGCGAGAATTCGTTGGCAATGGCAATATTGACGTCGCGATACGTGTTCTCCATCAGCTTGACCATCTCGGCCGTAGTGGCATCTGTAAGGACGATCTCGCCTTTCACGAACGTAGCATAGAGGTCACGGCCCGCCTCGGCCGAGGCAGGGTCGATGCCGCCTATCACACGCGCATTGTCGACCAATTCGCGCAGGATCTGCCCCGGCAGCACCCGTTCGGGCGAGTAAGCCAGCTTGAAATCGACCCCGGCTTTTAAACCGGAGCGCTCCAGGATGGGACGTACCAGGTCCACCGTAGTTCGCGGCGGCGAAGTGGATTCGAGCACCACCAGGCTGCCCCTGGTCAGATGCGGGACGATGGCTTCGGCTGCCGAGGTGACAAAACGCATATCGGCGCGCTTATCGTCATAGAACGGCGTCGGGACGGCAATAATGAAGGCATCCGCGGGTTCCGGTTGTGGTTGTACCGTTAAGTTACCGGAATTCAATGCCGAAAGCACCACTTCGCGCAGGCCGGGTTCGTAGAGATGCACCTGCCCCTTTTTCAATCCTTCGATGATCTGTGGGTTGACATCCACTCCAACCACTTTGACGCCACGCGTGGCAAAGGTGCTGGCTGTGGGCAATCCGATGTATCCCAAACCCAGGATACAAATCTTCTGGAATTTCATGGTTCCTCCACGATGAAGGGTTACAGACGGGGATATTATATCCTAGTTGGCATGAAGCAGAGCGGCACCTCAGAGTCAAAAAACATGCCATGAAAAGAGATGGTAGGGTGAAAATAAGTACAATGGCATATCGCTTGCGCCCTGTAATGCCCCGTGATAAACTTTTAACATGGTTAAGTCTATTTTGGTGGCATCGCCGCACGCTGCATTCGGCGAACTGATCCGTCTCAGCCTGGAAGAGAGCGGTTCTTACCACGTGGCACTGACACAGAACGGTATAGAGGCCCAAAAGCTCGCCGCTCAGCAGCCCTTCGACGTTGCCATCCTTGACCCCGAGATCAAAGATTCTCCTTTTCCGGCCATGGTCCAGAATATCAAGCGCTGCCGTCCGGCGATCAAGATCGTGGCGGCGCTGCCCTCCACCAGCCGTGAAGACCCGGCGCTGGGCGGGGTGACTGTAGATGGCTATTTACGAAAGCCGTTCTACCTTCCCGACCTGCTGGGGGTGATCGGGCGCCTGACCAGCGACGATTTCATGTCCACGGCAGGCGAAACGGACAGTCTGGCAGCGTTGAAAGACCCTCGCCAGGCCACACAACTGCTGGCCCATCTGTTGCCCGAATCATCCGCCCAAGGTGCTTTGATCACACAAGGCAATCGCATCCTGGCAGTCGCGGGCTCGCTCTCTCAACCGGCGGCCAATGAAGTGGCTGGAATATTGGAGCACACGACCCGCAAAAACGACCTGGTGCGCTTTGTCCACCTGGACGATAAGGATTACCAACTGTATGCTACCGCCCTGGCCGAAGATTTCATGCTGGCTGCAGTATTCGAAGCCACCACTCCGCTAACCCGCATCCGCTCACAAATCGGGCGCCTGGCAATTGCACTGACTACACCGCCCGCCTCTGCAGACCGCGGCCCCATTCCGTCCGGAGCATATGCACCGGTCGGCGTCACCGCCCCTTTGGGGTCGCGTTCTTTTATCCCACAGACGATTGCTCCAACGATGCCCCTCACCCCCCCGGCAGCTTTGCCTCCAGAGCCCGAAAGCAGCATTGAGGATTTGGATGCTCCGCTATCAGAAAACATCGACCTCCATGAGCTGCTGCCGGATGTGCCACCTCCCGATCCGGATACCCTCCCGCAGCCCGATTGGTTGAAGGAATTGGATGTCCAGCCGGAGGCGACCGTGCCGGCTCCCATCCAGGAAGTCACTTTTCCTTGGGAAGCCGAAGCGCAGGCTGCCAGTCAGGAAACAGCCTCAGAAGCGTCTCCCGCAGAAGCAGCGTCCACCGAGATCAAGTTCCCCTGGGAGCCTGAAGCGACAGCTTCCAGTCAGGAAACTGCCTCAGAGACTCCTTCTGCAGAAACAGCACCAACCGAGACCAGGTTCCCCTGGGAGACAGAAGCCCAGCCTACCAGCCAGGAAGTCACGGCAGCAGAAGAGCCCACCAGCGAAGTAGCCTCTCTGGACACCAAATTTCCCTGGGAGAATGAAGACCAGGCCGAACAAACGTCAGCACAGGAAAAGCCCCCCGCGCCTCCCGATTTCCTCAAAGCATTCCGGGTGCCGACAGGTGAATTAACCGAATCGCCTGCAACAACCGCTCCCGTGGAAGTCCCTGCATTTCCAGCCACGTTCGTGCCACCTTGGGAGGAAGAAAGCCAGCCTTCCACTGCAGCACAACCTGAGCCTGCTTCCCAGACGAACGAGGAGTCCACGGTATCGTCAGCCGCGTCTTTCCTGGACCGCTTCAGGTCGACAGCAGAAGAGGCACAGCCGGCCGAGGTTCCAGATTCGACAGTTACCCCGGAAACGCCGGTTGAGGCTGCTCCGGTCTTGCCCGAAGAGTTCAAACTCCCTTGGGAAGAAGAAACCCCACCTGCTCCACTCGAATCCGCGTCACCGGAACCTCAATCGACTGAGCCGCAATCGCCTTCCCCTACTCCTGCTGCTCAGCAAAAACCTCTCAACGCACCTGCCGCCTTCCTGGATCGTTTCAAACTTTCGCAGGAAGAGCCCAGCCCGACAATGGTCGAACCCTCTCCGGTCCAGCCAACCCCAGCCAATGCCTTTCCGCCCGGCTTCGTGCCGCCTTGGGAAGAAGTGCTGCAACCGGAGCCCGTTGAGAACGTTCAAACAGGGGCAGAACCGATCGCAGTTCCCCAGCCTGAGCCTCAGGTGACAACCGAACCGGGAACACCGCCGGAAGAGACCAAACTGCCGCGGGAGGAAGAACCGCAAACAGCCGAGCCAACACTGGTCGAGCCGGCAGCGGTCGAGTCTGCTGAAGCCGAGCTCGCTCCTGCGTCGGTTCTTCCGGCAGACTTCAAACCACCCTGGGAGGAAGATATCCCCGCGGCGGAGAATCATTCCTCTGAGGAGCTGCCGTACCCCTGGGGACAGCCCACAGCAGCCAGCAGTGAAGAAACCCAGCCGGTTCGGGTGGGGCTTAAACCCGTTGAAGTGACACAACCTAATTTCAGTCAGGAGTCTGCGAGGGCTTTCCAACCCCCCACACCGGCGATGCAAACCCGCCCGCTGCAATCGCCTTGGATGGCCAAGACACATCCTCTGGCACGTTTAAATGATTCAGAAACGGGGAATATAACGCAAGCCTCTTACACCTGCGTCATTGTGCCCCGCTCACCCCTGATCCGTTTGACCGGCAATCTCACTGACATGCTGTCAGAATGGGTGCCGCAATTGTGCCATTCCTTTGGCTGGCGACTGGACTCCGTCGCAGTCCGCCTCGAATATTTGCAATGGACCATCACCATGGCCCCATCCGTCTCCCCTAGCGATATGATCCGCATCCTGCGCGAACACACGTCACAGCGCATTTTCGAACTTCTTCCAAGACTCAAGCCGCGTAACCCGGCGGAAGAATTTTGGGCAAACGGTTATCTCATCGTCAATGGGATCGAGCCGCCCGCCCCCGAAGTTCTGCGCGACTACATCGACCAGGTGCACAAACGCCAGGGTTCCTGAAATCACCACTTAATCGAAAAAGCTTATGCCCCCTACAATCTACCTAATCGACGGTCATGCTCTTGCTTATCGCATGTACTTTGCATTGACCAATGCCGGCAACCGGTTCCAAACCCACGCCGGCGAACCGACCGCCGGCACCTTCGGGTTTGCCAACGTCTTGATGCGCATCCTGGAAAACGAACGGCCCGAATACCTGGCGGTGGCTTTCGATACCGGCAAGACTTTCCGCAATGATCTCTATTCCGAATACAAAGCAACGCGCGCCAAGATGCCCGAAGACCTGCGCCCACAGATCGAGCGCATCCGCCAGTTGGTGGATGCCTTCGGCCTTCCACGATTGGAGCAGGAAGGCATGGAAGGCGACGATGTCCTCGGCAGCATTGCCCAACAGGCAGTGGCCAAGGGTCTGGGAGTAAAGATCATTACCGGTGATAAAGACCTGCTGCAATTGGTCAACGACCGCATCATCGTCAACCTGCCTGGCAGCGATAAACTGTCCGATGCCAAGGACTATCTCGAAAGCGACGTGGTCGCCAAACTTGGCGTGCGCCCGAACCAAGTGGTGGATTACAAAGCGCTGGTCGGTGACCATTCCGACAACATCCCCGGCGTGCACGGCATCGGCGAAAAGACGGCGGTGTCGCTGCTCAAAGAATATCCGACGCTGGATGATATCTACGCCCACCTGGAGCAGATCCCCGGCCGGGCACGTACGCTGCTGGAAGCCGGGAAAGAATCCGCCTACCTCAGCCAAAACCTGGCCCGCATCCGCACCGACGTAGCCGTCACGCTCGACCTGGAAAAAGCCCGCACGGTGCACATCGATACCAAAGCGGTCGAAGCCTTGTTCCAGACCTTGGAATTCCGTACGCTCATCCCACGGTTGCGTGCCCTCAATCCGCACAGCGAATCGGGCGTCGGTGAACAACTTGATCTGTTCGGCCAACAGGTCCGACGCATCGGGCAATCAGGGCCCTATGAATTGAAAACGACCATCGTTCAAACGGAAGAACAGCTCAAAGCCCTAAAGAGCAAGCTGGAACATGCCGGCGAGATCGCATTCGATACGGAGACCACCTCAACCGACTCCATGCGCGCCAAACTGGTTGGCATTTCACTCGCCGTCGAAGCCGGTGAAGGATTCTACATCCCGGTCGGGCACAACACCGGCGAAACTCAACTGACGCTGGACGTCGTCCTGAAGGCGCTCACGCCTGCCATGACCGACCCGCATAAGCCCAAGGTGGGCCACAACCTCAAGTACGATTACATGATGTTGGCACGCCAGGGGTTGCGTACAGCACCCCTCGAGTTCGATACCATGATCGCCGAGTGGCTCATCGACCCCGATTCGCACAACCTGGGATTGAAGGACATGGCCGATGCTTACCTGGGCATTTCCATGACCCACATCGAAGAATTGATCGGCACGGGCAAGAACCAGATCATTATGGCAGATGTGCCGGTGGCCAAAGCTGCCCCGTATGCTGCTGCCGACGCCGAAGTGTCGCTGCGGCTGACCGAAACCTTGCGGCCCAAGCTGACGGAACGCCACGTGGAGCGGGTATTCAATGACATCGAGATGCCACTCATCTCCGTGCTGGCAGAAATGGAAATGACCGGCATCACCCTCGACGGCGATTTCTTGAAACAGCTGTCCGTCGAATTGAAGGCGCGCCTGCACGAGCTGGAAAAGCAGGTATATGACGCCGTCGGACATTCCTTCAACCTCAATTCCACCCAGCAGCTTTCCGATGTGCTTTTCATCAAGCTTGGCTTGCAGCCTCCGGACCCGCGCAAAAAGACCGCCAGCGGGCATTACTCCACCTCTGCCGAAGTCCTCGAAGAGTTGCAAGGGCAGAATCCCGTGGTGGACATGCTGCTGGAATACCGCGAACTTTCCAAGCTGCAATCCACTTACGTCGAGACGCTGCCCCTCGAGATCAACCCTGAGACCGGGCGCATCCATACGTCGTTCAACCAAACCGGATCGGTAACCGGACGCCTGGCGTCCTCGAATCCGAACCTGCAGAATATCCCAGTCCGCACCGAGCTGGGCCGCCAAGTGCGCCGAGCCTTTGTGGCTTCACCCGGCTGGGTGCTGCTATCGATCGATTATTCCCAGATCGAGCTGCGCCTGGTTGCCCAAATGTCCGGCGATAAGGCTATGCTGGATGCGTTTCGCGCCGGGCAGGATATTCACGCCACCACCGCGGCCGCCGTCTTGAACATCCCCATCGATCAGGTGACCAAAGACCAGCGCCGCCACGCCAAAGCGATCAATTTCGGCCTGATCTACGGCATGAGTGCGTTTGGCCTGACCCGCACCACCGACCTGACGTTGGCCGAGGCGGAGAACTTCGTGCGCGGCTATTTCCAACAGTTCCCCGGTGTGAAAAAATACCTGGACGGCATCCGCCGCTTGGCCGCCAGCCAGGGCTATGTGGAAACCTTGTTGGGCCGCCGGCGGTACTTCCCCAACCTAAAATCCGGCTCCAACAAAAACATAGTTGCCCGCGAGGAACGCGAGGCGATCAACGCCCCCATCCAGGGTACCGCTGCCGACATTATGAAGCTGGCCATGATCCGCGTGCCGGCTGCACTGCAGAAAGCCAAGCTGCCGTCGCATCTCCTACTGCAGGTGCATGACGAGCTGGTACTGGAATGTCCGCCGGGCGACTTGAAACAGACCGCGGCGGTCGTGCAGCAGGTGATGGAAAACGCCTACCCGCTCGACATCCCACTGACAACGGAAGCACGTTCCGGCAAGAATTGGGAAGAACTGCAACCTTTTAAACCTTAAAACTGACTGCGCCCAGAGCACTTTGCCTGGGCGCAGCTTGTAGTAGAATAATATTAATGGTATTGGGGTTGTCATCCTTCGGTATCATCGCGCAGCACAATGACCGGGGATTCTATGTACTCAAGTTACTCATGTGGATATGACCATGGCCGGTAATGAAGAAAATTTCCGAAAACTGATGGATCAGGGCAGCAGCGCCGCCTGGGAGCAAAAATGGGATGACGCCGCGCATTTCTACCAGCAAGCGCTGGAAGAGATGCCCGACAATCCCCAGGCGTTGACCAACCTGGGGTTGGCGCTGTTCGAAATGCAGGACTTCAAGTCTGCCCTGACTTATTATCAAAAGACGGCCGCACTCAACCCCAGCGACCCCGTGCCGGTCGAAAAGATCGCCAACATCCATGAGCGCTTGGGGCATTTGCCCGAAGCCGCACAGTCCTACATGCAATCGGCGGAGCTTTTCCTGAAGACCCGCGACGTCGACAAAACTATTGACAACTGGTTGCAAGCCATCAGCATCCAACCGGAAAACTTGATGGCCCGCACACGGCTGGCGAGCATCTATGACAAAATGGGGCGCAAGGCCGACGCTGTGATCGAGTACCTGGCAGTTGCCAGCCTGATGCAGCAGGCGGGAGACGTGACCAAAGCCTACCAAGTGGTGGAATACGTCCTCAAGATCATGCCGGAATATGCCGAGGCCAAGCAGGCACTCAACCTGCTGAAAAATAACCAACCACTCCCCAAGCCGCCGCGCCCACATGGCGGCACTGCGGCAATGCGCATGGCGGAAGTGAAGCATTTGGATGCCCCTAAAATCACAACCGCACTCAAACAAGATCCCATCTCCGAAGCGCGCCAGCGTGCGCTGGTCAAGCTGGCTGCTTTGTTGTTCGAGGCAAATGAAGAAGCCCATGCCAACGGGCAGATCGCCCGGCGGGGCATCACCACCCTGACGCGCGGCACAGGCGGCCTTTCACCCGAAGTGGCCGAGCGCGCCCGCATCCAATTGCACCTCAACCAGGCAATCGAAGCACAAACCCAAGGTAACCTGACCGTGGCTGCCGAGGAACTGGAACGTGCCGTCGAGATTGGCTTGAGCCGTGCCCGGATTTCGCACTGGGTTCCTATTTGCTGATGGGCAAAGTGATGCTCAACACCGGCCGCTTCTCGGAAGCCGCCATCGCTTACTTGCATGCCCTCAGCCTGGCAGATGTGGAGTTGGCCGGCGAAGAACATGCCGACGAGCTGCGCCAGCTTTACGAGACTATATTCGAGGCGCAGTCGAACGAAAAAGACGAGGCCGTGCTGCGCAAGTTGTGCGAGACGATCTCTAACCAGTTGATGCGTGCTGATTGGCGCGACTACCTGACCAAGGCTCGCCAGGAATTGCCACAGCAATCTGAAGGCAGCCCGCTCATGCCATTGGCTGAAATGCTGTTGGAAACCAGCGGCAGCCAGGTGGTGGAGGCATTGGCGCAGATCCGGCAGTTGGCCGGCATGAAGAAGTATCGCTCGGCGATGGAAGAAGCTTTCACCGCCCTGCCGTTCGCACCCACCTATTTGCCGCTGCACACCCAGATGGGAGAATTATTGATCTCCGAGGGACGCACCACCGAAGCAGTGGAGAAGTTCCTGATCACGTCCCAGCTCTACAGCCTGCGGGGCGAAGCCGCCCAGGCCGTGCGCCTGCTCAACCGGGTCACCCAGATGGCTCCTATGGACCTTTCCATCCGCAGCCGCCTGATCGAACTGCTCACCTCCCAGGGCCGCACCG
>JBEKEX010000099.1:0-9450 GCA_050013615.1 Anaerolineaceae bacterium
TTTCTCGGGGACGGCTTCGAGCTTATAATCCTGCCGGATGGAGCGATAATCACCGAGTTGAACCTCGGGTTCGAGTGGGATCAAGAATGAGAACTTGGGCGGGTTGGAGCTGACGATTTCCTGCAGGCTGCCCGGGCCGGAGGGCTTGATTTTTGCCTCATCAATGATTTTGGGATAAACATCATCGATCATCAGCTCGACGGCCTCTTTTTCAATCGTCTCATCGCCGTACATGCGGCGGATGATGGCGGCGGGGGCTTTCCCAGGGCGGAAGCCGGGGATCTTGGCTTCCTGGGCGATCCTATGGATGGCCTTGCCTTTGAATGGTTCCAGTTCATCGCTGCCAAATTCAGCGACTACTTGTACCTGATGATCATCTCGGGGTGTTTGTTCGATTTTCAAGGTCTTTTCCTTACTTCTCAAGATTTTCTGCTGTGGGGAAGGAGGGACTTGAACCCTCACGCCTTGCGGCACATGATCCTAAGTCATGCCTGTCTGCCAATTCCAGCACTTCCCCGAGCCCACGAATTATAAATGTTTCACAGTCGAACGTCAATAATCGGTTATAATCTACGGGTTTTGTGGAGGTCACTTTGAGCCGAGTCATCAACACAGAAGGCGCGGGGAAAGAGCGCACCCGGTTAAGCAAACTGGTTGTCGTGGCTTTACGGGAATTGGTGCAGCAAAAGGAGCCGGACGAAACCACCCGCGACTTGGTGGCTTTTGTGTCTGAGTCATTGCAGCAAATCTACGATACGGTCGAAACGTCCGTCGTTGCCTGGGAAAAGCGCGGTTATTGGGTGAAGGCTGACCGGTTCCGCCTGGAATGGGAATGGGCCGGAATCCAGGGTGCAGCGCTGAAGAAGGCCCTGCTTGCAGATGATTGGGGGAGCGTGGCACTGATCTCAGCTCAGGTGGGGCAAAAGTTTAACAAGGTCAAGCAACCGGCTCGCAAATTATCGGTGATTCCCTGGACAGGCGCATGGAAACGCCTGAAATCTGGTAAGTAGTAAAAGATAAAAAAATTGCCCGCTCAAAGAGCGGGCAATTCTGTATATACGGGTTATTTCTTCTTCAGGATGATGCGGGCATCCACCACTTTCAACCCTTTGCCTTCTTCATAAACCAAAACGGGATTGGCATCGGATTCGGAGATCTCGTCTTTCAGGTCCAGGATCATGGCCGAGTACTTGCAAATGACATCGGCCAGGGCTTTCCGGTCGCGGGGTGATTCGCCGCGAGCGCCAGCCAGGATGGGAGCGCCACGGATCTCGGAGAACATCTTATTTGCCTGACCTTCGGTCACTGGAGCCACGCGGAAGGTCACATCTTTCAATACCTCGACGAAGATACCGCCCAAGCCGAACATCATGGTCGGGCCGAACGTAGCATCGTTGACAGAGCCCAGGATCACTTCCGTGCCCATGGGGGCCATTTCCTGGATGGCAATACCGTGGATGTGAGCATCCGCTTTGTAAGCCTTGGCGTTGGCCATGATGGTCTTGTAGGCTTCACGAGCGCCGTTCTCATCTTTGATGTTGACTTTCACGCCGCCGGCATCGGACTTGTGGAGGATGTCGGGTGAGACGATCTTCATGACCACCGGGAAGCCGGTCTGTTTGGCAAGCTTGACGGCTTCATCTTCCGATTTAGCCAGGGTTGTCTGCGTCACGGGCAAACCGTAGGCACGGAAGACTTGTTTGGCTTCGATCTCTGTCAGCGAATCGCGCCCATCGGCACGTGCAGCAGCGATCAACTTAAGGGCAGCAGCACGATCACCTTTGCACTCCTTGGGTGCTTCGCTGGCCATGACCTTCATCTTTGCATATTCGCGCAAGGCGCCAATGGCGTTAACGGCAATATCGGGAGCGCCGTAAGCCGGAATGCCTTGCTCGACCAGCCACTGCATGGCCTTTTCAGATTTCTCGCCGCCCACGAAGGATACAACCACAGGTTTACCCTTGACGCCGGAGTCGACCACGCCTTGATAAATACTGCGGGCGATCTCTTCCGGATCGGTCATGGCTGTTTCACAGTAGAGAACCACCAGGCCATCCACCCAGGAATGGGCGAAGGAATATTGTACGGAATCTTTGTACCACTCGCTGCCGGCCATACCGGTCAAATCCACCGGGTTCTTGGCGGAACCGAATTCAGGCATGTGCTTCTTGAGCTCGGTCTGCACTTCCTGAGGGGCGAACTGCAGTGGGACGCCATACTTTTCAGCAGCATCGGTTGCCAGCACACCCACACCACCGCCATTGGTGATGATCAGCAGGTTGTCGCCTTTCATGGCGGGCTGAAGCGAAAGCGCCTGGGTGCGGTTGAAAAGATCATTCAAGTCTGCTGCCTGGATGACACCAGCTTGCTGGAAGGCGGCTCCGTAGACCTTGGCAGCGCCGGCAAGCGAGCCGGTATGTGAAGCCGCTGCTGCGGCACCGTGGGCTGAAACGCCTGCCTTCAAAGCAATGATGGGTTTGGTAGCTTTCTTGCTGGATTCAATAAACCGGCGGCCATCTTTAAAACCTTCGATGTAGAGAGAAACGCAAGTCGTCTTTGGATCTTCGTTCAGCCAGTCGATTGTGTCGGCAATATCGATATCGGACATGTTGCCAATGGAGATCATCTTGTCGAAGCCGACCTTGCGGGTGTACGTTGCGGCATCCAAAGCGATCAGCAACGCACCGGACTGTGACACCAACGATGCATTGCCGGGTAAAGGCAGGAAGGGTGCAAAGGAACCGTTCAATTTATCGGAGTTGGAGAGGATGCCCACGATGTTCGGGCCCAAGATGCGCATCTTGTGGCTGCGGGCAATAGCCACGATCTCGTTTTCCAAGTCACGATTGCCGACTTCACTGAAGCCGGAAGTGATGATGACGAGGCCTTTGACGCCTTTCTTGCCGCATTCTTCGGCCATCTGGGCGACGAGCTTGGCCGGCACCGTCACGATCGCGGCGTCGATGTCGACGGGTACGGCTGCAATGTTGGGATAAACTTTGAGTCCAAGGATTTCAGTGGCGGTGGGATTAATGGGATAAATGTTTTTCTTGTCGTAACCGCCTTTGATTAAATTCTCCACGACCGTGTAACCAATCTTCCCGGGGGTGGTGGAAGCGCCAATAATTGCTACCGTTTTTGGCTGAAGAGTGCCAATGATCGATTTATCTACCACGTCAGTTCCTCCTGATGTATTTTCAAAATTAATAAAGCCGCATGTTCAGGGCATTATTTTAATGCATTCTTCTTAATTAAGCATCCATTTTCCGATTACAATTTACTCAACGCTTAAAACGTTTCACGGCAGATAATTCTATACATATTTTGGATAACAAACGTACTGTTTTCAGGGAATGTATGTCATCGATTGAGAACAAGGAAAATCGACCGTAATGATGGTTTTTGCGACCCAACATTTTGCAGATATCACAAACCCAGAGGCGGCGGCTGATATATTAAATGCCGCTCTGGACGCAGCAGACCCCTGCGCGGCGGTCAAACGTGCTATTCACTTGGAGAATGACTATTTGGCTGTGGCTGGCGTGCAGTATCACTTGCAGGCGCATCAAAAAGTGGTGCTCATCGGCGCGGGGAAAGCCTCGGCGGGCATGGCACGCGGTGTGTATGAGGTGTTAGGCGATTCCCTGACCGTGGGTGCAGTGATCCTGAAGCATTTCCCTGAGGACCAAAAAGATTTTTTCCCGCGCGTCACTTTATTGCTGGGGAGCCATCCGGTGCCTGACGCACACAGTGTGCAGGCTACGGAGCAGATGCTGGCGGTATTGAACGGTTTGGAGGAGGATGACCTGGTGTTGTGTGTCATCTCCGGTGGTGGGTCGGCGCTGATGACGAGACCATCGGCCGGAGTTACTTTGGAATCCATTCAAGCGCTAACCCGAAGCCTCCTGGCATGTGGCGCGAATATCTCGGAAATGAATACCATCCGCAAACACCTGGATTTGGTTAAAGGCGGTGGGTTGGCGCGGGCTGCCTACCCGGCGCGTTTAGTTACATTGATCCTCTCCGATGTGATCGACAGCCCGTTGGATGTGATCGCCTCCGGCCCGACCGTGGCTGATCCGAGCACCTTTCGAGATGCTTGGGACATACTGGTCAAATATTCACTGGTGGAAGGTCTGTCCGGCGAAATAAAGGATCACTTGCTGGCGGGGATAGATGGCAAGATATCTGAATCGGTAAAACCGGGCGATAAGTGCCTGGATGGAGTCCAGAATGTGTTGGTTGCCAGCAATCTACAATCTGCAGAAGCGGCTGTTGCCTGTGCGATCAGCCACGGCTTCGATGCGCGGGTCTTGACCACCTCGCTGGCGGGCGAGGCCAGGCTGGCCGGCAGCCACTTGGCGGTTGACTTGAAGCAAGCGCTCGAAACTCGTGACCGCAACAAGCCGTTGTGCCTGGTGGCCGGTGGTGAGACGACGGTCACGCTGCGCGGGAACGGGTTGGGGGGGCGGAACTTGGAAGTGGCGTTGGGAGCTGTCCGAAGCCTGGCGGGAATGGAGCGCGTTGCACTCGTCACCCTGGCGACAGACGGCGAGGATGGCCCCACGGACGCGGCGGGTGCGGTCGTTACCGGTGAAACGTTAAAGAAAGCCCAGGTTCTTGGAATAGAACCTGGGCTCTATTTAGCGAATAACGATTCGTATCACTTTTTCAAAACCGTGGGCGGCTTGCTCGAACCTGGTGCTACCGGCACCAACGTCAACGATTTGACCTTCTTATTTGCCTTTTAGCTGCTGGTAGACTTCCGGGTTGGCGCAATATTGTAATTTTTCACCTTTGATACCCGCAATCAAATTCTCAGTCGCAATGACCGACATACGCGTGCGTGTTTGATAGGAAGCGCTGGCGATGTGCGGCGTGATAACCACGTTGGGCATCTGGGTCAACGAGCTATCGACCGGGATGGGCTCGGGATCGGTTACGTCCAATGCGGCGCCACCAATTTTGTGTGTCTTGAGTGCTTCCGTCAAGGCTGGTGTGTCGACCACGGGGCCGCGCGAAGTGTTCACCAAGATGGCCGTCGGCTTCATCAGGGCAAATTGGGCAGGGCCGATCAGATGGTAAGTCTTGTCCGATAGGTTGACGTGCAGGCTGACGAAATCGGACCTTTTCAGCAGTTCGTCCAACGAAACATACTCAGCGTGCAGTTCTTTTTCGGCTTCCGGTACGCGATTTTGGTCGTGATACAACACGGTCATCTCGAAGCCGCGGGCACGCCTGGCAACAGCCTGGCCAATGCGCCCCATGCCGATGATCCCCAGCGTGGCGTGGTGTACGTCCACACCGCAAAGCTCGAAAGGTCCCCAAGCCCGCCAAACGCCGCTGCGCACTTGCAGGTTGGCTTCCGTCACCCGGCGAGCCGTAGTCATCAACAAGGTCCAGGCGAAATCGGCGGTGGTATCGGTCAAAACGCCGGGGGTGTGGCCGACAGCGATACCGCGTTGGGTTGCCGCGGCAACATCGATGTTGTCGAAGCCGACCGCCATCTGGCTGACCACCTTCAACGAAGGGCCGGCGGCCTGGAGCAAATGGCCGTCGATCTTATCGCTTAGCATGGATAAAATACCGCTGACGGAGTGGGCGCGATCGAGCAGCACCTCGTAGGGCGGGGGAGTTTCTTCTTCCCAAATCTCGCAGTCATAAAGCGATTCAAGAAGCTTGATGCCTTCGTCGGCAATCTTTCTTGACACAAACACTTTTTCGGACATCGATAAACCTCATTAGATATTAATAATGATCTGCCGTTTAAACCTTGTTTTCTGCGACAGTCCGCGAGCAAAAAACACATGCTTCTTCACGGACGATGGCAAAACCGCACTTCAAGCTGCCCAAGGCGGGCATGATCGGGCTGGTGATAACGACGTCGTAGAGGGTAGTGAATGTTTCACGGGAGACTTCGACGAACCTTGCCAGGTTGGTGCGGGTGGAAAGACGCAAAAAACCATCCATGCGGATGTTGGCGATTAAGATGCTGGTCGGCTCCATGTGCAGATTGGGCTCAGTGGCAGGGTCATAATCCAGTGGGTCGGTGGCAGGAGGGAGGATGTGGAAGGCCAAAATTCCCTTGGTTGGTATATGAGCCTCTGTGAATACAGTAGGCTTTATCTCACCGTTGAATAGAACCGGCAACACTTTGGCATTATAGACGGCAACCACGTCGGGTGCAGCGGAAGTTTTCAACCAGGAACTCACGCGGATCTGCTGTTTGGTGATCACATCACCCCAGACGATGCAGTTCTGGGTATAAGCCATGATCGGCGTAACCTTTTCGTCTGCACCGACTTGTACGGGCAACTGAGCTGAATGTTCAACCATGAGTTCACCTCCTTTGGACAATGCCCCCAAGGGCCCAGCGTGAGCTAATGGGAGTATAACTGGCGGATTGCCGGAACGAGATAATCGTCAAAGGCCCGCGCCTGGTCGTATTCCGGCTGCCAACTCCAATCGCGACGAGCGGCCGAGTCGTCCACATCAGCGGGCCAGGTATCCACGATAAGCTGTCGATTTTGGTGTGGCGCAAACGTGATCTCCGCTTTAGGGAAGGCTGCCTTGACGATGTCATAGATCTCTTCAGCCGTGAGACTGAAGCTGGTTACATTATAGACCAATTGACTAAGCGATTCGCGCGGGGCACTTTCGAGCATGAGCAGCGATTTGATGGCATCCGGCATGACCATGAAAGGCAGGCAAGTGTCCTTACGCACAAAGCAGGCATAAGGGAGTCCTTGTGCGGCGTGATGGATCATTTCAGGTGCATAGTCGCTGGTGCCACCGGTTGGAATGGTCATGGCGCTGACAAGCCCGGGAAAGCGGATGCAACGGAAGTCGATGTTGGTCTTGGCCTTGTCCACTGCCAGTTGGCGATAATGGCTGGCATAATAGCGCCCCAGGTTCTCACAATACAATTTATTACAGCCATACATCGTAATGGGAAAACACCAGTCGTTTTCTTTGACTTTGCCGGTCTTATTCTTCGCTTCCAGATCCGGCAGTCCGTAGACCGCAATCGAACTGGGATAGATGAATTTTACCGGCTCACCCTGCCATTGCGATTGCTCGATGGCCAGGCGCAGGAGGTTGAGCGTACCCTCGACGTTGACACGATGTGCGGTCTCGGGGTTGTATTCGGCTTTGGTGGATAGGATCGAGGCCAGATGATAGATGGTATGGATCTCGAATTCGGCGACCAATCTTCCCAGCAGCATGTTGTCCAAAATATCCCCCTGGATAAAATGTTGCACATAAGGTTTCAATCTTTCATCAAGAGGTTGTACGTCTAGCGCGACGACTGTGGCGTTTGTCGACTTGCCCAGATGGGTGATCAAGCCGTGCCCAATTTCACCATTGGCGCCGGTGATCAAGACTACTTCCTTTCGCATATTCATCTCCTATGAAGAAGCAGGTTTCACGTCCAAACTAATTTTAGCAGGTTCCACCTTTTTTAATAGTGATGTTTTCTGCAACTTAGGCGGCAAAACATCAGGGCTCCGGAGATTAATCCCGGAGCCCTGACCTGTTTTACATGATATCGAGCTTTACAGCAGAAGGCTGTATCCTAATTGACTGCCTCGCTGGGTTTGGAATGCTTGAACCAGTTTTTCCACTCGCGATTCTCCCATACGACCAGGAGGGGCGAAGCGACGCAGACTGAGGAATAGGCGCCGCTCAAGAGGCCGACCAGCAAGATGATGGAGAATTCTCGCAGGGTGATGCCACCGAACATGGCGAGCGCTAAAAGAATAAACTCGAATGTCATCAGAGTCGTATTGAGTGAACGTGGCAAAGTTTGGACAACTGAATGGTTCACCAATTGCTCGAAAGGTATTCTGCGCAGGAAAGCTGAGTTTTCACGGATGCGATCGAAGACCACGATGGTATCCTGGACGGAAAAGCCGATGACGGTCAGCAAAGCAGTGAGGAACATCGAGTCGACTTGCCAGCCGAAGAACTTGCCGCCGATGGCTGCCAGGCTGAGCACGATAAAAATATCGTGGAACATGGCGATGATAGTGACGATACTATAGCGAATGACGTGGTTCAATTTGCGAAAAGCGTATGTCATATAGAGGATGATGCCGATAGTCGCTACAAAGACGGCGATGACAGCACTGCGGGTGACTTCCTTGCTGATGGATGGTCCTACTGTGCCGGAGAGTTCCAGCGTCACACCACCGTAATTTGTATTCATTTCAGACACGATGGCATCTTGGGTGGCCGTATCCAGGCTGTCTGAGCGGACGAGCAATATATTGCCACTGAATTGCACCTGGGGATCGTTGGCATTGTGCTCGGCATAGATCTGGATGACTTCAGATGTGGTAGGCATATTGCTGGAATTGAATTTCATCTCCAGCAGAGTGCCGCCCTGGAAATCGATAGCCAAGGGTAAGCCGTTCATTGCGAAAACGATCGCGCCGGCAACGATCAGCACCAGCGAGAAGGCAAAGAAGTAGTAGCGTTTACTCATAATATTCATAGTGGTTTATCCTTCTATAGCCCAAACCACCGGGTGCGATCGGTCGGTTTGAAAAGATCAAGCGCAATTCCCAGGAATGTACGGGTAACGATGACGGCAGTGAGAATGCTGATCACGATACCCATAGCCAGTGTCAAGGCAAAACCCTTCACAGTGCTTGCGCCCATGGCAGAGCCAAAAATGAATAGGATGGCGCTGGTAATGAAAGTGGAGATGTTCGAGTCGCGGATGGAGGGCCAGGCTCGGCTCCAGCCAAGATCAGCAGCCTGATGCAAGCTCCGTCCGGCGCGTAACTCCTCTTTCATACGTTCGAACATGAGAATGTTTGCATCCATTGCACTTCCCGTGCTCAACAGAAAGCCGGCAATACTAGGAAGGGTCAATGTGATGGGGACGAGCTTGTAAATTGCAAAAGTGGTCAGTCCATAGACCGTAATGGACAGAACAGCCACCACACCCGGCAAACGGTAGTAAATGATCATGAACAACATCACGATGATGAAGCCGATGATCCCTGCCAGGATGGATTTATTGAGCGAATCTTCGCCGAGAGTCGGGCCGATCACTTGTTGTTGAGCAATTTCCAGTGAAACGGGGAGGCTGCCGTAGCGCAAAATGGTCGCCAGGCTGTTGGCGGAATCACGGGTGAAACTGCCTTGAATGATGCCGCTCCCTCCCGTAATGGCTTGGTCAATCACCGGGCATGAAATCACTTTCTTGTCCAAGACGATTGCCAGATATTTGCCAACATTGGCGGAAGTATGGGCCGCAAAGACTGCTTTTCCGTGATCGCTTAATGTGAACTGGATTGCGTAACCAGAGCTACCGGTGCTGGTACTCATTGTAACGAGCACAGATTTCAAATCGGCACCGGTCATCACTGTATGATAGGTCGTCCCAGATGTTGCGGTAGCGGTACCGGATGGGGTAGGCGTATTGGCTGCGGCGGTTGG
>JBEKEX010000100.1:0-9443 GCA_050013615.1 Anaerolineaceae bacterium
TCTACCTGCCTTCCATGCAGTATGGCGCCAACGGCAAGACCAAAAAAAAATAGGGCTTCATTAACTCCAATTCTTTCCCGGACATTCACGGAATTCTAATGGAGACATGGTAACATCAGACCCATTGCACCTGTGAATGGTGCTTCGATAACGATGTAAGAGGTATTAGGTAAAAATGGACTTCCAATTGACCGGCAGCATTCTGCTCAGCGCTCTACTCATCTTTGTGGCCCGCATTTGTGATATGTCCCTGGATACCATCCGGGTCTTGTTCGTCATGCGCGGCCGCAAGAGCCTCGCCTGGCTTTTAGGCTTTTTCGAAGCCGGGATCTTCATCGTCGCCGTCAGCTCCGTGCTGGCACACATCGGCAATCCCTATAACGTCTTGGGATATGCCGGCGGTTTTGCCACCGGGAACGTGGTGGGCATGCTCATCGAAGAACGCATGGCCATCGGCCATATCCAGATGACCATCGTCAGCTCCACACGCGGTGCCTCCATCGCTGAAGCATTGCGCGCCCAAGGCTATGCCGTCACCGAGATCCCGGCGCGGGGAAAAGATGGAACTGTAACCATGCTGCAGTGCTCGGTCAAACGCCGCGACATTGACGACATCGACACCATCGTTCTCGAAGCCGACCAATCTGCCTTCGTCACTGCTGAAGACGTGCGCCCTGTACGCCGTGGTTTCTGGCGTGCATAAGTCCAAGGATCCATCACAATTTACTTTCAAACAGCACTGCGCCCCTAAGGGCGCAGTTTGATATCCTCAGCTCGTTCACAAGACGCTCAATAGCGACCACGAGTCGCTATTGACATTATCCAAAGATCGGCGTATATTGGGAGCGACCAGTAGTCGCTTAAGGAGTATTGATGCCCAAGGGAATACCACTGACCGAAGAGGAAATCGACCGCAGACGCCACGAGATCTTCCAATCTGCTGTGCCCCTCATCATGAACCAGGGCTTTGCCAATACGTCCATGCAGGAAATTGCCCAGGCTGCCGGCGTTGGGAAATCCACGTTATACGATTACTTTCCTACCAAGCTCCATGTCCTGCTCTTCGTCTTCGAAGAAGAATTGAATATCGTGCAGGAACAAACTGAAAACATTGTCGCCCAAAACCTGCCGGTGCAAGAAAAACTTTCGAAAGCTCTCGAAGCTCAATTGGAGTTCATGCTCAATAACAAAAATTTCTTCAGAGAAATTTCGCTGCAAGCCATGCAATTGGAACAAGCCGGCCAACAACGCATCTTGAAGAAACGCTATGCCTACCAGGACTTGATGCGCGGCATCATCGAACAAGGCATACGTGAGGGCATCTTCCGGCCAGTCAATACGCGGTTGGCGGTGCGCTCCCTCATCGCGATCATGGAAGCATTGTCATACACCACCCGGCCTACCGGGGCACCGAAAGAAATGCTGGCAGATGTGCTGAATATATTTATGGACGGGATAAAACAATAAAGCCACTAAATACTGAGCTGCACGATTAGCCCACAAAATCGTAGGGAGGCATCCATGTCAACGTTCATTCTTCCTCTTTCAGACCTTGAAGCCACACTCGAAGCCGTGGGCGGAAAAGGCATGTCGCTTGCCAAGCTCTCCCAGGCCGGGCTGCCGGTGCCGGGTGGCTTCCACGTGACCACGGACGCCTACCGGTGTTTTGTGGCAGACAATGGACTCCAATCCTCGATCTTGGCGGCGCTCCAAGGAGCTGGCGCGGCACAACCGGCCAGCCTCGATGCGGTCTCCCAAGAGATCAGCAAATTATTTGCTGCCGCGTCGATCCCGGCTGAGATTGCCACAGCCATCTCTGCCGCCTATGCAGACATGAAGGATGCCCCCGTGGCCGTGCGCTCCTCCGCCACCGCCGAGGACCTGCCGAATGCATCGTTTGCCGGGCAGCAGGATACTTATTTGAACATTCATGGTGAGGCAGCCGTCCTGGACGCCATCAAACGCTGCTGGGCATCGCTTTGGACGGCACGCGCCATCGGTTATCGTCTCAAGAATGGCATCGACCAGAAGAGCGTCGCCCTGGCAGTCGTGGTTCAGGAACTCGTTCCTGCCGATGCAGCCGGCGTGATGTTCACCGCCAACCCGCTCAACGGCCGGCGTGACCAGGCGGTCATCAATGCAGCCTGGGGCTTGGGGGAAGCAATCGTCTCGGGGACGGTGACCCCGGATACGATCACAATCGACAAGCACACGGAGCACATCGTCCACCAACAAATTGCCGAAAAGATGGTCATGACCGTGCGAACGCCGGACGGCACACAGGAACGTCCCGTGCCAGGCAATCTTAAAAAGAAGCCAGTACTTTCACAAGCACAGACAGCAGAATTGGCCAATCTGGGCGCACAGGTCGAAGACCTGTACGGCCGGCCGATGGACATCGAATGGGCCCTCTCGGATGGCAAGTTTGCCCTGGTACAAGCCCGCCCAATCACCTCGCTGCCGGAGCCGCCTCTGGATTGGACAAGCCCGAACCCCAAAGCCTTCCTGGCGCGCATGAGCTTCGCCGAATTCGTGCCCGACCCGATCTCACCATTGTTCGCCACGCTGGCGCTCCCCATTGCCCGGGATGCCAGCCTGGAAATGATGGGTGAATACCTGAAAACCAACGACCCCAATGCCTACCTGTTTACAGTGGTCAATGATTATGTCTATATAGGCATGGTGCTCGACCTGAAAATGATCCTGGCCATGCTGTCTCAATTGAGGAATGGGGTGCTGCAGCAAATGCTCACCACCAGCCAGGCACGCTGGACAGCCATGAGTGAAAAGTACCGCGCGGTGGTCGAAAAATGGCAAAAGCAGGAGCTGGCTGCCTGCTCCTCTACGGAATTGTTGGAAGCGGCAAAAGAGATCTTTGGCAACACAGCAGAATATTACACCGTCGCACAGTCCGGCCCAATCCCGGGGGCCTCTGGCAGTGAGTTGTCCTTCAGCCGTTTTTACAAGACATTGGTAAAACGCAAGAGCGACCCGGATGCGTCGATATTCATGCTGGGCTTCGACAACCTTCCCCTGCGCGCCGAGAAATCACTCTTCGATTTGGCGCAATGGCTCAAGACCCAACCTGAGCTGGCTAAAGAATTAATGCAGACACCGGCCAAAGAAATCGGCATCAGGTTACTGGCCCAATCGCCGCAAGATAATCTAACCCCGGCGTGGAAAGAATTCAGTTCCCGCTTTAACTCCCACCTGGCCGCATTTGGGCATACCCTCTACGACCTGGACTTTGCCAAGCCCGTGCCGGCTGATGACCCCGCACCTCTGTTGGAAACGATCAAAACCTATCTGGATGGGAAAGGCAGTGATCCGTATGCACGCCAGCGGGCAGCCGTGGAACAGCGCGAGCAGGCAGCCCAGGCGATCTCCAAGCGACTCGACCCGCTACGCAGAAAATGGTTCCAGAAGCTGCTCGCCTGGGCACAGGACTGCGCCCCGAAGCGGGAAGACTGCATCAGCGAGCTGGGCTGGGGATATCCGATATTGCATAAAGTATTCACCGAACTCGGAAGTCGGCTGTCACGGGGCGGAGCCATTATCGACTCTGAAGATATCTACTGGCTGGAGGCTCAAGAGCTGGAGGCTTTGGTGGCGGCTCTGGAACACGGTGAGACTTTATCCGGCTACTCCACTCCGGTAGAGCAGCGTAAGGCCATGTGGCAACGGGCACACAACGCCACGCCCCCAATGGTGTTACCGGAGAAATCCTTCATAGGCAAACTGATGGTGCACGAATCAAAAGCCGGTGATACGCTAAAAGGCGTCGGGGCGAGCAGCGGGAAGGTGACTGCCCCTGCCTGCGTGCTGCGCGATCCAAAAGATTTCGGCCAGATGCATCCCGGGGACGTGATCGTGGCAGTAACCACCACCCCCGCCTGGACGCCGCTTTTTGCCATGGCTTCCGGCGTAGTCGCGGAGATCGGCGGGCCGCTCAGTCACAGCTCGATCGTGGCTCGTGAGTATGGCATCCCGGCCGTGCTCGGCGTCATTGCTGCGACGCGTCGCATCCACAGCGGGCAGCTCATCACCGTGGACGGCGCGGCGGGCAAAGTGTTTCTTGGCCAAAGCAAATAAGAACATTATTGCTCGCACGACAGCACCAAACAACCTGACATGTGATGCCGCTTCTATGCTTTAATCATCACTTTTTATGAGACATTTTGTATAATAAATAGCAACCTGTATCACCGATTATTTTCCTGCACCTTATCGGCTGTTATTAGCTCATGAAACAAGGCAGAGAAAATGTCTCACAACTCCAGCGACTTGCGTGTTATAAAAAACAGGAAAGCGATCCAGGACGCCATGCTTTCTTTGCTCGAGTCGAAGCCATTCGACGACATTACCATCCAGGACATTGCCACTCAGGCATTGATCAGCAGGGCGACTTTTTACCGGCATTACGAAGATAAATTCCTGCTGATCGAAGCCATGCTCGAAGAACGGATTGCTCCTCTGGCAGCCCATTTCCGCCAATCTACAGGAAAGAATACAGACCTCTCGGCCGGCTGGCTGCTCCTCTTCGAACACATCGCAGCTTCAAAAAGTTTCTACCGGGCTGTTCTGGGAAAACATGGTTCGCTATTCATTCGTTCTTACGTCCAGAACTTGATCGGTGACCTTTTGATCGAGCAGTTTCGGGTGACTGGTCTGGATCCGCAACGGGGCGAAATCCCCTTCGACGTGAACGCACAGTTCATCAGTAATGCATTCCTGGGTGTTGTTGTTTGGTGGCTGGAAAATGAACTTCCCTACCCACCCGAGCAGATGGCCAAATGGACCATGCTGTTGATGGCGAAAGGTGCTTATATGGGTCAATCGATGCTCCCCTAGTCGCCACACCATCAAGATATGTAAGGAGTTACTATCATGCAATACGTATTCCACACCCCCATCCCCACCCCCTGGCTACTGGCCGATATTCTGGTCATCCTGGTATCGTTGGTGGTGGTGGCTTTCATCGTCAAAAACAGCCGCTACCCGGTAGTGGTGCTCCTGGAATGTTTTGGTTTCGTCTTCCTCTACGCCAGCCTGTTCGAGAATTTTGCCGTCGTTCAGGGATGGTATCTCTACGGTCGGTCCTATCTCATGATCGGCGACGTGCCTTTCTCCGTTCCCCTCATCGAGATGGACGTTTTCGTGACCACGCTGTGGCTGCTGGAGAAAATGGACATCCCCAATTGGTGCAAACCCTTCATCGTGGGGCTGTTCGGCATGCTGCAGGATTTCTCCATCGACCCGGTCGCCGTCAGGCAAGTATTCACTACTCAAGGCATTGCCACAGGCCGTTGGTCATGGCTGCTCCCATCCGGTGCGGTCAACATCTACGGCATCCCGGTCTACAATTTCCCCGGCTGGATGCTGATCATGCTCTATGGTTCCATCTACATCTTGCTCGGCCGCTGGTGGTTCAAACGATCGGGCTACAAGCCGCTGGTCGGTTACGTCTACCCCTTCCTGTCCTTCATATTAGCATTGATTACCATGGCCTTACCCACTTCGAGCTTCCTGCTCTGGCTGGCACCCTTCGGAGTTAAAGGCAGCAACTCTGAATGGGTGATGCTCGCCTTCCATTTGATTTTCCCCACCGTGCTGCTGGCAATCTTCTGGCGCGGACGGATGAAATCCAGGCTCACGTTCAAAAATGATTTCCCCGTCTTCGCCGTGATCGTCCTGTTCCACCTCGCCGATATTCTGTTCGCCATCGCCGGCGGTTTCTATGATGTGCTCTGGCTCGTGCTGCTGGCCAGCGCCGTGCATATGGCCTTGCTCGGCCTGATTGTTTTTCGCAGCACAAAAGTGAAAGCGGCCGATCAAGCGCCTTTCGTTTACGGGCCATAATTTACCACGAACGACACAAAACACACAAATGGTCTTGTAGGGGCGAGGCAATGCCTCGCCCCTACAAAAGATATTGGAAGGCCCTGCGAATTGCAGGGCCTTCATTTGAAAAGAGATGTCACTCATCAGTTGGGCTAAACGCCCGCCTGTTGTGATCTATTTGAAAGTTACATCCGCAGCCATACCGGATTTCAGGAGCAGCTTGTCGTTCGGCACATTGATCTTGACTGCGTAGACGGTTGCTTCGCGTCCGGCAACGGTCTGCACGTCCCTGGGGGTGAACTCGGCCTCACTGGAAATATATTGCACCGTGCCTGAGAAAGTTTCACCCGGGAACGAATCCACGGTGATCGAGACCTGCTGTCCGAGTTTGACCTGTCCATAACGATCTTCCGGGACGTAGACGGTCAACGTGACCGGGTTCAACTGGCTGATCACCATCACCGTGCCGCCGGCTGCCGCCATCTCACCGGCTTCCAGGTTGCGGGAAGAGATCACTCCGGCGATGGAAGCAGTGACGGTGCATTTATCCTGCTGTAACTTGATGAGATTGAGCGAGGCCGTTGCCTGAGCGACGTCGTTCTGCGCCTGCGACACCGCCGCCTGAGCCTGTTTGACGCCGGCCGCAGCCGCCTGGAGCTGCAGGGACTGATCGCCGGTTTGCAGGCTGGCCAATTGGTCTTTGGCATTGTCCAGTCGAGCGACAGCAGCAGCCACCTTGGCACGTGCTTCTAGAACAGATTGAGCAGACGAAGTGCTCAACATGTTGTTATACGCGACCTGCGCTGATTTCAATTCATTATTGGCCGCGTCGAAAATCTCCTGAGAGGCATTCTCCAGATCAGAATTATCGATAGCTGATTGGGATTGATCGTGGGTCTTCTTGGCTACCTGATAAGCCACCTGAGCCTGGTCCAGCCGCTTCTCAGCTGCGACAAAGTCAGCGTTGCTGGCCTTTTCCAATTCGCTTTGCAGGCTGGTATTTTCATCATCCAATGCCTTCTTCGCTGCATCCACTTCGGCCTGGGCAGCGGTCACCACCTCATCCGGTTGGAAATACCAGCTCGGCAGGTCGAAGGTCGAATCCACTGTCGTGCCCCAGGTATTAACCCGGTTGGGTGTATTCTGCTGCTGGACATTTTGCGCCGTCAGATTGTATTGAGCCTGGGCGTTCTCCAATTGGGCGTTGGCCGCATCGAGGGATGAGTTCGCCAAATCCAGTGATGCCTGGGTTTGATCGTGCTGGGCATCGATCATTTGACAATCCAGCTTGAAGAGGGCGTCGCCGACTTTGACGGTGTCGCCTTCTGAAACGTCCACCTCGGTGACCTTGCCGCTGATCTCAGGCGCCACGTTGACGTCCGTCGCAGCCACCGTACCCGAGGCCGTCAAGGCACTCTGCTGGCTCGAAGGGAAAATGCTGCAAGCGCCTAAGGCCAGCGCCAGAGCTAATATGGGTATAACGCGCATAGGTTTCATGTAAATCCTCCAAGATACGAAAAGAGAGATGTTTATATCCGTTTACGGAATACCAGCACACTGGCAATGAAATAAACAATGCTCAGTATGATCAACGGGAAGATGGCCGGCCACCACAAGACATCCATCCCCACGCCGCGGATCATGATGGCCCGGGTGATATTCAGGTAATGGGTGACAGGCAACAGCGCACTGTACGCCAATGAAAACCAGGGCATCGAATCGCGCGGATAAAGCAGCCCGGACAGAATGATGGCAGGGATCAAGACGATGAATACAGCCAAATAAAATGCCTGCATCTGGGATTGGGCTATGTTGGAGATCAAAACGCCCATCCCCAACGATCCGATGATAAAGATCACGCTCAACCCAACCAACGCCCAGAAACTGCCGGCAACCGTCACACCGAAAAGCAGGTTAGCCAGTACCAGCAGTGCAAACAGGTTGAAGACGCACACCAGCAAATACGGAATGATCTTGCCCAGCATCAGCTCCCATGCTTTGATGGGCGTGACGATCAACTGTTCCATGGTGCCCTGCTCGCGTTCTTTCACAATCGCCAATGCAGACAAGAGCAATGCCTGGACCTGCAAGATGATCGGGATGAGCCCTGGAATGATGTAGAGCTTGCGATCTCCATTCGGGTTATAGAGGGTCTTGGTGAACATATCCACCGGCAGGTTCAATCCCGTCGTGGTGCCGGAACGGATGATCTGCTTGACCAGGATGTTCTGGGCAGCCATTTGCCCAATGGCACTCAATTTAAGCTGGATGGTTTGAACATTCGTTGGGTCTGTGGAACCGTTGATATAGAACTGGACATCGGCCGTCTCACCGGTGTTCAACTTGCGGCCGAAATCCTCCGGGATCAGCAGCCCCACCTGAACGTCACCGCTGTCGAGCAGCGAAAAAAGATCGTTCTCGCTCAAGACATCATATGAAACCTTGAAATCTTTGCTGGCCGTGTAGTTGGCAAGGTATTGTCGGCTGGCGTCAGTCTTCGAAAGATCAGCAACCGCCATCGGGATCTCGTTGCTTTCCCCAGAGACGCCATAGCCCAGCAGGATCAACAACAGACCTGGCAACAACAAGATTAAACCCAGAGTTCGGGGATCACGCCAGATATGGTAGATCTCTTTCCGCATGATAGTCCACAAGCGTTCCATTGATTACTCTCCTGAAAAATCGATTGCAGCAGAACCCTGGTGCTGGCGCGCCAGGTAAAGGAATATGTCTTCCAGCGTGGGTTGAATGCTTTCGATACGGTGCACTTCGATGCCGGCATGGGCTAGTTTGCGTTTCACATTATCCTGCAGGTCGGCTTCGGCCAATGAGACGTGCAATAACGCTCCGTGGATGGCCGTTTCCAAAACGCCGTCCATATCCTTCAGCACATCTTCCGCCTGAGCCTGGCGATCACAATCCACCTGGAACAGGTACCCCGGCAGACGGGTACGCAACGTGTCCGGGCTGGCCAGGGCAATGAGTTGCCCGCCGTACATCATCCCGACCGTATTGCAATATTCTGCTTCGTCCATGTAATGCGTGGTCGCCAGCACACTGGTACCCTGGCTGGCCATTTGGTAGATCAAATCCCAAAATTCACGGCGTGAGACCGGATCGACACCGGCGGTCGGTTCATCCAGGAAAAGCATGGGCGGCTGGTGGGCGATGGCACAGGCCAGCGCCAGGCGCTGCCGCCAGGCACCGGATAGATCGCGCGTCAACATCGTTTTATGCTCACCAAGACCGGCCATCTCGATCAGCTCGGCGATGCGCTTGGGCCGCTGGTCACGCGGCACCGCGTAAATAGAAGCATAAAATTCCAGGTTTTCTACGGGGGTCAAATCCCCGTAGAGCGAAAACTTCTGGGACATGTACCCGATCCGCCGTTTGATCTCTTCCGGCTCTTTGGCAACATCGAAACCCAGGACCGATGCACGTCCGTCCGTGGGCAATAGAATTCCGCACAACATGCGGATGGTGGTGGTCTTGCCGGCGCCATTGGGTCCCAGCAAACCGAAAATCTCGCCGCGCGGGATGTAGAAATTCACCTGGTTGACGGCGATAAAATCACCAAACTTGCGACTCAGGTTTTCGGTCTC
>JBEKEX010000101.1:0-9268 GCA_050013615.1 Anaerolineaceae bacterium
AAGCGGGAGATGAGGATGGCGTCTTCGCTGGGTCTGCCCTCACGCCGGAAGAATGAACCGGGGATACGGCCGCCGGCGTACATACGCTCTTCATATTCGACGGTGAGCGGGAAGAAGTCCTGGCTCGCCTTGGGTTCTTTCGACATCGTGGCTGCGGCAAATACGACTGTGTCGCCAATGCGCACAGTGACCGCGCCGCCGGCTTGCTGTGCCAGCTTGCCGGTTTCAATAGTAAGCGTCTTACCGCCGATCTCGACGGTATAGACTTTTGATTCGGGTTGCATAAGTTTTTTCCCTTTTTTCTTTCCCACTTGGTTAGGGACTGAAAGGTGGCATGGACGAGTTCCATGACAAATTTCAATTCCCAACCCGCGGGAACGATCTAAATTGAACTACGTTTTTCTCTACAATAAAACGAGTAGATGGAAGTGCTCGACCATCTACTCGTCAATTTGCTATTTTTGTTGGCGGAGGTTAAGCCGTTCAGCAACTGCAACAAACTTTTGATAATCTTTGCGGCGCAGGTAGGCCAGTAAGCGGCGCCTTCGGCCGACCATCTTGAGCAGGCCGCGTCGCGATGATTCATCGTGCTGGTTGGCGCGTAAATGCTCGGTGAGCTCGAGGATGCGCTTGGTTAGAATGGCAATTTGAACTTCCGGGGAACCGGTATCGCCTTCATGGGTACGAAAATCTTCAATAACTTTAGTTTTTTCTTCCTTTGTAATCATGACGTCTGCTAACTCCAGATAAGATTTTGAGCAGGTCGCCGGCTTTGCAGCTCGAGGGCTTCACAGCCCAGGGACTTTACAGCCCCAGCCGCAAAGCGGTCCAGTCAATGGGGCAATTATAACAGAATTTACGCATTTATGATACGAATTGTAATGATAGATGGATGGCACGCAAACCGCACTTCGAGGCTTGAGACGGTTTTGTAAATCGAATTCATCTCAGCCCGGAAATTGGCCGGCTTGGCATCAGGCTGCGCAATCTGGCCTGGGTTGGCGGGTCGAAGCTTGGTAACAAGCGGCGCACCAATCGGCTGGTCGAAGCGTTATCAGATTCTTGCAGCAGGTGTGCCAGAAAAGATGCAGTCTCCACAGGAGAACATTCGGTGGCGGTCTGGAGGATATTCAGCAGGTCAGCCTGCAGCGCCTGGCTGGGTGACTTGATGGGAGCTTCGAGCAGGCTGAACACTACCGGCAAATGTCTGGCACCGTTCTCTTCGATTAATGGGATTAGCCCTTCCAAGGCAAGCGTCTGGTGGAAGGCGTCCTTCTGCAGCAGCCAGAATTGCATCAAGGCCAGCCAACGCTGAGGTTCCTCATTCCGCAGGCGGGTACCAGCGTTGCGTATCATCTCATCGATTACAGCCCGATCTTCATCCGGTTGGCACCATTTCTCGATGGTCTCGACGATGTGTTCGGTGTGGGAAACCGGTATCTGGCCTAAAAATTTGCCCGCCAGCAAGCGGGTCTCGTAATGGGGAATGCTCCAAAGTGTCTCGGCGGCGCTAAGGCTGGCCAGTGGGTTGGCTTGTGCCAAACGGCCAAGGCCTAATGTCAGCTCATTAAGCACCAACACTGGGATATGCCCGGCTGGCAGCCGGCTGGCCGAGGTGACTTCTTTTCCATTTTGGTGAATCTGATCGCCGTAGAAATCGAGCAGTTGCAGCAGGGCTTGTGTAAAGGCTTCCGGCTGGGTCAGCTTGAAACTCAGTTCCTGGATCTGGGAACGCAAACGGGCAAGTTGTGCGGCTGGCATACTTAATAAGCGCGGGCGAAATACGCTTTTTCCTTGGCCTCTTCGCCGCAGACGATGCAGTGGCCGGTGCCGCCAGGTTGCTCCATGGAGATGCAGCGGGTGGTGGCTTTGGTGTCTTCCTTGATTTTCGCTTCGCATTCTTTCTTGCCGCACCACCAAGAAAAGGCCCATCCGTTCTGCATCACTTCCTGGAATTCGGAATAGTCCTTGGGATCGAAAATGTGGGCGTCACGGAAAGTCCGGGCGTGATCGAAGAGGGCGGCCTGGATGGTGATCAATGTTTCGGCTATCTGCGAGTCGATTTGAGTTTGCGGGACGAAGGATTTACCCTGTTTGCCGGGCATGTCACGCCGTGCCAGGGCCACGGTGTTCTTTTCTACATCCTTGGGGCCGACTTCGATGCGCAGCGGCACGCCGCGCATCTCCCAATCGTTGAACTTGAATCCGGGGGTCACGCCCTCGCGGTCATCGACCTTGATACGGAAGGATTTCAATTCCTGGGACAGCTGTTCGACCACGGGCATGACTTTGGACTTCTCATCGTCGCTCTTGTAGATGGGGACGATGACGGCTTGAATAGGCGCCAATTTGGGCGGCATGATCAGGCCCTGGTCGTCGCCATGGGTCATGATGATGGCGCCGATCATGCGGGTAGACATGCCCCACGACGTGGTCCAGCAGAACTGCTGGTTGTTGTTCACATCCAGGTATTGGATGTCGAAAGCTTTGGCAAAATTTTGTCCCAAGAAGTGCGAAGTGCCGGCCTGCAACGCTTTGGTATCTCCCATCATGGCTTCGATGGAATACGAAGCGATGGCGCCGGCGAATTTTTCCGACTCGCTCTTCCGCCCAGGGATGACCGGGATGGCTGCGTCATTCATGGCGAAATCGGCGTAGACGTTCAGCATGCGCTGGGTCTCTTCTTCGGCTTCCTTGGCACTGGCGTGAGCCGTGTGGCCCTCCTGCCAGTAGAATTCGAGTGTGCGCAGGAACAGGCGTGTGCGCATTTCCCAGCGCACCACGTTGCCCCACTGGTTGATCAGCACCGGCAGGTCCCGGTAAGACTTGACCCATTTGGAGTACATGTATCCGATGATGGTCTCAGAAGTGGGGCGCACTACCAGCGGCTCTTCCAGCTTTTCCCCGCCGCCGATGGTTACCACGGCCAGCTCGGGTGAAAAACCTTCGACGTGTTCCTTCTCTTTTTCGAGGAAGGACATGGGGATCAAAAGTGGGAAAGCCGCGTTGACATGGCCGGTGGCTTTGAAACGCCGGTCCAGTGATTGTTGGATATTTTCCCACAGTGCCCAGCCGTAAGGACGCACGACCATGCAGCCGCGCACGGGGGCATAATCGGCCAGTTCGGTGCGCTGAATGAGCTGGTTGTACCATTCGGAAAAATTTTCCGCACGGGTGGGTAACTTTTCGGTGCTCATGTTTCCTCAATTCTAACGAAAAAAATGATTGCTGGATGACCTAACGTGACTAGATTCTAGCCGTTTTTCATAGGAAAGGCAAAGAAGTTAAATCCTGAAATGGGGTGGGCACCGCTATGCAAGCAATTGCTGCACTTGCTTAAATCCACTCTCGATATCGGGGGCAAACCCCAATAATTTCTGGTCGTGCTCCGGAATGTAGCCTCCCAATTCGGCGAAATAGTGCTCGAAAGTTGCTTTCCATCCTGGCCCAATGACCAATAGTGGGCGCGGGGACAAAGCGCCGATAATCAACCGGTTCCACATCACGCTGACCTCGGCCATGGTGCCTACACCTCCCGGCAGTGCCAGAGCTGCGTCGCAATGCTCGATAAGTGCGTTCAACCTCTCGACCAGAGTGGGGTAACACCATTCTTCATGCACCCAGGCATTGGCTTTGGTGGGGCGCCAGTGTTCAATCTCTTCGCAGGTAGCGCCGATGACGTGCCCGCCAGCTTCGTTGGCACCCCGCGATACGGCTTCCATGGTGCCCATATAACCCCCGGTCAGCACGGCATAGCCGGCTTTGCCAACCAAATATCCCAGTTGGTAGGCTTCGAGATAGGCCGGCTCACCGGGTTTGGGTTTGGATCCGCCAAAGATGGTGATGCGTTGGCGTCCGCCCGCAGGAAGCGTGGGTACGTTGTTCATAGAATGGTTGCCCTTTCATGTTGCCAGATTGTAACATATTCATTCCACTAGTGTGATGCTCCCTCATCCTGATCCCATTGGCGGGAGAAATTCTGTTTTAATTTGCCCAAAATGGCTTGTTCCAGGTCGATCCCGCTGACAGATGCCAACTGCAAGAGGTATAAGGCTACGTCGGCCAATTCGCCAGGCAGCTCATCCGGTTTGGCGCAGCGCTCCGACCATTGGAAAAGCTCCAGCACTTCATTTACTTCCAGCGAAAGGGAGATGGCCAGGTTGCGCGGCGTCTGCGGCCGCAGGCTGCTGGCGGCATCCCATCCTTTTACCGCCACCAGTTCTTGCATCTTTCGAGTAAGTTCTTTGATATCCATAATTGACCTCAGATTTAAATTCTCCACATCAGGCCACGTTGGGCGCAGGGATGGCAGTTGGCTTGGATTGCGAGCGATACAGCCAGATCAAAAAGATCAAGTTGTAAAGGATGGGCCATTTATCTGCGGTCGGCAGATACCATTTACTGACAACAAAAATAGCCCAGGAGAGCACAAGAGGGATGAACCAAAAGATTGCAGTCTGTCGGGTGGGTTTTGTCCCCTGGGTGGCTGCCCAGCAGGCCAACGGCACCAGAAAGCTTAGCTGTTCGTAGGAGATGCCATGCAGATGGAAGAAATAGGTCAGGAACCCAGCCCAGGCGAACAAGAACAGGTCGCTCAAGCTTCCTCGCCACCATTTGCGGAGCAGTATGAACGAGAGCAGTACAGCTGCCAGGGCTGCAAGAAGCGTAATGATCAAGGCGATACTCCCAGGCATGATCTCCGCTAGTAGCTGGTTGATGGCCGGGCTGCTTTGCACATAGCGAGAATATTCTCCCACGCGGGCGATCCATTGCGCCGGCCAGGCGGGCACCAGTAGGAACGAGATTCCCAACATGACGGCAAAAGCGGCGAAAAAGCTGCCGATCAGCCAACGATATTGCCTGCGCCAGCTTACCAGCAGGACGATGATGCCCAGGAGCCAGATGAATTGGGGTTTGCAAGTGCTCCAGGCCAGGCAAATGCCCATGATCCCCTGCAGCCAATGGGAAGGGGTATGGCGTTCGATGAACCAGCCATAAAAGAAGAGCAAAAAGGTGCCGATGATGACCACGAAGTTTCCCAACAGAATGCCAAAGGTGACCGGATAGAGCAGCAAGTAAGTGAAGACGAGCCACTTGGGTGCGTGGGCAAACGCGAAGAAGAAAGCGGCAATGATCAGCAGAACGTTCAAAGCCATCCAGTAGGCTTCGGCCCAACCGTAGTCCATCCAAGCCACCGGAAGCAACGCCAGCATGCTGTAGGGCGGATAGGCAAACGCCACCTGGTCCTGGTCCGGGGTGGCCGGCCTGCCATAGATGCCAAGCTGTGATTCCAGTGTGACTTCTGCGCTATAAGGGTTTTTCCCTTCCACAAACGTCGCGCGTGTTGCCAGCCAAAACGTGTAAAAATCCGCTCCCATGGGTTTTGGACCCAAAACTGCGTGCAACAGGGCCGTGAAAACTGCTAGCAGGGCGACGAAGAATAAGATCCAACTGGCAACTTTGAAAGTGGCAGATTGGCTTTTTTCAGAAGGGGATGCTGGAGATGTGGCTGGGGTCATCATGGGAGAGAATAGCCCAATTTCACTTATTCCCGGCTTTACCGGTTAGCTTTTGCCTGATAGTAACCAGAGCAATATGAGCCGATGAACGCTGTTCGTCGAGCCAACCTTCTTCCGTCATCATGTGATTCAAGTGGTCGATGACAGCTTTCTGGCCGGCCGTGTCCAGCGAATCGAAGGCTTGTTTGATCTGCTGTGGTTCCCGCGAGAGTAGGGCATCCCACAGCTTTTCCAAGGGATCGATGAAAGTTGGCATGCGCTTAAGCGTATCATAAGAAAGCGAACGTGTCACGCCGGTAATTACCGGAATTAAGGATCATGCAATTAAATAAAAAAGGAGCCGTCTTTCGGCTCCTTTTAATGGGTTACTCTTCTTTTTTCTGCTGAAGTTCTTTCTGGCGTTCGGCGACGATCTCTTGCGTGATGTGAGCGGGAACCACTTCGTAGTGGTCGAGATCCATGGTGAAGTGGCCACGGCCGCCGGTCATGGAACGCAGTTGCGTGGTATAACGCAACATTTCCGCCATTGGGACGGTGGCCGTGATGGTGGAATGGCCTTTTTCGCTTTCCATACCTTGTACGCGTGCCCGGCGAGTGTTCAAATCGCCCAAGATATCGCCCATGTTGCTTTCGGGCACGATAATCTTGACCAACATGATCGGCTCGCGCAGCACGGGGCCGGCGTCTTGGAAAGCCAGCTTGAAGGCTTCACGACCTGCGATTTCAAACGCCACCGGTTTCGAATCGACCGGGTGTTCCTTGCCGTCGTACACAGAGACGTGCACATTGGAAATGGTGTAGCCGGCCAGGGTGCCTTCCTTCATCACTGCTATGATGCCTTTTTGGATGGAGGTCGAGTAGCTTTGCGAAATGGCGCCGCCAAAGACGTCCCAGGTGAACTCGAAGTTCTCCTGGCTGGGTTCGACTCGCAGGTGCACCTCGCCAAACTGGCCCGAACCACCGGACTGCTTCTTATGGCGGTACATGGCATCGCCCTTTTTAGTGATGGCTTCCTGATAGGGCACCTTCGGGATACTGGTCACCAGGTTGACCTGGAATTTGGTTTCGGCGCGGCGGATGGCTACGTCGATATGCTGGTCGCCCATGCCTCGCAGAATAGTCTGGTTGGTAGCAGGCTCCTGATGCCAGGACAGCGTACTATCCTCTTCGCATAAGCGGGTGAGGGTGGGGCTGATCTTGGTCGAATCAGCCTGCGTCTTGGGGAGGATCGCCACCTGATAAGGTGCGTTGGGATAAACCGGAGCAGGCAAAGACAGCGGGTGGTTTTTATCACATAGCGTGTTGGCGGTGGAAGTCTCGGAAAGCTTGGGAACCACACCGATATCGCCGGAGTGAATGATCTTCACGGCAATAGTATCTTTGCCGCGGGGAATACTCAAAGTGCCCAGGCGCTCTTCCACGTTCTTGTTTTGGTTCCAGACACGGCTGTCGGAGCTGAGCATTCCGGAATAAATGCGGAAAAAGGTCTGCTTTCCGACAAAGGGGTCTGCTGTGGTCTTCCATACGTAGGCTGCCAGCGGGCCGGAATCGGAGGCTTTCAGTTGTTCTTCTCCGTCCTTGCCTTTGGCAACGACGGGCGCAATCTCGGCGGGAGAGGGCATGAGGTTGACGATAGCGTCCAATAAAGGCTGCAGGCCGATCTCTGCGGTACCGGAAGAGACGAATACCGGGGCGAAGGTACCGTTGTGCACGGTCACCCGCAGGCCGCGCAGCAGTTCTTCGTCGGTCAAGGCACCGGCTTCGAAGTATTTTTCCATCAGGGTATCGTCACCTTCGGCAGCAGCTTCCACCAATTTGGTGTGCGCTTCTTCGGCGGCGGCTTTGAATTCGGCGGGAATCTCGACCGCAGATTTGCCATCACCCTTGTAGGCTTTCATCGTGATCAGGTCGATGACGCCCTGGAAAGCAGCCTTTTCGCCCCAGGGGAGCTGCACCGGGACCAATCGGATCTCGGAATATTCCTGGATGGACGCCAACGCTTTCTGGAAATTGGCGTTCTCTCGTTCCATCTTGTTGATAATGAGGAAGCGCGGCAGCTTGAAGGTGGTGGCATAATCCCAGGCGATCTCCGTGCCGACTTCCAGTCCGGCGACCGAGTCAGCCAAGACGAGCACGCCATCTGCCACGCGCAAGGCTGAAATGACCTCACCAACGAAATCGGTGTAACCGGGTGTATCGAGGAAATTGATCTTGACACCCTTGTATTCGACTGGGATGACGGAGGTCGAAAGTGAAATACCCCGCCGAATCTCCTCTTCATTAAAGTCAGAAACTGTGGAACCATCTTCGATCTTCCCCAGGCGGGTGGTTGCGCCGGTGAAATGTAGGAAGGCTTCAACCAGCATTGTTTTGCCTGAACTACTGTGGGAAGCCAGTGCAATGTTGCGGATTGACTCAGCGGTATATTCTTTCATGAAAGAGACCCTTCCATTGATCAGAATAATTTCCAACCCCCCTATTCTAAAGGAAAGAGGCTTTCTTGTCAAAGATTTGCCGTTCTGAACCGGTTTTTGGTATCTGGATGGGCAGTTTTGCGCTTCGCCGACGGAACAATTTCGCTACAGTGGGCGTCTAGTGGCTAAACGACTATCGATTAAGGAGAAGATCATGAAGCGCGGCGAAGTGGTGGGTCTCACGGTGTATTTATCGATCGTTTTAGCGGCCTGCGGGATGTCTCATCCAGTCGATTTCCCAACGGTCACGGCAATGCCGGTGATCCAAGAAGTTGCTGGGATAACGCCTATAGCGATCACTGAAACCGCAACCTCTATCAGCGCTGAGAACCATGGTCTGTGCGCTTATAACTGGGCGACCCAGCCTTTGCCGAATGAAAGTGCCGAAATCCAGGAGCTGTTCGATCAGGCGGAGATGACCGATTATCAGGTGAGGGCGGAAGCCTACGGCGAGAACTGTGTGGCCGAAAATGGTTCTGTGGTCAGTTTCAGCGCCTTGGAAACCGACATTTACATCACCGTATCCGTGAAGGATTTACAAAACCGCAACGATCTTGGCTTCCGCATTTATGACATGGCGCAAGTGTTGAAACAAATCGATCTTGAGTTGCCGGGGCCGAACGTGGGTTATCTGGGTGTGACCTTTCAACAGGGCGGCCAGACAATGCAAGTATGGGTGCCACGTGATTCTGTGAACCAAGCCATTTCGAATGGTGTACGGGGGTCGGGCCTGCTCGACGCATTCCAAAGCCATCAGTAGCTAAATCTGGTTTAGGTTACACAAGCTGTTTTTCCATGCGCCAGGCGGGTTCAACCATGTGGTGCCATTCTCCGCCTTCATCCGGATAGGACCATATCCCCGGTTCGTGAGCCACAATGCGATAGCCATTGGTTTGATACAATTTGATTGCGCGCGGGTTATCTTTGGCGACGTTGAGCGTCAGCGACTTGAAGCCTCGCCGCCGTAAATCGTCTTCGAAGATATGCATCATGCGGGATCCCAATCCCCGGTCACGATACTCCGGCCGGATACGGAATGAAAAGAAATAGGCCCGGGTGGTGCCGTTGGCCAGTTCCGGCCGGCCGCAATTGAGCTGGATGAAAACCTGCCCAATGACCCCCACACCAGGCAGGTCGGCGACCCAGGCGAGCGCCTCACCCATCTCGATGCGTTCGAAATTATTCTGGTATACACGCCTGAAATGGGAGTATTCGCCGTTCCATTCCAATGCCGGTAACTCTGCCTGCCTGAGCGGCCTTATTAGGACCCTGTAG
>JBEKEX010000102.1:0-9205 GCA_050013615.1 Anaerolineaceae bacterium
TGCGCGGCGCTCCCTGTCTGCACAAACAATTCAAAGGCTTGGTCAACGTGACTGGTGCAGGGTTGAATCAAACCTTGCGCTGGATCCGCCTCACCGGTGGAATGCCGTCGATGACCGGCAAAGACCCATCCGCCCACATGTTGCTCATCCGTGACTGCTTCCCTGAGATCTACGCTCGTACGTATAAATTTCTGAATGTCCTCGACTACATGAACCTACGCTTGACTGGACGATTCACCGCGACGTTCGACTCGATATTGACCTCTTGGTTGACCGATAACCGCGATCCGGACGCCATCCACTACGCCCCGGACCTGGTACAAAAGAGCGGTATCGATGGTGACAAATTGCCCGAGGTTGTTCCGTGTACGGCCGTGCTCGGCGTGCTCAAATCCGATGTGGCTGCCGACCTGGGTCTGGGTACAGATGTGCAAGTGGTGGCCGGGGCAATCGATAATACTGCCGCCGCTATCGGCGCAGGCGCAGTCGAAGATTATGCACTGCATCTCTATATCGGCACTTCTTCCTGGATGGCTGCCCATGTGCCGTTCAAGAAAACAGATATCGCCTCGTCGCTGGCTTCCGTCCCATGCGCCGTTCCTGGACGCTATCTACTGACCGCGTTGCAGGCCACCGCGGGTGGCAACCTGACCTATTTGCGCGATAACATCTTGTATCATAAAGACGAGCTGCTCCAAGAAGCCGAGGTTCCTGATATTTACAAAATATTCGACCAGATCGCGGCCCGCACCCCGCCAGGATCGAATGGCGTCCTGTACACACCATGGATCTGGGGGGAGCGCGCCCCAGTGGATGACAGAACATTGCGCGCCGGGCTATATAACTTGTCGCTTAACAATACCCGCGAGGATATCATCCGCGCCTTTTTGGAAGGGATCGCTTTCAACACCCGTTGGCTGCTCGTTCCCGTGGAAAAATTTCTGGAGAGAAAAGTGTCGTCCATCAACATCGTTGGTGGCGGGGCACAGTCCGACATCTGGTGCCAGATTTTTGCCGACGTCATGAACGTGGAGATCAAACAAGTGATGGACCCCGTGTATGCCAATGCGCGTGGTGCGGGCTGGATCGGGGCAGTCGGCTTGGGTAAGATCTCATTTTCGGATGTGCCACAATTGGTGCAATATAAAAAGACCTACACTCCTGATGAAAAGAACCGGCTTCTATATGATGAGCGCTTTGCAGTGTTCACACAAACGTATAAGCAGATGAAAAATATCTATAAAAGAATGAACCAATAATCTGCCGGTACACTACATCATCGTATCCTAGTAAATGAACGAGGAGACCCCATGACTGAAAAATCCTATCGCCTTTATGGTTATCGCTGGGTAGTACTGGCAGTTTTCATGTTCATCAATCTGACCATTCAGATGTTGTGGATCGCCTACGCACCCATCACCGGGCCGGCAGCTGCTTATTACGGAGTAAATGACTTACAAATTGGCCTGCTGGCAATGACCTTTATGATCGCATTCATTCCCTTGTCCCTCCCGGTCTCGTGGGCTATCGATACTTATGGCTTTCGGCTGACGGTGGGCATCGGAGCAGTGCTGATGGGTGTCTTCGGCATCGTGCGTGGCGTGGTTGGGACGAACTACACGATGGTACTGGCCAGCACCATCGGCGTGGCCATTGCTCAACCCTTCTTGCTCAATGCATGGACAAAAGTCCCGGCCCAATGGTTTTCAATTGAAGAACGCGCCACAGCAGTTGGGATGGTGACTCTCGCCAACCTGGTGGGAACAGCACTTGGCATGGTGCTGACGCCTATCCTGATCGAGAGCATGCCCATTCCCACCGTGCAATTGATCTATGGCAGCATTGCTGCATTCTCATCAGTATTATTCCTCATCTTCGCTCGCGAAAAACCTGCCACTCCGCCTTGCCTGCCCGGACAGGAAACCCGTGCTTTGATGCTGGATGGACTCAAGCACGCCCTGACAATCAAAGAATTCTGGCTGTATTTGTTTGTCTCCTTTATTGGCCTGGGTATCTTCAATGGCATCACCACCTGGGTGGAGGCCATTATCCGACCACGCGGCTTTACCCCTACGGATGCCGGCATACTCGGTGCATTGATGTTGGTCGGCGGCATCCTGGGTGCCGTTGCCATCCCGCCCTTCTCCGATAAACAACACAAACGACAACGTTACCTGTTTCTCGGGTTCATCCTCGCCATCCCCGGTCTGGTAGGCTTGACCTTCGGGTCTTCTCTATGGCTATTGTATGTATCGGCTTTTGTCATGGGATTTTTCCTGATCAGCGCCAGCCCAATCGGAATGCAATATGCGGCAGAGATCACCCAACCTACCCCCGAGGGGACTTCAAACGGCCTGATCCAGTTGTTCGGCCAGGCCTCAGTAGTATTCGTCTACATCATGGAAGCGCTCAGGACTAAAGATGGTTCTTTTACACCCGCTCTTCTGCTGGCTATTGGTCTAATACTGGTTAGTATCATTGCCATCACCGGGATGAAAGATCCAGGCCAGAGCAAAGCACATCCCGATTCTTTGAGCGCAGAGGCGACGGGTGATGAGCATGGATGACATAACGATTCCCGTTGACACATGTTAATATCGGATAGGTTATCCACTTTTTTATGTGATAAACGGGTTGATTTTTGGCTAAAAGCGAAAACCCCTTGGGTAATACATCTCGCTTGGGTATCGAAAGTCATTCCCAGACAGGGACAGCCATTTAGCTTTTAATAAAATCCATCTTGATGATGGATTTTTTGTGCCCCCAAGCAGACTCGAACTGCTGTTATAACCTTGAAAGGGTTGTGTCCTAACCACTAGACCATGGGGGCAACGAACGCAATTCTACCATCCTAAAAGATGACGGTCAAGCTTTTGCCTTCTTTTTTTCAGTTAAAAGTGCCTCACAGGTCTTTTGATAGAGCCGTTGCAATTCTGGCATGAGCGGTTTGACCTGATCAAGTTTATTTTCTCTTGCAAGCTGCTCTATCTGGCCGCACATTTCGTAAAGCTGGCGACCGCCCAAATTACCCGAGCTGCCCTTAATACTATGTGCTGCCCGCTTTAAGCCCTCGGCATCCCCGGCCTCCAGCGTTGCTTCTATCTTCGCAAATGTGACCGCGGAATCACGTATAAAAATATCTACAAGTTCAGACAAAAAGTCGGGCTCCCCTTCATTCTGTAATTCACGAATGCTGGTAAGCATGGACTTGTCCAAAATGACTTTCTTGGGCGCCTTAACCTTTAATACCGGCACCTCTGCTGTCACTTCTGTCTTAACAACTTCCTTCTTGAGCCACAGGTCAAGCTTTTGCTTCAGACTTGCCATGCTCACCGGTTTACTGACGTAATCATCCATGCCGGCCGCGAGACACGCCTCACGATCCCCTTGCATGGCATTGGCTGTCATGGCAATCACCGGGAGATGCGCTCCTGTTTTCGCTTCTATTTCACGAATCTTGCGGGTGGCTGTGAATCCGTCCATTTCCGGCATTTGATTATCCATAAACACAAGCGCATATCGGTCGGGGTTACGCTTGATCGCATCCACTGCCTGGGTTCCGGTCACCACCACCTCAGCCGTATACCCAAGCTTGAATAGCTGCACCATGGCTAATTTCTGGTTCGCTGGGTTATCCTCGGCCAGCAAGATGAGGCCGGTGCGCTGAATGGTGGGAGGAATCTCAGCCTTTGGGGTTAATTCGACTTCCTCGACTTGACTGCCGCTGGCGAACTCCGCATTAAAGTGCCCCGGCGCGGCCATCACCACTCCGAGGATGGTATCCAATAACATGGATTGTTTGATCGGCTTTATAAGGTAAGCATCAAAACCTGCGCTAAATGCTTTTTCGGCCACGCCGCGCTGCTCATAACCGGTCAACATGATTAGACGGATATCAGACAAAAGTGCATTCGCACGAATACTTGACGCCAAATCGATCCCTGTTATACCGGGCATTTCTTGATCGATGATTGCCAGTCGGAAGGGCTGTGTTGAGGCCGCAGCCGATTCCAATAAAGCCATTACCTCCGTCGAATCACCGGTCGTTTGAGGCGCCATCCTCCAAGAAGACAAATAACGTTCCAATATTTCGCGATGAATCGCGTTGTCGTCCACGACAAGCACTTTCAAATGATCGAGCGCACTTTCTTTTTCCTTTGGCGTTTCGACTTCAGGCTGTTCCACCTTTCCCAATCGGGCGGTAAAGCAGAAGGTCGAACCTTTCCCTGTTTCACTCTCCACCCAAATCTTTCCGCCCATCATTTCTACCAACCGTTTTGAAATAGCCAATCCAAGGCCGGTGCCGCCATATTTGCGTGTGGTGCTGCCATCCGCCTGAGTAAAAGGAGTGAACAGACGTGCGCGCGCCTCGTCTGTCAGGCCGATGCCGGTGTCGCTCACCCGGACGATCACATCGACATTCTCGTCAGTTTCTTTCTGTTCTTCCGCCTGAACGATGATTCCACCCTTCTCGGTAAACTTTACTGCGTTGCTGACCAGATTCATCAATATCTGGCGAAAACGGATTGGATCCCCCATGACCAGCTTCGGAATCTTGGGATCTACGTAGACCATCAGCGACAAATTCTTTTGGTGGGCGCGGGAAGATAGAATCTCCACAGCACCTTCGATGGAGTCGCAGGGTTCGAAAGCAATTGTTTCAAGAGTGACCTTGTCAGCCTCAATCTTGGAGAAATCGAGGATGTCGTTGATCAACGCCAGTAATACTTGCGCCGAATCGCGGACAATTTGTGAATATTCTTTCTGCTCGTTATTCAACGGAGTGTCCAACAGCAATTCGCTCATCCCCACTACCGCGTTCAACGGTGTGCGAATCTCGTGGCTCATGGTGGCCAGGAATTCGGACTTCAAACGTGAGGCCTGCAATGCTTCATCTCGTGCCACCTTCAGATCTTCACCCTTGGATGCAATTTCATCCGTATAACGCTGCAATTGTTCCAGATAACGTTGACGTTCGATCTCCGACCCAATCCACTGCGCTGTGAGCCTCAAAAATTCCTTCTCGGCGGGAGTGAAAAGCTGAGGATGTGGCTTGGTGCTGGAATAGGTCAAAGTGCCATATACTTTACCTTCAACAACCACTGGGGTTCCCAGGTAAGCCTCTGACCCTGTGTTTTTATAGAAAGGATGTTTTTCCCATTTAGTGCCCAACGCTTTTTCAAAAGCAAGCGGTTCGGCAGATTTCAGCATCTCGTTGCTAAAAGTCTCCTCTAGTTTATATACAGCCCCGGATTGTATCTTTCGTTGGGTGGCATAAACCTCTTCGATTATGTATTGATCGTCCAATACCCGGGCAAAAATACCTGTCTCCAGATCGAAATACTGGCACCCCATTACGAGCAATTTTTGAATCTTTTCCTTAGAGTTAAGGGATTGAGCCGATGTAATACTATACAACGACCGCAGTGATTCTTCATTCCTTAGCAAAGTGGCTTCTGTTTGCTTACGCTCGGTTAGGTCCGTTATAACAGCGATCGAGCCCGCAAACTTTTTTCCATTGAATACTGGGACCCCAGTGACCATTACACTTATTGAGTGGCCATCCTTGCACAACACACGCCATTCATAATTGGTTACTTTACCCTTCTTGCGCAATTTTACCGATTGATCCCAAATAGCCAGGTCGTCGGGATGAACGAAGTCACGAGAAGATCGGTGCAACAACTCTTCGAGTGAATATCCAAGCATTTGAGCAAAAGCCGGGTTGACAAAATCGTAATTGAATTTTTCGTCCACCACTGTAAGCCCCTGCCCCATGGTATTCATCACCCGCATGGCGAAATCTCGTTGTTCCTGGAGTTCGTTTTCTATTTTTTTACGATCGGAAATATTCAGCGCCAGTCCGAGTACGCCAATAATCTCATTCTTCTCATTTTTAAGAGGCGTAAGGAACACTTGAAAATATAAACCGTGCCACAAAATTTCCTTGGTGACAAATTCACCGACGAGCGCCCGTTCATGTTCATTAACCAGGCCATGGAATGCGGAAGAAGTCTTCAATGCGTTGGTTAATATGGAAGAGTCCTTTAATTCAAATCCTGGAAGACCTGTGCCGCCCGAAGTGACAACGTTCAATTTTTCATCGGTCGACCACAAAACGACAGGCATCTGATCGAACATCATGACCAAACTTGCCTGGCTGCGGCGCAGCGCTTCCTCCGCGCGTCTGCGTTCCACAGCTTGTGCAAAGGAAGCAGCAGCAATTTGCAGTAGGGCTACCTCGTCGACGTCCCATACCCGTTCATCGACACAATTATCAAATCCCATAAAACCAAAGAATTTTCCTTGCATAATAACTGGCAGCAACAAGATCGCTTTGATGTCTCCTGGTATAGCCAGATGAACGTCTTTTGGCTGGCCGGAAATGACCTTACCATTTTTAAGCATATTGAACCATCCCGGCGCTAAAACGGACGAAACCTCCTCTTCTCCCGGTTGAACATTGTAAGGTTTAAACCCCGCCGCCACCCATTCACCTTGTCTTTTGGTAACCGTTTTATTGAGTAGATCTTCTTCGACCAGGTATACATAAGCCCGGCTGGCACCAGCCTGCTGGCCAAGTATCTCCAACACTTGGTCAACAACTTGCTCATCGCCGGGATTGGAGGAACTCAGCAACAAAGAATGGAGGTCCACCAGGGCGGCTAAATAATGTTCACGCTTCGCCAGAGCCTGATCTACCAAGCCGCGTTGTAGCAGCTCTTTTTGCAAGTCTTCGTATAACTTGGCAATTTCCAAAGCCTGGCTAGCTGCAGTGACCACGTTCACCGCTGAATTTATTTCTTCCTCAGTAAATTTTCTCGAGGTGATTAAATCAATCCACAATGTACCGATCACTTCACCCCGCAAAATTAGAGGGATGATCACCATCGAAACAGTTCCGCGTTTGCGCATGACTTCGCGCATGCCAACAAAACGTGGGTCATTTTGGGCATCTTCGACCACAACTGGCTTTTGTTTTTCGATCACCTCTTGGGAAACGAGGTCGTCAGCCAGGGCGATGATAGTACCTAATAATGTAGATTGACCAGGAGCACAATATTCCGCAACGATGTTCAGCATTGTCCTTTCATCTGCCAATAAAGCAAGCGCGACCTGAGGCACGTCAAAATAAGACGCCAGTTCCTCGCAAATAATCGTGAATATCCTTTCGGGCTGCAAGGATGACGAGGTAGCTTCGATCACGCGGTTGATCAATAGCGTTTCATTAAGCTGCCGATCCAGTTTTTCTTCCAGTAGCTTGCGTTCGGTGACATCGCGGACGATCACATACATCAACGCTTTGTCGCCAAGCGATACAAGGTTTGCTGTAAGCTCATAGATCGCACGCCTACCATCATGGTGTTGGTAGGGCCACTCATCCAGGAATTGTTGTCCATTGCGCACCTGGGATAATGCTTTCTGGATCGCCGGGCTCGTAACAGTTTCCCCCACCAACTCTACAATGTTACTAAAAGTTATCTCAGCATTTTCATCAGCGCTGATCATCTTCCGAAAAGCAGGATTGATCTCGACGACTTTCAAAGAATTTAGATCAATTAACGCAAAAGCTTCCTTCGTTTGATTGATCAACTCCGCAAAAAGCTTATGCTCCGTTTTGCCCTCTTGCACAGCAATCTCCGCATGGTGTAATGCAGATTCAATTGGCCTGCGCAAACTGGCAAACTCATCATGTCTACCCGATTTTATGGGTTCCTCTAGCGGTGTGCCATTTTCGTCTTGGAGCAACTGTCGACGCAGACCTGCCAATGGTCTGACAACAACGTTCTCCAACAACAAGAGATAGATGGCAAGCAATAGGATCCCCAATACCGTAGCCACAATAAGAACATAGTTGACTGAAACCAGACCTTGTTGATAAATGGTACGCGGCACATCCAGAACCATCACGGCTTGTGGTTTTTGGTCAACGCTTCGTAGAATAATATTGATTTGTGTCATATAAGGACTGATTGCATTGATTGAATAATCTTGATCCGCCGGAACAACCAGCCCGGGACCAGGATAATCTTGCAACGGGTAAAGGATGGCAGATTGCTTCTGAATGACACTCATCCGTTCGATATCATTCGCTTCCAGCCGGCGGCCAAAGAATAAAATGCCAACTGGTTGGCCCTGACCATTTGCTGGCAAAATAACGTGGGATGACAGCATGAATTCACCCCAGGGGAGTATGACAAAACCGGATTTGCCGGGGGTGTTTGTTTGCAACCAGGGGCTGGAAGGATATAAAAAGGTGGAAAGACCAGCAGGGTTTACCCCCCAGGTATTTATCACTGGTTCGAACGATTCGCTATATATGACGCTTCCGTTCAAAGTGGTCAATACCACCAGATCCACATGCAAATATTGGAAAGCGGAAGTATTCCAACCTTCTTCCAAATTTGCCAAATCCTTACCTTGGGCAAATTGAAAACTATCGTCTCTGACCGCCCAGCTGGCAGTGATTCCGTTCAATTCGTCATAATTATTGGCAACCGACCCAAGAACTAACTCGGCGTCTTTTTGAAATGAAACCTGTTCTATAGCGCTAAATTGAGATAAAAAAACCAATCTGGAGATAAGATAAACCGCCCCCACCAAAAAAATAACCGCCGCAATCGTAATAATGAATGTTTTTACGCGAATTGACATGGTTCACCTATGGATTGGTAAACTGTCAATTTCGTTAAAATAATTGACCTCATCAATTGGCCTTTTTACTTTGTGGTTTCTTAGTTCCAATGCGTTTATTGACACGTTGCCATGTTTCAGTCCGTTGCGCAGGTGGCTTGGCTTTATCCTCTTCAGAGCTCAAAGAAAAAGCCAAATCTTCAAAAAGAACACCCAGAGGGCTTGAAGGGTTCCCAAGCACTGGCGGCATGCCTATATTGATTGCCGAGATAAAAGCTTCTGTCGCAAAAGGCACATTGGCCGAAATCGGCATTTTCAAAACATTTTCGATCCCTTTTTGCGGGAGTCCATGCTTTTCGAATATCCAATTCATGACCACTCGCGTTTTCGATTTGGAATATCCCAGCCGGTCGAAAACTTCCAGCGCATTGACTGCCATACGGGTGGAAGCCAATTCTGGCGCCAAGAGCAGAAGAATTTCTTCCGACGCGTCCAATCCAAGCGCAGTCGTTTCGTAGAGGTCGTGAGGTAAATCCAAAACAATATACTTGAATAGTTTTTTACATATTTC
>JBEKEX010000103.1:0-9157 GCA_050013615.1 Anaerolineaceae bacterium
CCATCTGTCTCGATCAACAACGGCAGGTTATTGTTTTCCGCAAACTCTTTCAATTGCTCCAAAGCACGGTCGTTCAAATGAGATACCCGCTGGTCGGCTGTGGGCTTCCCGGTTACCGAGATCAACTTCGCCGTATGAATAGCTAAGTCTTTGGTATTCAACTCGGCGTCCTCGTCCAGCATGAGGCGCCGATCGACGGGAGCAAGCTGCCAGCGACCCAAATGGGTGGTCGTGGTGATCAAGACAGGCCCGGCAAATTCAGCGGCAAGTTTGAATAATAAAGTTGTCTTTCCCCCGGCGCCCACCAATGCCAATTTTGGTGCGGAATCTACTCGGAGTGCCTGCAACAACGGGAGAGTCGTTCGTTCAGCCATACAAAGCCTGACGAACCGAAGGCACGCTCAAGATCGCCTCCAAAACAGCGCCTCCGATGGCAAGCGCCTTATCGGAGACCACTTGATACAAGCGCTCATCGATTCGGGGGTCGACGTCGCCAACCTTGACGCTTTTTTCGATGTACACCCCATCGTGCAGCAAGCCGCGGATCAAGCCATTGAACGGCGCCAACACTAATTTATCCTCGACCCGGGCAATTTTCTGCCCTTCAGTGACCACTGCACCGATATCAGCCAGCGTACGGAATACGCCGGTCGCCGGGCTGCGCAGCACCCGCTCCGTTTGCTGGCCGGCGACTTTTTCCGGGATGCCCGTGTCAGCCTCGGCCGAGCCTTGCCAATAGACCCGTCCGAGGAAAGGGCCGCGCTTGGTCTCGATCACGGCATGACAATGTTCTCCGGCGACAAAGCCGGGCCCCAAGCCAATGGCAAGCAAAGTTCTGTCTTTATACGATTCGGGCGCTTTTTTCAACATGCGGCCATCGATCACGACCGGCGGCTTTGCTTCGCTCAAGAAGTTAGCCTGGGGGTCGACAATGACTGCAATCATACGTTTTTCCAAGATGGCATCGACATCCGAAAAAGTATCGGCTCTCACGCCGGTGACATCCTCCACGACGACCTTTGAATCAAAAACGGCTTCGGAAAAGGCGACCGTACGCCGCACGGTGAGAGGCTGGGGCAGTTCGGCAATAACAACCGATAAACCGCTGTGAAATAGCCGGAGCGCCACGCCGGATGCGAGGTCACCCCCGCCGCGAAGGAATACGACTGGTTTCATAGCTTCCTGGATTGAGAAGTTGATGGCTGCAAAGTCTCGTTGCTTTCAAAGCTTGCCCAGGTGTTTCAACACGCGCTCCGGGATCAACGGGAACTCGTCGAACCATACACCGGTGGCATCGTGCACTGCCGAGGTGATGGCAGGCACCAGGGGCAGATAGGGCATTTCGCCGACCCCCCGCGCTCCCCAGGGGCCATTGGGGTCGGGATATTCCAAGATGTAGGATTCGATTTCCCCAGGGATGTCCAGCACAGTCGGGATCAGGTAAGTCGAGAGCGTCTTGGTCAGGGTGATCCCCTCACGTTGGATGAAATTTTCCAGCAGGGCGTACCCGGTGGCTTGGACGATGGCGCCTTCCACCTGGCCGCGCACCTGGACTGGGTTGATGGCGTGTCCTACATCGTCAGCGCAATATATCTTCAAAACTTCCACCTGACCGGTCTCCAGATCTACCTCGACCTCGGCTGCTTCGGCGGCATAACCGTAGGCAAAGTTCGGCGTACTTTTGCCGGTCTCGGGGTCAAAAGGTGTGGTTTTGGGCGCCCAATACGTGAACGTGGCGATTGCAGGCCGCTCTTCGTTCTTCCATTTGCGCAAAGCGGCTTCCGCGGCACCTTTGATGGCATTCCCGGACATAAAAGTCATCCGCGAGGCCGAAACGCTGCCGGAATTCTCCGTGTATGCCGTATCGGCAACGATCAATTTGATCTTTTCGATGGGAACATCGAGAGCTTCGGAGGCAAATTGGGCGAAAACGGTATGCGACCCCTGCCCCACCTCAGCTCCACCGTGATGCAAGACCACTTTTTCAATCTCGGTTTTGCCGTGCAATTCCACGGTAGCGATACAATGTTCGGGCGCCCCGAAAGAGAACCCGACGTTCTTGAAGCCGCAGGCAAAGCCGAGCCCGCGCACTTTATTGGGCGTTGAACCTTTATGGCTAAATCCTTCCGGCCGGATCCATCCCTTTTTTGAATGGGTCCAACCGGCGGCACTGGCACACTTCTCGGCAACTTGGGAGATGGTCACATTGGGCGGCAACGGAGTCCCAACTGACAGGAGGTCATCGTCGTGCAGCAGGTTCTTCATCCGCAGTTCGACCACATCCATCCCCAGTGCCTCAGCCAGCTTGCTCATTTGGGTTTCAGCGGAAAACGCAGCTTGCGGGCCGCCAAAGCCGCGGAAGGCAGCGGTGGGGATGTTGTTCGTATATACTGCGTAGGAATCGACCTTGACGTTTGGGATTAGATAGGGCCCGGTGCATAACAACGTGGCGTTCCCCAGTACCTTGGTCGAGGTATAGGCATAGGCTCCGCCATCAGCGATCAATTCAACCTGGGCAGCCACCAGCTTGCCATCCCGCTTGGCCCCCCATTTTGCTTTGATGTAATAGGGATGCCGTTTGCCGTGGCCGGTGATCGATTCTTCCCGACTCCAGATGATCTTGACAGGCCGTACGGTGCCACGCTGCTGCAGGCGTAGGACGGCCAGGGCCAGTACAATTTGCACCGACATATCTTCTCTGCCGCCAAAAGCACCGCCAATGGCAGGATAGATCACCCTGATTTTTTCTTTGGGCAAATCGAGGGCGTGGGCAATCTGTTCCTGGTCTTCATGCACCCATTGCCCACCGACCACCACGGTGATACGGCCCTCTTCGTCGATGTAACTGATACCGGCTTCGGGTTGAAGATAGGCATGTTCCTGCACCGGCGTATGGTATTCACCCTCGATGACGACATCGGCATCTTTGAAAGCGTTTTCGAAGTCGCCTTTGCGGATCTGGTAATGGCAAAAGACATTCGTTTCACGTTCTGGGTGAAGGAGGACTGAATCAGACTTTTTTGCTTCGCGAGGGTCATAAACCCCAGGTAGGTCTTCATATTGGACGGCTATCAAGCCCAACGCTTGGGCAGCAATGTCTTCGGTTTCCGCTACGACGACGGCAACATTATCTCCTGCGAAGCGCACATGATCCGAATAAGGCTTGAGTGAACCCGGCCCGCATAGCACAGGCTGATCCGGCATGCTCAAGCCGTATTCATTCACCGGGACGTCTTTGGCAGTTAAAACGATCAAAACACCCGAAAGTTTTTCGGCAGCAGAGGTATCCACCTTGCGGATGATGGCATGCGGGTGGTTGGCAAATAGAATTTTCATATATGCCTGGTGGAGCATATTAAAGTCACCGGGATATAGCGCCTTTCCCAGAACTTTATCGACTGCATCGACACGCGCGACTGGCTTTCCAATTCCTGTTGAAGACATACTTTTTTACCTGCCTTCCCTCGGCGGTATTACGTTCTTTTGATCTTGCGCATTCTCGCGGGAGGCACGTCGGTCGGCCCGTATCGGGGTGGAGCAAAGACGCGGTATAGTGCGAAAGTTATCAGCATGAAAATGGTATATAGAAAGAACATAATGATCAAGGCCAAAATAACCTTGACCAACAATAACGGGTCATTCCCTATCTTTAGCAATAGATCATTGGGGATGGGGTACCAGTTATTTGCAGCATTTTTCTGCAAGAGCACCAGGGCGCCAACATAAGATAAAATTGGCAGTAGAAATATGAAAGCAAATCCTATTCCCCGCCAGATGGGATGGATTTCTTGCAGCCTTCCTGGCCCTGACGAATGCGATCCATAGATATTGGCTCGACCCATACGACACTCTCACTTCTGCACAGAAGCTTGTTCGATCGCCTTCACGATCTTGTAATACCCCGTGCATCGGCACAGGTTGCCAGTGATGGCGTATTTGATTTGCTCTTCACTGGGTTTAGGATTCTCTTCCAACAGCTTGACCGCCGACATGATGAAGCCGGGTGTGCAATAACCGCACTGGACAGCGCCCTCCTGGATGAAAGCTTGCTGGACCGGGTGTAATCGATCGCCATCTGCGATGCCTTCGATGGTTGTGATCGTTGCATGATGTGTGCGCGGTGCAGGTACCAGGCAACTCATGACCGCCTCTCCATCCAAATAAACGGTGCAGGCACCGCATTCACCTTCTGCGCAGCCTTCCTTGGTGCCGATGAGCTCGGCCTCTTCGCGGAGAAGACGTAATAAGGTTTTGCTTTGACCGTTATTAAATTTATAGCTTTTTCCATTGATAGTGGTCTCGATGGGCGAGTCTTGATCGATGATGCCGCCGCCAGTGTTGGTTTGCTTTCTTTCAGTCGCTCCCCACAGCATAACGGGCTGTAGAGGAAACCCGACACGTTCTTTGCCCTCGGCAATTGCCGTAAGACCACGTCGGGAAATTACTTTGATGATTTCCTGGCGATATTGAGCTGAACTGCGAATATCCGTGATCGGAGTGCTTGCCTTGGAAATAAGCTCTGCCGCAGCTTCGATCGTTTGTGATGAAAGCTTTTTGCCAATCAAAAAAGCTTCCGCCTCTTTGGCATGAATGATAGTCGGAGCAACCGCACCCATCGTGATGGACGAATGAAGGACCCTCTCCTTATCGAATGTCAGGATGATTGTACTATTGACCACAGAGATAGCTTGAGCCCGCCGGAGTGCATATTTGGTATACACTCCTTTTTGTTTCGCTTGCATGGCATGAAAGGCAATATCGACGAGGAGCTCATCAGGTTGCATCACTGTTTTTCGGACACCGGTATAAAAATCCTCCAACGCGACAATACGTTCCCCTTTTTGAGATCGCAGCGTTACCTTGGCACCCAAGGCCATCAAAGGTGCAATGGAATCATTGGCAGGAGAGGCAGTGATCACATTGCCGGCAATGGTCCCCCGGTTCCTGATCTGCGGAGACCCAACCTGCCAGCACGCCTGTGCCAACGGAAAAGCATTTTCCCTGATCAGCTTTGAAGCGACGCATTGGTTGTGTGTCACCATGGGCCCCAAGTGGATGATTTGCTGCTCGTCCAGCGTAATTTGATCCAAGCCATCAACCCTGGTAACATCCACCAAAACCTCGATATCTTTCCTTACTCCTCTTTCCATTTCCAAGATGAGATCGGTTCCCCCGGCAATAATTCTGGCCTTACCTTGATATTCGTTAAGAGCTGCAAGGGCTTCATCAAGATTGGTCGCGTTGATGTACTTCCGCCACATAAATCTTCCTCCAATCATTCCGAACTCATCGCTTTGCCATTACCGCCTTGACGCAGCATGATGATTTCGGCCATGATGCTGACTGCAATCTCTTCCGGAGTCTCAGCATTGATCTCCAATCCTAAGGGAGAGTGTACCTCGTTCACAACGTGCTCGTCAACACCGGCATCCAAAAGGGTTTTACGGGTCACTGCCCAGCGCCGGCGTGAACCAATAACACCGATGTAGGCTGGTTTTGTTTTCAATAATGCCGGCAGTCCGGCAACATCTACATCGGTGCCACGCGTCGTCAGCACAATAAAGGTCATTGAGTTGATCGCCAATCGGTTTGGAATTTCACTCATTGGTGCAGCTACGAACTCGTCGGCATCAGGGTTCGCTTTAGGAGTGCAGAATTCGGGCCGATCATCGGAGACAACCGTTCTATAGCCCAGCCATCGGGCTAGGTGGAGGACGGCTTTTCCAACGTGACCTCCACCAACAACCAGCAAAGTGGCGCGAGGAAGAATGGGTTCCACGAACACCTCCACCTGGCCGCCGCAGATGCCAACATCACCTTTGGCAGGGTCGACAAAACTGTACTGTAATTTACGGGTTTTACCATCTACAAGAGCAGCTTTTGCCTCTTCGATGACGCGGTTTTCCACTTCTCCACCGCCCACCGAACCGCTGATGCGCCCGTTGGGATATACCAGCATCTTACTGCCCACGTGGCGAGGTGTCGAACCGCTGCTACTAGTGATGGTGCATAGAGCGCAAGATTCTCCACGTTTTTCGATTTCAGATAGATCGTGGAAAATGGACATCTTGAATTAAACCTCCAGCAGGCCTAAGACAACCGGAAGTAGTTGTTTCTTCCTGGAGACCACCCCCTCAGCGAAACGACTACCATCAGTCATTAGTGGATAGGGCAAATCTTCCAGGACAGGAGGTTGGCTATCGAGCAACAGGCGACTGTCACCTTTGACAACGTCGGTGACCATTAACATGGCAAAATCCAGCCCCTTATTGGAACGAAGGTCGCTTAAGGCCTGAACCAATTGGTTGATGTGCTCATCCATTTCATACAGATCGCTAACCTCGGCCTGAGAGATGGAGAACTGGTAGCCGCCGCCGTTATAAACCTTCATATCCGATTGGACGACCTCGGCCGGTTTTTTTGCATCCAACCCGGCGCCAGCAGCCAAGATTTCTTGCCCAAATGAAAGAATTGTTTTGTCAGCGAGGGGTGTTCCGACACGAATTGCCCACCTGCCAAGTCGTTCGGAGGCGATGCGATCTCTTTCTGTAGTGGTGGGCGAAACCAGGCCAAGTGTATCAGAGAGTAAACCTGCAAGCATCATGCCGGCCAATGCAGGTGGGGCACTCAAACCTACTTCTTCGATCTGTTCAGAGATCAGCGTGCTTGTGCTGCCAACGATGTCGACGGTAAACCGAATTGGGGTGTGGGTCGAGGAATTTCCCAACCGATGATGGTCCAGTATCTCGACGAGCTCAGCTTCGTCGAGCGATGCAACAGCTTGCTGTGCCTCGTTATGATCGACGAGTACAAGCCGTAACCTGGGTGGGTTAAGTAAATCTCGTTGCCGACAGATCCCGATGTAACGGCCGTTTTCGTCGATCACCAGGTAGTTATCACCCTCGCCGCGCAGTATCTTGTTCAGCAGGTCGCGGATGCGAACGGACGCATGAAATCTGGGGACAGTGACATCGGCAGCATCTTTGCAAGGAGCCTCGAGCATTTCGCTGATCTTCATCCGAGATAGGTTAGGATGTGGTCCGACGAGCTTGTTAAGAAAAGCGAACAGACTTTCCTCGGTCACCAACCCATAAGGGGTGCCATCCGGATTGACCAACGGTGCAATGCCGCCAGTACGGCTGCAAATAGACCAAGCATCACGTAAAGGTTTTTCGGGAGAAGTGGTATCCAGTCGGTGTGTGACTGATTCAAAGCGGGGTGAAGCATCCGTCAGTAAAACAGGAGCTTCCAAGTTTAGCACCTTCAAAACCCAAGCGGTTTGCACATTTATTGCCCCGGCGCGTGCCGCAATGGCATCCATCTTGTCTCTTTCGCGCAGCAGCCAGGCATATCCCAATGCTGCAGCGATCGAATCGGTATCTGGGTTAACGTGACCAATCACATATACTGGAGCTGCCATTGAAGAATCCACCTCAAACATTAAGAATTATTTTATCTTTAAAGCACGCCATACTTTTTCCGGCGTGATGGGGTTAGCATCGATGTTGGCACCGCAAGCGTCCAATACGGCGTTGCCGACTGCCGGGGCAACTCCATCCAGCGGGATTTCTCCCGCGGCTTTGACGCCAAAAGGATGTGAGGGCTCGAAGGTTTCGATGAACAATGTTTCCAACTCAGGCATTTCATCCGCGCGGAAAATATGATAATCAACCAGATCCTTTTCTCTAGCCTGACCTTCACTGTCGTAAAGCATTTCCTCGCAAACAGCATAGCCAAGTGCCTGAGCCATGCCACCTTCAATCTGCCCGGAAGCCGTTAGCGGGTTCACGATGATCCCGGCGTCGACCGCAATGACCAGCTTATCAACGTTTACCTTTCCGGTCTCGATGTCCACGGTCACCTCGGCAAATTGGGCTGCAAACGGTGGCGGCGCCACGGGCGAGACGTAAGAAGCCACGGCCATGATCTGCTCTTGATTGACAGCGTGCAAAGAATTGTGAGCGATTTCTTCCATGGTGATCGAGCGGCCATCCGACGCAATTGCTTTGCGGTAATGCAGGACAATTTCAGATTCTTTCACCGGATGGGCAGGATCAGCGGTCTCGAGCATCTGCGCTGCCCTCAACCGAATACGCTCGGCCACCTGCTGGGCTGCTTTCACGACCGCCGCACCGGAAATGAACGTGGTGCTGGAAGCATAGGCACCTTTATCGAAGGGGGTGAAGTCGGTATCGGATGAGTAGACGATTATATCGTCGATGGGGACACCCAGGACTTCTCCGGCCATTTGTGCCAACACCGTATCAGAACCGGTGCCCAGGTCGGTTGCACCCACCAGCATGTTGAATGACCCATCGTCATTCATTTTGATGCTGGCGCCACCCATATCAAGGTATGGAATGGCAGTACCGTGCATCGCATTTGCGATGCCGATTCCGCGCCGCAGATGAGGTTTGCCGGGGACCATATGCCACTCCGGGTTATTATATTTCTTGTCCCAATCGATGGCAGCTTTCCCTTGGGCAATGCAGGACTCCAGACCATTAGTATTGACCGTTTCTGGGCTGGGTTCCCTGCCCTCACTCCAGGCGGTGCTGAAGGGCTGTAATTCACCCGGCCGCAGGGCATTCTTGAGTCTGAAATCGATCGAGTCCATCTTCAAGGCCCGGGCAATCTTCTCCATGTGCCGTTCCACTGCCCAGAATCCTTGCGGGACGCCATAGCCGCGAAAGGCGCCTGCTGGTGGATGATTGGTGTATACGATGTCTGCATAGAAGCGAATGTTGGGCGATTTGCGGAACTCGCCATCGCCCACGTATAGCGCCATCCCCTTTTGGCCGGTATTGCCGGTTACGGTCAAGGCATGGCATCCATAAGCACCCGTATCGGTGACCAGGCGCATCTCATTCGCAGTGATCGTGCCATCTTTTTTGACGCCAGTCTTCATGTGGATCTTCATGGGATGGCGCGACCTGGCGGCAATGAATTCTTCCTCGCGGGTATACATTAAACGCACTGGCCGGCCGGTAGCAATGGTCAAATGGGCCGCCACGTCTTCAATCAGCACCTCTTGCTTGCCGCCGAACCCACCGCCAATCCTGGGCTTGACCACGCGGATGCGTTTGACAGGCAGCCCCAACACGGGAGCCAGGATGCGCCTGACGTGGAACGGCACCTGCGTACTGGTGCGGATGAC
>JBEKEX010000104.1:0-11428 GCA_050013615.1 Anaerolineaceae bacterium
CTGACCAACTCTGTGAAATGTGATTCTCGCAACGGATATGGAAATCCGCGCACATGGACGACCGGAATTCGTTCCGTTGCCTGCCCCATGATCAGCGATGCTGCTGCCGCCAGTTCATCGGCTGCGGCCACTTGGGTAACTCTCAACTTGTATCCAAACATGTCTGTTTGGCCGCGCATATCCACCACGGCAGGAAATCCGGAAAGCCCAATGCACACTCCCACGGTTCCAATCCGCCAGGCACGCCCGTGCGAATCGATTATCATCACCCCAATGTCTTTTTTGGTTTTTGCTTGGACGAAAGACCGAATTTTCTCGGCAGAGGCATCCGGATCCTTGGGCAGCAACAACACCCAATCTTCCTCATTACCCCAAGGACCTTTTACATTAGAGTGATCGATCCCAGCATTGGCACAAATAAAGCCTTTGCGATGCTCGACGATGATCGTCCCAGGCCGGCAGCGCAGCACTTCATTGCTCTCCTGCAAAACCAGTTCAACGAAACGTGGGTCTTTCTCGCAAATGGCGGCGTATTTCTTGGCTTTTTCAGATACCTGCACTTGTGTGAGGTTGACCAATCTGTCTTCTGATTTGGAGACGATCTTTTGCGTCACGACGAGAATATCACCGTCCTCGATTTCGATGTCGCTCTTGTTCAGCCCATCGAAAATGAGTGCAGGCAAGTCATCGCCAGCCTGGATAAGGGGAATTTCACGAATAGGGCTTAACGTCAGTGTCATGGGCGCGGCACACCTGTGATTTGTATCCCGGCAGACGGCACAGAGAATTGCTTGTTGATTCCAATCAATACCGAGGTCATGCCTTCCACGACAACGGAATTCTCGAGCGGCCCCGCATCCCAGGCTGTCAAGCCGGCCAGCTTTGCCAGCTCGATCACCAGCTTGCGGGTGTCCTTATCCGTCCCACAGACCAGTACATCGCAATCGATCTTGCCTTCTCCCATCAGCCGCTCGAATGAAATATTCTGGAATGCCGATGTGATCTTCACATCCTCACCCAATAGCTGCCGGGCTTCTTGTGCGGCACTGCCTGCGGCCGGCATTTGGACTTTGGTCACCTTGGGGGGAACCAGCGGCACGGTAACATCAATAACGATTTTGCCTTGCAGCACCGTCTTCAATTCGTCCAATAACGGTCGGTGTGCGGTGTACGGCACAGTGACCACGACGATGTCCGCTTTCATGGCAGCATCCAGATTGGTCATGGCAGATAAAGCTGTGGAGGATACACCCAGGCTTTTTAAGTCGCTGACTGCCGCCTCGGCTTTTTCCAGTTGCCGAGAGCCGATGATGACCTTCAACCCGGCTTTTGCCCAGCGATATGCCAACCCCTTGCCTTCTTTTCCCGTCCCACCGACGACGGCAATGGTCAACGTTGAAACTGCGATGTAGTCCGACATACTTCCTCCCAATTTAGAATTGCGCAGCAAACCTCTTCCAGGTTTCCTGCGATAACTTGCTTGCTTCATGAGTAATTTTGTCCTCGTCCAGTGTGAGCAACTCTCGATTCAGCATCAGGAACTTGCCGGCAACCATAGTGGCTGTCACCATATCTTCCTGAAAGCCGAAGACGATGTGCCAGGGTAGATTTCCTGAGTTCAGCTCGGTGAACGGATGATAATCGACGAACATCAAATCTGCCTGGGCTCCCGGCGCGAGGACGCCGAGCTGAGTTCCAAAAATCGAACTGGCTAGTGCGGCATTATTATAAATAGCCATTTGACTGATCAAATCTGCCTGCACTCTGCGTGGATCACGATGCCACAGTTTGTGGGCAAAATAAGTGGCTTTCCATTCTTCCCACATGGAGTTCGAGAAACCGTCATTTCCCAGGCAGACTTTAACGCCAGCTCTGACCATCGATTCGATTTCCGCCATGCCCACAGCATTGTTCATATTCGAACGCGGCTGATGGCTCACCCAGGTCTGTGATTCTGAAAGAAGCTCGGTCTCACGGGCATCGACGTGCACACCGTGTGCGACAATGGTATGAGGGCCCAGAATCTGATGTTTTTGGAGGCGGTCGACGATGCGAGTGCCATATTTTTGCAGGCTGTCGAATTCATCCACTACGCTCTCTGCGACATGAATGTGGAATCCTGTATCTTGCGGCGCAACCTCACGGCAGTGGTTCAATGTGTCATCAGAAAGTGTCAAGCTGGCGTGCAAACCGAATAGGGCGCCAAGTTTGTGGTCGGAGTTGTTTTTCTTTGTTCTCTCGATGAAGCGGATATTTTCCTTGATCCCGGCGAGTGCATTTTCCTTCCCATCGCGGTCGGTGACTTCATAACATAATGCTGCACGTACACCGGATTGAGTGACCGCCTCGGCAATTTCATCCAGGGAACCGGCAATGGCATGTTGTGCGGCATGATGATCGATCAATGTGGTGGTTCCATGCCGGATGGCATCGATGAGACTCACCAAGGCAGAGTAACGGCTATCCTCAAGGCTCAGGGCCTTGTCCAATTTCCACCAAAGTTTTTCTAATATCTCGGAGAAATCTTTGGCGGCAGGTCCCGGAATTGCCAGCCCACGGGAAAAGGCACTGTAAAAATGCGTGTGGGCGCAGATGCTGCCAGGCATCACGTACTGGCCCTTTGCATCTACCTGCTCTTCAACGCCATATTTCTCAACCAACTTGGGACTGGATCCAATTTCTGTGATGACGCCTTCCTTGATGTAAATACCTTGGTCTGACAAAATCGAATTTGGCTGCCCCCAGGTGATTACGTTTGCATTATTAATTAGCATGTGTGCTCCTGAAAGCCATCAATACTTGCCAACAGATTTTAGCATAAAGCTACCAGCATGGACATATCTCTCGCTCAAATGATATAAATCGCATATAATCCATTTATCATTGCTCATGGAGAATATGCATGGAAGCAAATTTGGACAAAGCCATTACCTATTTTGGACAAAACAAAGATCAATTTATTGGTGATCTTCAAGAACTTTTAAGGATCCCTTCGGTTTCAACTGATCCGGCAAAGAAAGAGGATGTACATCGCGCAGCCGAGTGGATTGTCGCGCAACTCAAAGCGATCGGCATCGAGCATGTTGCCATCTTCCCAACGCCTGTCCACCCCATTATTTATGGTGATTACCTGAAAGCTGAAAAGAGCGTTCCGACCGTGCTGGTATACGGACATTATGACGTCCAACCTGCCGAACCACTGGACTTGTGGAATTCAGATCCCTTTGAGCCTGTCATTAAAGGTGAAAACCTTTATGCCCGAGGCGCATCTGATATGAAAGGTCAATTGTTGGCAAGCTTAAAAGCCATTCAATCCATAATGACGCAGGGCGCATTCCCGGTGAATCTCAAATTCTTATTCGAGGGAGAGGAAGAAATTGGCTCTCCCAGCCTGAGAACTTTCATCGAAAATAATAAGAAAATGCTTGCCAGTGACGTCGCACTCAACCCGGATACGGGGATCATTGATGTAGACATTCCCTCTATCGTTTATGGTTTAAGGGGATTGGCCTATTTTGAGTTGCATGTTTATGGTCCTAGCCATGACCTGCATTCCGGGGTATACGGAGGCATTGTTCAAAACCCGGCGGATGCTTTATGTTCTCTGGTCGCTGGGCTGCACGACCAGGATGGGAAGGTCACGCTGGCCGGTTTTTATGACCGTGTTCGAACTTTGTCAAACGAAGAGCGTGCTGAATTGGCCCGCCTGCCAATGGACGATGAGTTTTACTTGCGGCAGACCGGTGCACCGGCAGTTTGGGGTGAAAAAGGTTTCACATCCACAGAGAGGATTGGTGCCCGCCCCACATTGGACGTCAATGGTTTATATTCCGGGTTCACCGGTGAAGGGTCAAAGACCATTATTCCGGCTTGGGCGATGGCAAAGATATCTTCCCGGTTGGTCCCCGACCAGAATCCCGAGGAAGTTCATCAGCAATTATTGACCTATCTTGAGAAAAATGCTCCCAAGACCATTCGCTGGGAGCTCACCTATCTTTCAGGCGCTCCGGCTTGCCTGGTCGACCGGAACCACCCAGCTTGCAGGGCGTTGGCCAAGGCCATGGAAACGGTTTGGGGCAAGCGGCCTGTTTTCCAGCGCGAAGGCGGCAGCGTGCCGGTGGCGACCGATATGCAAGAAGTGCTTAAGATCGATTCTGTTTTAACCGGCTTTGGGCTGCCCGATGATAATATCCACGCCCCCAACGAGAAACTGAATTTGACCGCCTGGACGCGTGGAGTTGAAACGCTGATCCGTTTCTTCTACAATTTGGCGTAAATATACACATGAGCACTGAAAAACTGAAGCTGCCATCATACGGAGGCCAGGCCCTTATCGAGGGAGTGTTGATGCGCGGCTCGAAATATGTAGCCGCTGCATTTAGAAAGCCTGATGGTGGGATCGAGATAAAGACTGAAAAACTGGAAGGAATCTACGGCAGCGGCATTGCTAAAATTGTGTTCCTTCGTGGCCTTCTCCTGCTTTGGGATGCCCTGTTCCTTGGTACCCAATATTTGACACTATCGGCGAATTTTCAGACCGGCGAAGACGAAAAAATTGAAGGCCCTTCTTTTATATTGGCTATGTTATTTTCCTTCGGAATTGCTATCGCTGTATTTTTCCTCGCCCCGGCCGCCGTTGCAAGCTGGGTGGGAACCTGGCTTCACTGGCCAAGTATTTTCTCCAACCTCTTCGAGGGGTTGATCCGTTTGACGCTGCTTATCTTGTATCTTTATCTCATCGGAAAAATGTCGGATATTGCACGTGTCTTTGCTTATCACGGGGCGGAACATAAGACAATCAATGCTTTTGAGGCAGGAGTACCTCTCACACCCGGAGAAGTGAAGAAGTGTTCGCTTTACCACCCCCGCTGCGGGACGGGCTTTTTACTGATCGTTGTAGTCGTGTCGGTGCTTGTGTATTCTTTGCTGGGCAAACCGCCTCTGCTCTTATTATTGCTCAGTCGGCTTGCATTGCTGCCGGTAATCATCATGTTGGCGTATGAATATATGCGTTGGATTAGCAACCATCTCAATGTGCCTTTTGTGAGAGCACTTGCCTGGCCAAACATGGCGTTGCAGCGACTTACCACCCGTCAACCAGATGAGGCGATCATCGAAGTTGCGATTAGTGCTTTTAATGCGATGTTTGCCCTGGAAAAGCCAGCCGATTAGCCATGAAAACTTGGCAGTATCTCGCTTTGGGAATTTTGCTTGGGTTATTTGCAGCAGGAATTATTCTACTTGTTGCCAGACAACCCCAAGGTTATCCAATTCAGATACAGCCCACCCCAACCCAGGCTGATATTACGGTTTATGTAGATGGAGCAGTCGGCCATCCCGGTTTGTACACCTTGTCGCCAGCCAGTCGGGCTGCCGATGCGGTCACCGTGGCGGGTGGTTTTACAGCACAAGCGGATACGAGCTCGGTCAACTTGGCTGCCAGGCTGTCTGATGGACAAAAAGTAGAGATCTTGGCCATCGGCCAGTCCGCGCCCACCGTAGGTGCCATTTCATTCCAGAATCCCATTGATCTTAACTCGGCAACCCTTGAGCAATTCGAAACCATCCCAGGCATTGGCCCGGCAAAAGCAGCTGCCATCATAGCTTATAGAGAGCAAAACGGGCTTTTTTTAGCCAAGGAAGATATTCAAAACGTGCCGGGTATCGGGCCAGGTATTTATTCCAGCATCAAAGATTATATTTTTGTTGGATCAAGTAATCAATAAAGGAAAACGTTATGGGAAACAAACAAGATCTCGAAAAATCGCTACACGATGCCATGAAAAGCGGTGATGTGCTTCGGAAAAATACGCTACGGCTTGCACTTTCAAGCATCCAACTTGCCGAAGTGGAAAAGCATGGCGCATTGGATGACCCTACTATTTTGACTATCCTGCAAAAAGAGGTCAAGATGCGGCGCGAGACCATTCAGGATGCCGAAAAGGGAAACCGGAAAGACATCGTTGACGAAAAGCTAGCCGAGATCAAGATACTGGAAAGCTTCCTTCCTAAGCAATTATCTGAAGCTGAAATAATGGAATTGGCGAAGAAAGCAATTCAAGAAACGGGCGCTGGTTCCGTCAACGATTCAGGCAAAGTGATGAAAGTATTGATGCCGCTAGTGGCGGGAAGGGCGCCAGGTGATCAGATCAGTAAGATCGTAAGGCAGTTGTTGCAGAACTAGTTTCTAATAATGGCATCTATAAAACAATTCTTGGGTCTCGATAGTAAAGCCGGGATTTCTCGTAGCATTTTGTTGATTGCTACGGCTGCTCTTTCCTATGTGGCGATTATTTTGCCTTTTTACGTCAATGCGGGATACTCTTCGTTGCATACCGGCGATGTGGCTCCCCAAGATGTTTTAGCGCCGCGGAATTTGACGTATCTGAGTGACGTCCTCACTCGCCAGGCCCAGGAACAAGCAGCAGCCGCTGTTAGTCCGGTCTATTTATCCGCAAGCCCTGATATTTCTCGCGCCCAAATTGAACATTTGCAATCGACCTTGGATTACATTAACTCAGTCCGTCATGATACCTATTCCTTGGCCGCACAAAAGGTTGCAGATCTGACCAATATGCAGCCGGTAGTGATCGATGCTAACATGGCACAACAAATCCTGAGCTTTACCGATGATCAATGGAATGCCGCACAACAAGAATCACTCAATGTGCTGGGGCAAATCATGCGTAGTTCCATCGATGAAGATCAAGTTTCGCGTGTTCGAGATAACCTACCGACCTATATCAGTTTTTCGTTGTCACAGGACGAAGCTTCCATCGTCAAAGCGTTGGTTTCTCCCTTCATAGCAGCTAACAGCCTTTATTCTGAAGATGAGACAAATCGCGCCAAGGATGCCGCACGCAGTGCGGTCACGCCGGTCACACAAACATACATTTCCGGGGAAACGATCGTGACCCGTGGAGAGATCATTACACCTGAGAAAATGGAGGCTTTGCAGCAATATGGCCTTGCACAATCCAGCAGTAATAACGCTGAACTGCTAGCAGCATTGGCAATCACGATTGCTCTGCTTGGTTTTGTTTTCCTGTATTTTAATCGGAGGAAAGTCAATATTGTGCAAGAGTCACGCAGCCTCGTCGTGATTGCCTTGCTCTTTTTACTCTTTTTATTTGCGGCCCGTCTTGTCATACCTAACCGGACGGTTATACCTTACCTATTCCCATTGCCGGCGTTCGCGATGATCGTTGCCAGCCTTTTTGGTTTGGAATTGGGGATTATCCTTTCGCTGGTGATTTCGCTGCTGGCCGCTTTCGCCTTGCCTTCCGGTTTGGATTTGACAGTTTATTACATGTTGGCAAGCTTATGCGGTATTCTGGTGCTTCTCAAGGGACGGCGGATTGCCAGTTTCTTTTGGTCAGGCCTTGCAATTGGCGTTGTTGCATCGGCCAGCGTGGTCGCTTACCGGCTTGCTGCAGGTGGAACCGATCTTTATGGCCTGCTGACTTTGACCGGTGCGGCTTTCTTGTGCGGGCTGGCTTCTTCGAGCGTTACATTGATCCTGCAATATATTGTTTCGCAACTTCTGAGTTTGATCACCCCTTTGCAGCTCATCGATCTGTCGCGTCCGGATCATCCGTTGTTGCAATTGATCTTGAGAAATGCACCAGGCACTTATCAACACAGCTTGCAAGTGGCGAATATGGCAGAACAAGCTGCTGAGAAGATATCGGCGGATGCGGTATTGACCAGAGTGGGCGCATTATTCCATGATGCCGGTAAGGCAGCCAACCCTGCATTTTTTGTCGAAAATCAAGTTCCCAGCCAACTCGACCTGCACGAGAATTTGAGTCCTTATGAGACAGCGCTAATCATCATCAAACATGTGCCCGATGGCGTGGAACTAGCGCACAAGTATCAACTCCCTTCACGCTTGATCGATTTCATAAAAGAGCATCATGGTGATCTTATCACCCGCTTCCAATATGCCAGAGCTCAGGGAGATGCTTCGGATAAAAATTCGGTAGATATTAATGCTTTTCGCTATCCCGGCCCGCGACCCCGTTCGAGAGAGACTGCTGTGTTAATGCTGGCCGATAGCTGCGAAGCAAAGGCAAGAGCAGAGCTTCCAAAATCCGAATCGGAAATTCGTGAATTGGTGATGAGCGTGATTCAATATTGCCAGGATGAGGGTCAGATGGAACTCACCAATTTGACCATGCGGGACCTTCATACCATTGCTGAGTCGTTCATCAGCACATTGAAGAACACCTATCACCCGCGCATCCAATACCCGGCAGTCAAAGCTGTAAGCCATCCAGCCGCCACACCCAAAAACGATTGAAAATGATCAACTTGAAGGTTTCCCCTGCTTATAAAGCTAAAGTTGATACGGATCTACTGGTAAAAACAGCACAATATGCAATCGACTGTGTACTTGGACTTATGGTGGATGTTTCTATAGCTATCGTTAGCGACCGAAAGATTCAGCAACTGAATAAACGGTTTCGGCGAATTGATGCTCCTACGGATGTGCTTTCATTTTCCTCTGATGCTGTCGATCCTATTACCGACGTGCCTTACCTGGGCGACATCGTTATTTCACTGCCGAGTGCTCAGCGAAATGCCTTGAATTCTGGGCACCCCCTAATGGACGAGATGCAATTGTTGATCGTGCATGGCATCTTGCATCTCGATGGTTATGATCATGACACGAAGAAAAACAAAGACAGCATGTGGAAATTGCAAGAAAAGATATTGACGAATCTTGGTATACATGTCGAAGTGTAGGTAAAAGAGCTTGAAAAGTCGCTTAGCCTTGGATGAATTATTCCTGCATCGCAGTTTTCCAGGGAAGAAAGGATAAAGATAATGAGATTCGGAACCGTTGGTGCCCCGATTTCCACTCCTGCAAAACCTGGCGGTAGCGTTGGCGCCATCCAAAGGATCCATGAAATGAAGCTGGATGCATTCGAACTTGGATGGGTTCAGGCCGTGCGGGTGACGGAAAAGACTTGTGAACTCATCAAAGAAGAGAAAAAGACTGTGGGACGCGGCTTACTATGGTTATCTGGCCGGGGCTACGGACATTATTTTCCACCCCGGCTCGTATTTCGGACGCGAGCCAAATGAAGTATTGAAAGTCGCCATTCCGCGCTTGCAAGAGCTGACAACTGAACTTGCTGCCAAAGAAATTCATGTCACACTGCGCCCTGAAACGATGGGAAAAGGCGCCTTGTTCGGCTCTTTCACTGATGCACTGGAGATGAGCAAGCAAGTACCTGGAGTCCTGCCTTGTTTGGATTTCGCGCATTTGCATGCAAGGTCCGGTGATGGTTCTGTGAATTCAAAGATTGAGTGGTTTAATTTAGTTAATGGCTATGCGAATTTATTGGGATCGGAATCGCTCAAATCACTCCATATCCATCTATCTGGAATTGAATACACCAATAAAGGTGAAAAGAAGCATCTACCCCTTAGAGCATCGGATCTTAATATCAAAGAGCTTCTAGGCGTCTTGGTCTCATCCGGCTGCTCCGGACGCATCCTCTGCGAAAGCCCTATTCTCGAGGAAGATGCCCTGTATATGCAGCAGTTATGGAATGAATTGAGTTAGTTGCTAACTAGTGCGTCAATTGGCAAATCGATTGCCATTTTTGAACCAAATTTAGTTTATCTCGAATCGGGCGGCGGGCACAAGCGCCTGAGCCACCCAAAGCATGGCGTCGATTGCGACTGCGTTGTCGGCAAGCAGCGCGTGCGCCACCCCACTCAAACGCCGTCGGATTCTGGTTCCATCCTCGGGCGGCCGCTTCAAGCCAAGCCATAATTTGTTTGGGGGTCTGCGGATTTTGTCCTTCCAATGCTCTGCGAACCAATATGCGTTGAATCGATTCAGCCATATTCAACCAGGAACCACCCACCAGGGTATATAACGGCATCACCCCATGCGCGAATAACCATAATACCATTTCAGGGGTATGGTGTCCTTTTAAATTATCCCAAATCAACAGCATCCGGAGCGGGGGAAGATCCTGCGATAGGCTGACCTTTATGGATAATCCTTCCTGCCAGGCTGCCCATAAAATCCGATTGGTTTCGGGGTCCAAGCTGGTTTTTTCCGGCAGCTCCTTCAGAATTTCACTGAGCTGTTCTTTGAACCAAGTATGGAGAATCGCATTGGTTGAATGAATCACGCATTTGACACGCACCTCTCCCGTGGTCGGGTGAAAAAAGGCCAGCATCTTCGTAGTTCCATTGCGAATGTATTCATGCGGCTGTTGAACCGGATGACTCTCCGGTTGCCAACTTTCTCCCGGATATGGAACGGTTTGATAAAGTCCAGCTTCATCATTAGCTGGCGGATGTCGCAGGTAGCCAGTACACCCAATTTACGTAATTTCAACTTTTCCTCTTACTCCCCGATGTTTTGAGATTACCTGTAATCTTACCTTAAAAAATGAACTGACAGGCGCTCAGCTTGAAATTACTTCTGTAGCGGTAGGGCTAACGCTGAGGCATTGGACGGTAAGGGAGTTATTGAGTCTTCCCTTGCTGTAGATTTAGTTGGGGCAGGTGGAAAGAATATATATAATATAGGAGCAGCCCGATTCACGGGTAAATTTGGGCCTGGGACAGGCGGGAAAAGCTAAAAATGAACTCGAAAAAGCACCATATTAGTTATCCCCCATGGACTGTGGCGGCACCCTTTATTGAAGAAAAGTGAGAAGGCGTTGGGTCACATAATCCGGGTTCTCCTCGATCACCCAATGTCCCGATTGTGGAACCAGATCGCTTTGCAAATGCAAGGCTAACTGCTTGAGCAACGTCGCGCTCAGGTCACCGGCCCCATGATCTCCGCCCATCGCCAACACCGGCATCGGTAACGGACATTGAGCAAAGAGCTTGTTCTGCTCAATGTCTTGCGGAAAGGCGCGATAGTATTCAAAGCCTGCATGCAGACTGCTAGGAACCGTATAGTGACGCTCGTACTCTTCTCGGTGGGCTTGTGAGATAGCGGCAGGATTGAGCGAATGGTGGTCGTAGAACCAGGAGAGGTAGACCGGAACATGGTCCGTGACGAGCGCTTCTGGAAGATCCGGAACCGCATGCAAGGCAAAATGCCATCCCATAGCTTCCCCTGTTGGTGAATTAGGAGAGAGGAGCGACAAGTGATATAAGAAGTCTCCTGGAATCGGGGCTTCTAGGATGGCAAGTCGGCGAACCTCAGTGGGATGGGCTGAAGCATAGGCATAAGCTACCATACCGCCAATATCATGACCTACTAGGCTGATCTCTGGAAAATTGAGTGCGTGAACGAGCTGGTACAACTCTTCAGCCACCGTTCGCTTCTCGTAGCCCGATGCCGAGACCGATGAGTCTCCTAACCCAGGCAGATCAGGAGCAATAACGGTGTAGTGCTGAGCCAATGCTGGCATGATGCTATGCCACTCGTACCAGGTTTGGGGCC
>JBEKEX010000105.1:0-13743 GCA_050013615.1 Anaerolineaceae bacterium
CTGCCAGGCATGTAACAAAGCCAGACCATGCCAACTATCTCTTAAACCCAGGATACCTATCTTTAATTGATTCGTCACCTTTAATCCTTCAACGCTTTGATCAGCCTGGCTGCATCCACAGCCCCCGAATGAAAGACCTTCCCCGTCGAGAGGTTGGTCACCGTCATCTCTGCCGGTGCAAACAAGCCAGGATCAATATTATAAAACCCTCCGGCGTTTTTGAGCGTCTTCAAAAACGATTCTCCATAGTTTGGGCTGGTGGAAGACGGGATGTGCGCCACCACACCAGCAAGTTCGCCATCTTCGACTCCCCGGACGGCCAGCCACACCTGGCCGCCAAACAAAACGGCATCGTTGGTCTTGCCCATGGCCGTCAGATCGTCGCCGGTCGGCATGGCCACCGGGCAACGCCCAAAACCGCTGACGACATGAGAAACGTCGAAATTTATCTGGTGCAGTTTATGCAGTGCGGTCTCGACGCTGCGCGCGGCGATCTGCACCGACCCCGCCAGACTCGACGTGGGCGCAACCATCACAGCCAGATGATCGGGTGAGACGCCGCAGGTCGCCGCCAGTTGACTGCAGATGGAAGCATCCGGCAAAGAGCCCGCCTCCAGGATCAGCACAGCGTGGGCAGAGACTTCCCCACCGGGCACCATCTTGCCCACATCTAACGCTTTGTTCAAGAGGCAGGCCGGGCCGGAACCCATGCCGCGCAGGCCCGGAGCATCCACTGGCCAGTTGGCTGCCTGGCACAAGAGCGTCGCCTCCAGCGGACGGTCTGTCTGCACCTCAACGTACAGCCAGGGAATTCCGTCCAGCAAGTCCATCACGACCCGGGACGAACCCAGGCCGGCCATACCAACCCTGGCCATCATCAGGCCGGCTTCGGCACCGCCACTAGCTCTGACTCCACAATCCAGCACCAGCGATCCGCATTCCACGGTATTAACAGAGACACCCAAAGACTCAGGCTTCTCAAGGATTTTCTGCAATTCTTTCCAGGCAAGCTCATTCAATGCGCTCATGTACCAATACCTCACCCTTTCCTAAGCTTAGTCGATCACCGGTAAACCGCTGCCAGCAGCCGTTCATCCACCCTTGTGGAAGCAGCACTCCCCATTCGCCCAACTTGTTCCGATAAATCCGCAGCCATTCGATATCCGCTGGACCGCTTGACGAAAAGCCCACCAGCATGGGTTCATCCATCTTCCCGGCGGCCAGACTGCCGCGGCGCATCCCCAACCCGGCATTCTTTCCGCAAGCACCCGCCACAATAATTGTCCCGGCGCGCAGATTGGCCGCCGTATAGTCCCCGCTATCGCCACCGATTACCAGCAATCCCCGGCGCATGGCAGCACCCGTCTCGCATCCGGCATTACCGGCCACGAAGATCATCCCGCCCGCCATGCCTTCCTTATGTCCCGGCAAACCGGCGCCGCAATGATGCCCGGCATTCCCCGCCACCCGGATGACACCATTTTGCAAAGCTGCTCCCAGGTAATCGCCGGCATTCCCGGAAACCACCAGCTCGCCGCTGCGCATCTCCACCCCGGCACAACGGCCGACGTCCCCGTGCACCACCAACCGGCTGCCATCCATCTTGCTGCCAACATTCACCAGATTACCTGTGCCACCCCCAAACACCAACTCATCAGTCGCATCAGCCTCGCAAGTGACATGGCAGCAATCGTGCAGGGCAACGCGCGCGTTGCCGATGTCTACCGACAACCGTTCGATATCATGAAGCGACAACGGTAAAACCTTCGACGGAAGCAAGCTGCTGGCATTCACCGGTAGTTCGGTCTCGACATGGAAATCCAGCGTTATCCTCATGCGCCCATCTCCGCCAAAATCTTATGTAGATGAAACTGATAGGGCCCCAGCTTGCCGCCATAATTCCCGGCTGAAATGACCAGCATCCCTTCACTACAAGCAGCCATTATGCCCGCCCCCATTGCCCGGCTGACACTTTCTTGGGTGAGGCCGTCGATCACCAATTCATAAACGGCTTCAGCCTCCGCAGGCAACTGGGTGGCCGTCCGGCTGCGCAGCGTGGGGCAGAAAACATCGTTGGTCGAAGCACGCACATTCTTATATTTCGACCCGATCTTGCTGGGGCTGCGGCACACGCCACCCGGGAAAGGTGCAATAGCGCCCGGTGTCTTGCGGATGGCCTCTGCGGCCGCTTCGGCTGCCGCCAGCACCAGGCTGCGCTGCTTCCCGATCAAGATCAAGTTGCCGCCGCCGACGCCCTGCGCCATGCCGAACGATTCTTCGACCACAAATTCACCGTCCGAGACGGGGATACGCCAAAAGCGCCGCCCGTCCATCAGCTTGCTGGATTGGAAACCGTCGCCGAAATAGCGCAACTTGCCGCCCACTTTGGCTGTTTTTTCACCGGTCAGGCCGTTGAAACACGCCGAGGTTGCCGAAGGAAGTATCGTCTGGCCAACGCGCTGGAACAACGCTTCTTCCAGTTTTTCGGGGCTGTAGCTGAACACCAGTAGTTCACACCCCGGGCGCCCGTCGGGAGTCTGCACCGGGTCGATCATCGCGCCCGCGCCGACCTCGCAACCGCAGCCGATGATCGAGGTCGCCAAGCCGGCACCGGCCTGAGATGCCTGCATCGCCAAATGGAGCGTATCGGCTGTTATGATCAGCCGCGACGCCCACATGGGGAACGCTTCGGCAAACGTATCTTCGATGGTCACGCCTTCGATTTGCATGGCACCACCTTCAATTCATCGCGAGGTCGATCGCCCAGCGCATAGGTCTGCGGGGCAACCGAGATCACCGAACTCAACGTATCATAGAGCTTCTCGCGGCGGTCCTCATCCCATTCGGGACGGACGGCCAGCGTTTGACCAGGTTGGCGGGCAACGATCTGCCCGTCCTTCATCACCATCTCTCCCGCCCGCATCACCCATTTCGGTGTAGCGAACATGGCTTCGATATCCGCCTGTGGTTGGTAGCAGCGGATGTCGGCGCGTGCCCCTACGCCCAGGTGACCGCGATCTTCCAATCCCAGTGCCTTGGCCGGCCCCCAACTGGTCATGGCGACCACCTCAGCCAGTGAGTATTCACGCTCGAGGGCGGCCAGGCCACTTTTCTCGCGCCCGGCAGCATGCACCAGTGACAAGTCACGGTCACGCGTTTCCTTGCTCATCAGCCAGGCCAAAATGTGCGGGTACGAGGTGAACTGCCCGCCATTGGGATGGTCGGTGGTCAGGAACATGCGGCTGGGATCCGGGAAACGCAGCAACAGTTCCAACCCCGCAGCCCATTGCACCGAACTGGCGGCGTCCTTTGCCAGGTAAGAAAGCGGGAGCACACTCCCGCCACCCTCCCCTTCCATCATGCGGCTGTACCAGGGTGTGTGCAGCACGGCGCGCAGAAAACCAATGGCACTGACGTCCGCCGTGATCGCCGCAGCTGCACCGAACAACACCTGGCCCACATCGAAAGTCAACTGTGGATATTGGGCGATACATTCGGCCACCTGCGCGGCAGCAGAGGTAAAGCCACCTTTATCATCTGCTCCGTAGCAATAGAACTGGATGTGGCAAAGGTGAGCGCGCAACCCTGCCAGGGAGCGCACCGTCTCGCAGAACGACTGCCAGTTTCCCGGGCGGCCCAATCGGCCGGCATGCAAGTGGATGGGATGCGGCAAGCTCATGGCGTTCACCACGGACGCCACCTGTTGGATGAATTGCCGCTGGGTCGGTCCGCCGGGGATCACCGGGTCATCAAGGCCGGGCGTCGGATGGCCAAGCTTCCACGCCAACCCGCCGCCAGGATTGACCAGCTTAACCGCATAGCCGCCGGAAGCTTGCAGCAGCCAAGCGATGACATCGCGCAGTTCCGCCGGGTCGTTATGGGCCGCGGCCTGCATCAACAGCATATGGTCACCCATCAACGTGTAACTGCCGCGATCCACACCTGCCATGTCCGCCAAATCGGCATGGGACTGGCGCGCATACAATGGCGGCATGGCAGCATCGAACACGGTGGTATAACCCAATTTAAGATAGCGTTCAGCAGCCTGGGCCGGCGTGGGAAGCAGTGAATCGACCACGGGAGTTTGCCCGGCCAGCATAGCACGTGCCGCATTGAGCTGTGACCCGGCAACATGGGCGTGGATCTCCACACCCGCCGGTGCCAGGATCAGCCCGCCTACATCGATGACCTGCGCTGTGTCATCTTCCGCCGGTGGCACCACAATCTTTCCGCCATCGATCCAGATATCCTTTATCTCACCATCGATGTGATGAGCAGGGTCATAGACTTTTCCGCCGCGCAGGACGATCATGACGCCTCCCCCTCGGCAAAACGCCCAAGCAAATCTTCCATACGCGGCTGATCACTATGCAATATGGTTGATAATGACATCATCACCCCGTCCAAACGGATCAGTGTACCGTCGGCGTGGATACCGGTTTGCGCAACCGGCAGCCACATTGTCTTGTACGCCGGAGCGACCGAACTCAAGGTAATGGAGGGGATTTCTTCCAAATACTTCATACGTGCTTCTGATAACCTCGCCGGCTGACCAACAAAAATGACCAAATCGGTCGCACCGTGTGAGAGAATGTCTTCGGCGTTCCCATCCTGGGGTACAAACTCTGCGCCCTTCTCAGCAAAGCGCACTGTTTGCGCGAAGCCGGTGACACGCGAGAGAGCTTCGGCTGCACCCAGCGCATTCCCTGCCGGGGAGAGATACACAGCGTGCCAGCGTCCTTTACCTTTCAAGTCATCCAACAAGCGGAAGAGTTCTGCCAACGCATGGCGACCCTCGGCCAGTAATTCCTCGCCATAGAAAAGCACGCCATAATGAGCAGACATCAAAATATCGATCAGTGATTTCAATTCCTGCAATGAGTCCGGCGACATCTCACCGCGTGCCAACAGCCGCAACTGCTCGATGAACGGGATCGTCTCACCGGGCTTCAACCAAAGGCTATTTGAGGCGGAAGAATGAGCCCCGTAATGTATAGCGAAAGTGCTATGCCCATCCACTCGTCCCAGGCGTTCGAGCAAGCGGGGATGGCTTTCCTCCGGCCGGCAGCCCCAAAACAAAACCTCGTCCGCATTTCGGGCTGCCTCACCCAACGTGCAGGTGACATACCCGGGATCGATACTCGCCAGTGGGAGTACCAGACCAAAGCGCGACAAGGGCGTATCGGCCCTGGCGTGTAAGCGTCGAGCCAACTCAACCCCGGCGCACTGCGCCTCACAGGATGCTTCGCCCGAAAGGACCACCAGCGGCATGTGTGCTGCTTGCACCAAGTGCTGTGCCTGGCGGAAAGCTTCATCCCAATCGAGCGGCGCGCCGGCATACTGCGGCAAGAGAGTCCCCTCTGGCAACTGGTCGAAAGACGCTTTAGCCAGCGGGCATCCCGGCTGCCACATGGGCTTGCCGCTGCCAGGACTTGGAACTTGCAAGTCCTGGCAGTAAAGATTACAAAATGGGCAGGTAAAAAATTGACTCGTTGTAGAGCTCATAACACCACTATATGACCTGAAGCCTTTTTCACAATCCCGGTTCCATCAACCGGCGCGCTACCCATCAGGGCGTCGGCTGCATTTCTGAAATGGAATTATCGACCGTTGCCTTTGCCTGGTCCATGGCAGCCTGCGGTGCGGCCGCACCCAATTCCACCTGTTGCATGGCTGTCCGCAGGGCAGAATCGCTATCACCAAGGGCGGAGAATTCAGGGATGACCACCACATAATTCAACGATTGGATGGCCGCCGAGTTCTCGGGATGCTGCGCCAGGTAGGAGGTTATCTCAGGCCACTGTTGTGCATCCTTGTAGATAGGTAAATAGCCCGTGTGGGTCGCAAGATAAACTGAACTATCATGCGACACCATGAATTTAACGAATGTCCATGAGGCATCCACAATGACCTGGTTGGAATTCTTGAATATTACCAGGCTGCCACCGCCGACCGGCAACTTTTGCCCGAGATCACCGACTGCCGGGATCATGGCAACACCCACTTTGAACGATGCGCTCTGGACGATGCTGCCAACACTGGAGCTTGAGCTGAGGAATATCCCCAATTTCCCTGCCAGGAAGTCACTTTGGGCCTCGCTATGTTGGTTGGGGGGCATAACTTTATACTTGTTGACCAGATCGCTCCACAGGCTGAGCATGGCGACGGCTTCAGGGCTGTTGTATATTACTTGCGTCTCGTCATCGTTGACGATCTTACCGCCGTTTTCCAGAATGAGCGTGCTTAAATACCATTGATTGTCATCACGGGTATTGAAACCCCATTGGGTTGGGGTACTACCGCCGCTCGGCGTCACCGTCAACTTTTGTGCATCGGCGATCAAGTCGGCGAAGGTCTTGGGCGGGTTTTCAGGATCCAATCCTGCCGCTGTAAAGAGATCCTTGTTGTAGTACATCACCGGGACCGAATTATTGAACGGCATACTCCATAAAGTTCCCCCCGCGGTGTTGTAATCCAGGAATGCCTGATAGATGTTGCTGGTGTCCATTCCATTGTTTCCGCTCAAGAATTGACTGATAGGGAGAACGGCGCCGCTGGTGCCCAGCAAGGCTGCGCCACCCACTTGAGCAACGTTCGGCAACGTGCCGCCGGCGATAGCCGAATACAACTTCGCTTGGGTGGTGGCATAATCGCCCTGGAACGTGGGGACGACCGTAATCGTCGACTGGCTGTCATTGAATTGCTTGACCAGGTATTCCACTGTCTTTCCAGCATCTCCAGACAAAGAATACCAAAATTCCAGTGTAACATGCCCATTCTTGTCGACACTGCCGCCTCCCGATGAAGCTGCTGTCGTTCCGCTGCTGCTTCCGCCCCCACAAGCAGAAAGCACTAAGGTCAAGACCAGGATCATGGGTAGTAAAATACGGGTTTTCATCCTCAATTTCCTTTCTGATGGACGTTTAGTTTAGCCTCTTGCGTCCTGATTACCCTTCTGCGTTGAAACTCTTTGTTGTCCCTAACACCTATGGCATGTGTGGTAAGGACAACAAAAATCTTCAATCACCATTGCGTGCCCTGGAGAACCAGGGCACGCAATGGTCGTTTCTAAAACTACATCACTAATGCCATGACCGCTTTTTCCACATGCAGGCGGTTTTCAGCTTCATCAAAGACTGCAGAGGTCCAGCCGGGACCGGAGGTCTTGTCGATCACTTCGTTGGTCACTTCAAAGCCACGGTCTGCCGGCAAGCAGTGTAGATAAATTGCATTCTTGGCAGTTGTTTCCATGGCCTCTTTGTCGCAGATCCAATCCTTGTGTTGATCGAAGATTTGTTGGGTCTTCTTTGGATCTGACTGCCCAATAGGTGCTTTGAAAATAGGCGTAGCTGCCCATGCTTTCGGGTATACCACGTCCGCACCTTCCATACCTTCCTTGAAATCATTCGTGATATGGAAAGAGCCGCCGGCGGTTTCGGCATAGGTTTCGCATTGAGCGACGATCTGAGGATCAAGCTCCATGCCCTTGGGATGCGCCAGGGTCACTTCGCAGCCCAGCATCGAAGCGAACAAAATGGCACTCTGTGGAACAGCACGCGGCTTGTGCACGCTGGGTGAATAGGCCCATGACATGGTGAATTTGACGCCCTTGTAACCGCCAAATTTCTCTTTCACGGTCAGAAGGTCGGCCAGCCCCTGGAAGGGATGATATACATCATCTTCCATGTTGAGCACGGGAATCTCGGCCCAGCGTGCAAATTCTTTGATCATTTCATGTGCACCACCGTACTCCCACTCCACGGGGTCACCGTAGCAGCGGATGGCAATGGCATCACCCATACGATCCAAAACACGCGCGACATCCGACACACGTTCCGTCGAATAAGCGACCTCGTGACCTTCCATGGCCGGCGTGTAGATCTTGCTGGGATCCAGATAATGGGCATGGCCGCCCAATTGGGTCATGCCCGCTTCGAACGAGTTGCGGGTACGCAACGACTGGTTATAAAAGATCATGAATAAAGTCTTGGCTCGCAGCAAGTCATCATGCAGCTTGCCCTTGGCGCGATCCATCTTCAGATCCGACGCCAGTTCGAGAACGGTTTCGATATCTTCGCGCGTCCAGTCGGTTTCGGCTAAGAAATCACGCCCTCTAAAAGTATTGGTTTTCATCTACGTTTTCTCCTTTTGTCAAATACAGATATTTGTATAGGTCTTATATGTCTTTAAGACCCGTACTTGCCAGACTTTCAACAAACGTCTTCTGTACCAAAAAATAGATGATGATGACCGGCACAGAGACCAACACCGCCGCTGCCATGAATACACCCCATTGTGTCGAACCTTCCTGACCGACAAAAAAACGCAACCCGATCTGTATCGTGCGCATATCGTCACGGTTGGTCACGATCAGCGGCCAAAGATAAGAATTCCAGTTGCCCATAAATGCAAACAATGCTTGTGAAGCCAGCATCGGTTTGGTCAGCGGCACCATGATCTGCCATAAAAAGCGCAAACGCCCACAGCCATCCAGCTTGGCCGCCTCTTCCAGTTCATGTGGGATGGCAATAAAAGCCTGCCGGATCATGAACACGCCAAATGCATTTGCAATGAACGGCACGATCAAACCCTGGTACGTATCCAACCAATCCAACTGCTTAAGCACCAAGTACGACGGCACCAGGGTCACCTGGGTCGAGATCATGGTCGTACTCAAAAAGAGTATGAACATGAAATTCTTGCCCTTGAAGTTCATCCGGGCAAAGGCGAAGGCCGCCAGCGAGCAAGAGATCAACTGTCCAATCGTTACCACAACGGCAACGATGGTGCTGTTGAGGAAATAACGTGCAAACGGTGCCTCTTGCCATACCTCCAGGTAGTTTTCCCAATGCAACACTTGGGGGATCCAAGTCGGAGGATACGCGAAGACCTCGTTCACCCCTTTCAACGACGTGGAAATCATCCAGACGAAGGGCAAGATCACCGTCGCCATGAGGACGATCATTTTTTCTGGTCGATTTCGCCGGAAAAGTGATCTCACTCATAGTACACTCTCCGGTCGACGAAGCGGAATTGCAGCAAAGTGAGCACCAACAGCATCACGAACAAAAGCACTGCCACTGCCGAGGCCTGCCCCATCCTGAAGTCTTGGAAAGCCTGCTGGTAAAGGTAGTACGCCATCGTTGTAGTCGCGCCCAATGGCCCACCTTGCGTCATCACATCGATTTCTGTGAAAGCCTGCAGCGAGTTGATCATGCCGACAGTCAAGACGTAGAACAAGGTCGGCCCCAACAACGGCCAGGTGACAGCACGGAAACTGGCCATCCTACCTGCGCCATCGATCTCAGCTGCTTCATACAATACGTGTGGAATGGACTGCAGCCCGGCCAGGAAAATGATGATGTTATAACCCATACCGTGCCATACGCCCATGACAATGAGGCATGGCATGGCCAGCAGCGGGTCTCGGATCCACATCTGGATTGGCAGCCCCAGGCCAGAAAGAATGGAGTTGAACAACCCATACTGCGCAGGGTGGTAGAGCCACATCCACACCACCGAGACCGCCGTCATCGAGGTGATGGTAGGCAGGAAAAACGCGGTGCGGAAAATACCAACGCCGGGCAGCTTGCGGTTGAGCAACATGGCCAGGAGCAGCGAGATGATCAAGTTGAGCGGCACCCCCAGGGCAAAGTAGAACGTATTCAGCACCGATTGCCAGAAAGCCTTCGACTCGATCGGGTTGCTGAACAAGGTCACATAGTTCTGGAAACCAATGAACGCTGCTTTCATCGGCATGTTCCAACGGAACAGGCTGACCACTATCGAAAATATCGCCGGGAAGAAAGTAAACACGACGAAGATGGCCAGGCTGGGCAGCAGGAAGGCATAAGCGGCAAAGGTTTCCTCGCCCCAGCGTCGCCACCACTGGCTCTTCGACTTTGGCATCGGGCTTTGTGTGATCACTGCGTCAGACATGTCGATGCCTCTTTCAAATCCTTGATACTATCCACCAAAGCCTTGGTCACTCGTTCAAGGGACCAACCTTTCATTTGTCCGCCTTTGACCTCCAGCGTTGCCACACCTCGCATGCCGCTGCATGCCACCGCCTGCAACCATGCCTGATATGGGCAATTCCCAAAGACCAACGGATAATGGTCGAGGCCGGCAGCATCCAAATCGTGGGCGTGTACGTGTACTACCCGTCTCAGCCACTCTTCAGGCGGCAAATGCGTCCGATGATGCAGACAGTCATGGCCGAAATCCCAGCAAGTGCCCAGCCTGGGATGGTCTAGCGATGTCACCAGCGACAGAACCTCCTCGCGTGTATCACCCACTTTTACGTCGGCGCCACTAGACGGGCCCAAATTTTCTACTGCAATCCTCAGATGATCGAACTCTTGCAGCGCCCATTCCAAAAAAGACAATGTGTCCGCGTAAAGTGCAGCACGTTCTGCGTGATCGGAATGTGCCGAATGGAGCACCACTGTTGCCTGGCCACCCTGGCGCATAGCCCACGACTGTGCAATCGCCAGCATCGGCCGGTATAAAGCAATAATGGCGTCTCTATCGTTCCCCTTGAATCCTGCCAGGGTATAGGGCGCTCGAAACGGCGCATGAAAACATAAGTGGTAGCCTTGGGAAGCGCCTTCATCCATGAGTGGCTCAAACGCTTTCCAATCCGGGTCATGCCCCTCCAATGCAAATTCCAATGCTGAAAGCCCTGCGGCTTTCAATGGCGCCAGGAAAGTTTCCAATGTCGAACCTGCCGCCCATCGAGGGTGAATGTTGAACCCAATTTGGATATTCTCTGTCATCAGCTATGCCTGCTTGCTCTCTACAATGTTTACCAATCGGTCAGCCTCATTTTTGAAGTTCAGGTCGTTGACCTGCTCGACCCGAGCCAGCATGTTGGCATCGATCGCTTCCATCCCTCGCCACGCCCCACTAATTGCACCGGCTATGGCAGCAATAGTATCGGTATCACCGCCAATGTTGGCGCCCAATACTACTGCTTTCATGGGATCACCCTCTGCCAGTAAGAACACTCCAAAAGCCGCCGCAACGCTTTCCGCCACTAACATATCGGTACCCACATACCGGTAAATGGCCTCGAGCGCACTCTGCCGGTCACTCGCTTCGCGCACCAACCGTTCCGCCAACTCGATGCGGCCATCCAGGGGTGTACTCCAGACCCATATGCCTCGCTTAAAACCTTCACGCGCACCCCACTTGGCAGCCTCGAGGATTGAGGTAAGCGTTGCCTTTTCGCCAGTAGCCTCTGCCACCGCGCAGGCCACCGCGGCCGCCCCAGAAATGGCCACACTCGTGCCGTGGGTCGGCAAACTGGCTTCGACCACCTCATCCAGTGTTCTTTCCGGGTGCCCGGCAGTCATCAGGCCCACCACCGCGGCTCGCATGGCAGCGCCGTTCGTCTTGCCGTTTTTTCCTGCCTCGGCCGGGCTTACTCCCAGCCGCAACTTTTCCAATGCCTGGCGTGTGCTGGGTCCCATGCATAACTTGACGCTATTGTCGTTACTCGCTTCCCAAGCCAACAGCTCACGGGCAACGCTATCCGACGTCAAGACCCCATGCGCATCGTAGGCATGCGCCACTGCCAGCATTTGGCGGGTATCATCGGTCACTTCGCCGGGTTGCATTGGGGCATGCGGATGCCAGGCCGGCGTCGGTCGCAGCCGGTCCAGCCACGAAAACTCCTTGACAATCTGTTCTGGCGTTAGGAACTCTGTTGACATCCCCAGAGCATCACCCAAAGCCAGTCCGGCCAGGCATCCCAGTACTTTTTCGAAGAGCTTCATTGCTCCATCGAATCGGCAATTTGCGGCAAGTGTGCCCGCCGCAAACCGGTCATCACGCCGACACCCACTGCAGTAGCCAAAACGATGATGATCGTATCGACGCCAATCCAGTAAGGAAGCGTGGGCACCCAATACTGCCAGGAGAGATGGAACATCCAGTTGACCATGGCATTGGTGGTCAAATATTCAGCCGAATGCGAGGCGGAGACCATGAAGAAGACCGCCGGCCACATCCAGACCTTATCCAGGGTAAGTATTTTGTTGCGCACCCAATCCCGGAGCGGCTTCACAAAAATGACCAGCACCGTAACGGCCGAATAAGGTAATGGGACAGCCCACATGAAGGGCTGCCAGGTGCGCGGGTTGGCAAACCAACCGGCCAGCACCACCAGCTCAATCAAACCGGCCAGTTTCCAGCGATTGGTAAACAATAAACCGGACACAAGGCCACCAGCAGTGGCAGTCAAAAAACCAAGCGGCCCAAGTGAAAAGCCATATGGGAACAGGATCATGGCAATGATTGAACCGGCCGCGTTGGCGATCGCTGCCGCGGGTCCCAGAACCATGCCAGAAATCCCTGTCAGGAGCGCGTTCACCGTGATCATGCCGGACATACCAGGTACCGGCAGTGCCGGGATTGCGCTCGCCGCAACAAATAATGCTGCCCAGATCGCAACCATAGAGACAGGCACACCCATGATCCGGCCACGTGTCGTCCAGGTGCGTGCAGGTGCCTTCGGCGCCTCAGGTGTTACAGGAGCATTTGTTCCTTGCATGATATCTCTCCTTCTTGATCGTTCACAATAATAATGAACGGTCATTAAATAAATTCACCGGTCGATCGGTGATTAAACGATGCCAAAGTTCATGACCCGCAAAGCGATCCCGCCCACAAAAAGAATAGCGGCGAAAGCCAGCATGACATAATCCATCGCCTCAAAGTGGGACTCGAGCAAGAACGTACGTTTGGCCGGTGCGCCAAAAGCACGGGAACTCATCGCCACATCCAGCACCTGTGAATCACGGAAAGTGCCCAAAATGAGTGGGACCAACATGGCTGACATGACACGCAGTTTGGCGTACAAATTGCCGCCTTCGAAATCGTTCACACCGCGGCAAAGCTGGGCTTGCTGGATCAGGAAAGCCCGATTCTGAATCGAAGGCAACATGCTCATCGCCGTAGTCATGACGAATGCGAAACGATAGGGTATCTTGAACTTCACAAATGCAATCATCATCTCCGGCAATGGAGTGGTCATCACCAGCAACGGCGCAACGACCATGATCACCACCAAGCGCAGCACCATGGCAACCCCAAACATCACACCCTCCAGCGTGATGTAGCCGTTGAAACCAATCACTGGCATAGGACCGGAGATTTTGAAAAGATTGGTTGTACCCTGGTAAAAGAACACCTGAAATACAAAGATTATGATCGCAAGCACCAAGAAATATTGCATGATGGTTTTGATCGCGCTAAAAGGTATCCTGGCTGAACCCCATGCAAGCATGACCAGTGCCAGCAAAGCAATAATGTAAAGCGGATGCGAGAAAATCAAGACCAGCGTAAATACAGCAGCCAAAAGGATAAGCTTGGTCCGGGCATCCAGGCGCTTGAGATAGGTGTCCTGTGAACTATAAGCGATTCCCATCATAATGTGCCTTCTTTCAATTCGTTGGCTGGGAGGTACCCGCTCTGCAACCAATCACACATTTGGTTCACCGAAAGGATCGCGCGGTCTTTGCACCCCAACCATTGTGCCAAAACAGTCACCTGCGGTGGGCGTAAGGAAAGTTTGGTAAGTTCTGATGTGTTGCTGTAGACTCTTTCAGGCGTACCATCCAGCACAGCTTGTCCTTTGCTCATCACCACGACTCGCTTCGCATGTTCAGCAACAAGGTTCATATCGTGCGTGATAATGATAATGGTTTTGCCTTTTACATAAAGTTGGTCGATCAACTT
>JBEKEX010000106.1:0-8944 GCA_050013615.1 Anaerolineaceae bacterium
GGCTTCCACCAAAGCTTCCTGCATCTTGCCCAGGCTGCTTTCCTCAACGTAGACCCGTGTGGCTGCCGTGCAAGCCTGCCCGGTATTCGCCGTGGCAGCATTGGTCACCTTTGCCGCCGCCATCTCCAAATCCGAATCGGCAAATACGACGATGGGGGCTTTGCCTCCCAGCTCGAGGTGAACGCGCTTGACCGTGGCCGCAGCAGAGCGCATGATGGTCTGCCCCACTTCAGTGGATCCGGTCATGCTGATCATGCGAACGTCAGGATGATCGACCAGCGCCTGGCCGGCACTACGCCCGGTGATAATATTGATCACTCCCGGTGGGAAGCCGGCTTCGGCGATGATGTCCGCCAGCTTCAACGTAGAAAGCGGAGTAACCGAAGCAGGCTTTAGCACAATCGTGCAGCCGGCAGCCAATGCCGGACCGATCTTCCAGGCTGCCATCATCAACGGGAAATTCCAGGGGGCGATCTGCCCCACTACGCCCACCGGCTCGCGCCGATAGATCGAGGTGAAACCGGGGACGAATTCACCGGCGTGTGAGCCGTGTGTGTCGCGTGCAACCGTGGCAAAGAAACGCAGATTATCGACCGAGAAATGCATCTCGAAAAGGCTCTCGGTCTTGAACGGCTTACCGGTGTTTTCAGTCTCCAGGTGCCCGAATTCTTCGACGTGTGCTTCGAGCAGGTCGGCCAGTTTCCAGATCATCCCCGATCGCTCAGCCGGCGTCGTATGCGACCAGCCGCCATCGTAGAAAGCCGTTTTAGCTGCCTGAACGGCGCAGTCCACGTCTTCGCGGCTGGCGTCGACAACTTCGGCAATCTTCTGCCCGGTGGCCGGATTCTCGACGGAGAGTGTCCCGCCGCCCCTGCTGTCAACCCATTGATTGTTGATCCAAAGTTTGTGTTCCATGGAACCATCCTTTGATAAAGGAGACCTATCCCCAATTTTGGTCGTGCTCCGGCGAAAGATTGATCCGGCGCCTTAAAAACCAAATAAGACGGAGATGAGTTTACATTTTACCATTACAACAAAAAGATACGACGAAAAATCTTGCGAAGTATATTGGAGGAAACACAAAAATCAAGCCAATAACTGCAGCGCTTTTTCGATAGTGTAATTCTGGTGAATTATCCCAACTACAGCCTTGGTGATCGCTGCGGGTTTCGGGTGACCCCAGATATTTCTACCGATTGCGACACCCGCGGCGCCCATTTCCAGGCTTCTTGAAATCTTTTCCAATAGAGGGCGGGCATCATCCGATTTCTCTCCGCCAAGGACTACAAGCGGAACCGGACAGTTCTCGAGGACTTTTTGGTAGCTCTGATCTTTTTCCTCAATGACAAAGGTCTTGATCACATCCGCTCCAGCTTCTACGGTAACTCTAGCTGCTGCAGAGAGCTTGTTAATCGTTTTCCATTCCGGTCCAGCTTGCATCCCGCCAGGGAAGACCTCGGCCATGATTGGCAACCCCCATCTATCAGCGATGGTCGCCAAGCGCTCAAAATGGAGCAGGCTATCCGGTTCAGTTTGAGAGAAAGGATAGACCATACACTTGATCATATCCACCCCATAGCAGATCGCCTGATCCACCACTTCTTCGATACATTGTGGAGCAGATTCCACGCTCATAATGAGTGGATAAGCTCCTATGGCCGCATGACAAGCGCGTACTGTCCCCAGCGTGGTCATAATGGCATTCGCACCAGCCCCGAGAACAGTTCCTATGATTTGCTCAGGATGCTCCAATCCAAGGACGACATCCGGCATATAGGCTGCGTGATCCATGGCAACGATAAATGTTCTTTTATCACTGCTAAAAATTCTTTGCATACGACGTAATTTACCCTCGTTCATGTTTATTCCTCATTTCATAGATGAACATTTGTCACACTAATGCTTGCCGCTTCTAGCGCACATTTAACCAACTCGTCAATGTCGCTGACACTATCCCTCTTGATCAAGACCTCCAACAAAATTGGAAGGTTCACCCCGGAAATGAGCTGAATCCTGGGATCACCGGTCGCCAACACGGCGTTCCATGGGGTGCCGCCTCGCAGATCGACGAACACTAAAATGGATTTTGCTTCGGAATATTTCGATATGAGCTGGCTGACCTTATCGATAAAATTGGTCAGGCCATCTCCTTCTTTGAGTCCCAAAGTTTCGATATCTTTTCTCTTGCCAATGAGCATCTGGGCACTGCGCACAAACGCGGTGCCTAGATTCCCATGTGTCACAATCAAGATGGGTGTTGTATCCAAAGGTTTCTCCTGTCTCCCTAGGGATTTATGATGATCTTTAGGTTATTCTGGTCTTGAGCACTATTGAATGCTTCTTTTGCATTCTCCAAGGAGTATCTTTTAGAAATCAAATCGGTCAGAACAACCTTGCGGTTAGCGATCATATCTGCCGCCAAGCGATAGTCCTTGGTTCTGAAACCAGACGTGCCAATGAGAGATACTTCCTTGTAATGAATAGTGTATGCGGATACGGATATTTTCTTGTCTTTGGGAAGACCGCCGAACATATGAACATATCCACCCTGGGCAGCACAATCGATGGCCGATTCCACGACCTCCGGGATGCCCACTGGCGTCACCACAATATTTGGCCCGCGTCCGTTGGTCATATCACTGGACCATTTGCACATATCTGGGTTCGCCGTTGGGTCGATTGTAGTGGCTCCCAACGCCTCGGCGACCTTTCGCCGCGTAGGGTTTGGTTCTGATAACAGGATCTTGTTAGCTCCCCATGCTTTGGCGAGGACAACATGCAACAGACCCATAAAGCCGCCCCCTACGACAAGAATGGAGTTTCCAGGTTCCAAATGGCACGACCGCAGGGACAGAACGACACAAGCTAACGGTTCGGCCAATGCTGCTTCATCCCAGCCGACCCCATCCGGAACATGCCAGGCGGTTTTTTTCGCCAGGCTGGCTGGAATGGCTATTTTCTCAGAGAAACACCCGGATGGGGTGCCAAATTTATTCTTGCACAATTCTTCTCGATCATTTAAACACAGATCGCAAATACCACAACCAGCATAGGGAGCGACCGATATTCGATCTCCAATTTTATATTCGTCCATATGCGATTCGATCACCTGGCCGGAAAATTCGTGTCCCAAGATCATAGGGGGGTTCATTCCGGGACGGTGACCGGCAAGCGCTTTGATATCAGTACCACAAATACCGCCGGCCTTGACCTGAAGGATGATCCCGTCCCCTACCGTCGGGTCAGGGTAATTCGGATTATATTCAATCATCCCGGGTGCAGTAAACACTGCTGCTTTCATTTGGCACCTCTATAAATAAACTAGTAATTAAAAACTTTGGTAACCGCTAATATGTTGCCATATTAGCGGTTACACTTTAGAAATCAGGTCGTGAAGTTAACCGACCCATCCCAACGTCTTCAATGCGACAGTCAAAGCCATCAGGATGAGCATTACCACAACAGTGGATAACTTCTTCCGCAACAGCCAGTAGACCAGGAACAAAACGCCAAGGTTCAGGAGGCCAGGCATCATTCCATCCAGCACCGACTGAATGTTAACTCCGCTTCCTTGAGCGGATGTCTGGAAAAGAACAACCGGCGTGGAAACATGGATCAAGGTGGCGATCATTACACCCACCACGGTCATAGCAACAACCTTGGACGCTGTGACCATTTGAGCAAATATCTGGCTATTTCGGATTTTTTCTACGATGTTGACGCCAAATTTGTAGCCCCAAAAGAAGGGGATAACGGTAAATACAATCGCTTCTACAGCAATGAGATAGCTGAAGAAGAAGCCAAGAATATTGTAATTCACTGCCCAAGAGGCTGCCATTACCAGGATGATCGGGTGAAGCGTGGCCCAGAAGAATGAATCACCCATCCCGGCAAATGGTCCCATCATGGCAACTTTGAAATCGTTGATCGTTTCAGCAGGAAACGACTCGTCGTTGGCCTTTGCTTCCTCCATGGCTGCCATAATGCCCATGATCATGGCACCAGGGTAAGGATTGGTATTATAGAACACCATGTGCCGAGTCAATCCCTCGCGGAGTTTATCACCAGTGACCTTCAAACTCCTAAATATCGGGATCATGACCTCGCACATACCAAGGCCCATCAAACGCTCATAGTTGTAGTTGCCTGCAAAGTTGTTGACGCGCCAGAGCGCACCGTACAAGGCCTCTTCACTGATCTTCTTTGTTCCCTCTGTCTCCATCGCGATTACTCCTTTTTTACCATCATTCGGCTTGGTTGCGCTCATCGCGACTCCTCCTTCTTCGTTGTTAGCTTGTTGAGGTCGGGTTTAAGTCTGATGTAAACCAACGCGATCATAACGCCCAGGACTGCGCCTGACACCGCATTAATCTTCATAAACTCTGCCGCCAGGAAACCAATGAAGAAGAATGGCCAGAATTCTGCTGATCCGATCATCAGCAACAGCATCCCAAAGCCCAAGGCAGGTAACACACCACTTGTATACTGCAGGCCACTATCGAGCCATTGTGGCATCAGCGTCAATAATTTAGCGGCTGCATCAACCCCGAGCCCAATACCAAAAAATGCAGGAATGACGTTCAAGAACATCCAGCCCGTTGAGTCAAAAATATTGAGGAGATCGATACCCAGCGTGTCACCCTTGGCGGCCATCCGATCACCCCAGTGCACCAAAAACACATTCAGAGTCATGAAAGCATCTGTCAAGAGTTGCGTGGCAACTGAGACAGGTACAACAATCGCGATCGCCGCGCCGGGCGACGCCTTGGTAAGGATGGCAATTGCAGTCGCCAGGATTGCAGCCAGGTAAGGATTGGGTGGGATGGATGCCCCAACAATGAAAACGCCAATGAACATCAATTGGATTGTTCCACCCACGTAAAGGCCTGTCCTCACATCCCCCAGGGCCCAACCCGTTAATACGGCTGGGATTATGTAGGCATAGCTGGCAGCATCGTTCAGACCTCTACAAATCATAATGACCCATGTCAAGAATTTACTGTCTTTCTTGCTTAAAGCCATAATGACCATGGGTAAATTGAAGAGTAACAATGTCCATCCCCCGGTTAGTACTGCTACTTCAAAAGCTTTCGACCACATAACTCTTCTCCTTAAAAAAATATAGTATTTCTGTTTTGAGACTCAGATCATACGTTTCATCCCAATTCGAGTCTTGTTATCCGGTCCGTTGGGACCATCTGCACCTCCATTTCTACCCCACGATTGCGTAACTCAAGAAAAGCTTTTTCCTCATCACCAGTCGCAAAAACGACTTTGGCCAATTTTTTTGTGTTTGGTCTTCCCTGTAATCCTCCCACAGTGATCTTTTCGATTTTTAGACCCGCATCGATCAGGGCAACAACATCGACCGGTGAAGGAGTAATGATGAGAATCTTTTTTTCTGGCTCTGCCTTTTTGATATAATCCGCAGCGTCATTCGGGGACTGCAATAATATATCGATGCCAGAAATCGCAGTGGCAGCAAAGATCGACTTGTACATTGGATTTTTGGATATTCTCTCATTGGCGATGATGATTGTGTTGGAAGGATAAATTCGCAACCAGGCAGTAGTGACTTGGCCGTGAATCAGACGATCATCTATCCGTATCAAAGTGACTTCACCCATAGTTGTTTCCTCGTTAATTTTTTTTTACATTTGTATTTTACCAAATTTCACATTAAATACAATGGGCAATTTGACACTTTTCTTTTGGAGCGGAGTTGAAAAATGTTACAGTATATTGCTGTGAATTTGCAAGTGAAATATCGGAGGGGATGGTCCTGGAAAAGTAGATGGATGACTTGACTTATCCTGTTCATAAAATATGCTACAATTTTATAAATTCATCAAACATTGCATACATCCTATGAAACAAGATAAAAACGAAGTTGAAAAGATGGTCATCGTGGCCCATGATTATTATGAAAAGAACATGGACCAAATTCAGATTGCGAAAGAGCTGGGTTTGTCGCGCCCTACTGTATCACGTTTATTGAAACGCGCTCTTGCAGAAAAAATAGTCAAAATCGAGGTAATCGATCCCTATCGCTCTAACCCAGATTTAGCAAAGTCACTTTGCACTCATCTGGGATTGACCAACGTCTCCGTCATATCAGGTCAGTCACCCTCCGACGAAATTATTCGACGAAATATCGCTTATGCGGCCGCGGATTATTTACAGGGAATAATTCTGCCAGGCGATATTGTCGGTATTGGTTGGGGGCGAACGATGAAAGAACTCGCTAGTTATATTAAGCCCACTGATACAAAAGATGTGCTGTTTATTCCATTAATGGGGGGGGTTGGACAGGTCGATGCAAGTTTTCAATCATCTAGTGTATTGGAAACGATCTCAAGCTCTTTTGGAGCCAAATGGATTCAATTCCATGTTCCGGCGATGGTCGAGAATAAAAAATTAAAAGCAGGACTATTGGAACTACCGGATGTAAAGCAAGTCGTCCAATATTGGGGGAGAATGACCAAAGCTGTCGTTGGGATCGGTGTACCTCCTTTTGAACATCAATTCTTGTTCTATGACTATATTGGCGAAATGGAAAAGCTTCAGCTTTCAAAACGTGGCGCGGCTGGAGATATCTGCATGAGATTCTTTGATATCAATGGTGAGCCTATCCAATATGTTAAACAAGATTGCATGAATGTAGATTTTGAATTATTAAAACAAGTGAAAACCGTAATCGCTGTTGCTGGCGGGAAGCAAAAAATACAGGCAATCATCGGCGCAAGTAGAGGAAAATACATAAACCATTTGGTCACCGATGAATATACCGCATTGCATATCCTGGAGTATTTACATGTATAACGGAATATTTTTCACATAAGCAAAATAACGAATACTTATGTATTACTTCTTAGCCTATAGCGTTTTACAAAAAACGAGAGTATAAACCTGCTAACGTTCCCGAACGCCCTATAAAAAAACCGCCTTTATGGCGGCGGTCATCAGTGCCCCAGGAGGGACTCGAACCCTCAACCAAAGCGTTAGGAGTGCTCTACTCTATCCTATTGAGCTACTGGGGCAACAGCAAATCGATTATAGCATTTTGAATTCCCGGGGACAAGACAAAAAACGCATGAGCAGTCTCGCATAGAAGGGGGTTACTCTCGACACCGATCCTGCACAAAGCAGGAGCCGCTTATTCAAGCCGGCAATCATAAACTTTTACGGGATACTCTAAGTACCCCACCATGGCCGAAGCCATTTCAAAAGGAGTGTATGGAGAGCGTCTATGCGCTTTTTACTGTTATGAGGCTGCTCATGCAAATTCACTATAACACAACCCTAAAAGTCATACATTAAAAATAGCCCAATTCCACCCGTATCTATGATATTCCTATCCGCAACTTGGCTAAGGCTTGGCAATGGTGATCGAACTGAAATCGACTTCCACAGGCAGGGAATCAGCCGAAGTGACACCCACCCCAACCTTGCCGGGTTCGACATCCTGGCGCACCGATTGATTGAAAACCTCCGTGCCGTTGACATCCAAGATCAGCTCATCGGACACGCAACCAAACTGGATCGTATTGGCACTATCCGCCCCAGTGATGATCGTTTTTGTGGTGCCTTGAGAAAAAAGCGTGTAGGGTGGCTGTCCGGCAGCTTCCTGTGACTGGCTGAATTTCAATACTGAAAATGCGCCGTCCGTGGTAACGCGTGCCTCATACCAACCGTCATCGTCCGAGTTGCAGATCAATGCAACTCCTGCCGGGCCGGTTTGGCGGTTCGTAAACGTCGCCGAAATGAGCACGTCCGCATAATCGCTGATCGAATAAAAAACATAAGCATAGGTGTTCGCCGTGCTAACCATGAAGTCCATTGCTTGGTCACCTGGCCGAACATCAGCCAAAGGAGATTCTTTGTTGGAATAGACTATGGGCGCCTTGTATCCCCAACAACCTGCCGGGGTGGTAGCATCGAAAGTCTCTGTATAAAACCTGGGGCAAGCGCTGGTCGGCGTTACGTCTAGGTTGTTAGGAATGGTGACAGTCTGCTCGGAGACTGGAGAAAGCGCCGTGGCCGTCTGAACGTCTGCGGTGGCGGCATGTTCCGCAGCACTCAAATTTTGTGGCGTAAAAGCAGCCACTTGTTCCAAAGCGGGACTGCAAGCTGTAGCAAAACAAGCCAGGCAAATTAGTAGAAGAGACTTCAGCTTCAATGAATCGATCCTTAATTTCTTAACCGTCATCATTCGCAGGGGAATAATAACACAACGTGCGAAAGAGTTTACTCACAAAGAGATAGAACGTCAAGGTAAGAGGTGAAGAATCGTTTTAATTAAACAATTCAGAGCTTCCCGTCTGCGGACATCAACGCGTTCCGGTGGGAAGCTCTGTTTTTAAAAATGACCTCCTTCATATAAATGAAGGAGGTTTAGTAGGCTACTTCGGCTCGACCGAGAAGCTTGTAAAGCGGATTTGCACAGGATATTTATCGTGAGACATAGCTCCAACACCCACGTATCCACCAGGCTTCATTTCTGGAAGCACCTGGTCGAAAAGCTTGGTGCCGTTTACGGTTAGGACAAATTCAGAGCCAGTACACGAAATGGTAACATTGTTTGTCTTCTGGTAGCCGGCGTTGATCGCGGAAGTCATCGCATCCACATAGTCTGAATAGGGATTCACACCCGCTGCTTTGAGCTCAGCACTATAACGATATACCGCATATTCGCCGCTGGTGGAAATACGCGCCTCGAACCAGCCACTATCGGTCATATTGCAAGCCAACACGATGGCATTTGTATTGGATTGCAGGCTGGTGGCAACTGTAGAGAATACAACGCCGTTTGTATAAGGGCCACCATTATAAACCACGTAACCGTAGGATTCAGTGGTCTTGTAGGTAAAATCAAGCGCACCTTCATTGAGCGAAATATACATGAGTGCTGGCGCCTTGCTGGTGATAACCAACGGCTTATCCA
>JBEKEX010000107.1:0-8907 GCA_050013615.1 Anaerolineaceae bacterium
ACTACCAGCGCGTGGTCCAAGTACCGGTGCTGCGCGAGATTTTCAATCTATTCGGCGTGTGGGGCAGCCTGTTCATTGCCAGTCAGGACCGCCGGGTGGTGAATAACCAGCTTCCCAAACAGACCGCATTGAAGAAAATGGGGGAGATCTTGCTGCCCGGTGACCGCGCCATTTTGATTTATCGCACGCGCCGTCACCAGCTCAAAGTGGAGGCGGGGCAGATCAAAGACGATTGATACTGGACCCTGCGTGAAAGTTTTTCTTTAACGGTTTTTCTTCAGGAGCTGCCGTACGTGCTCTATGGCTTCCTGCATGGTTTCACCCAGAAATATGCCGGGGATTTCCTGCCGGAGAGCCGGCCTGATGACGAAGGCCGCACCGCCGTAGCCGAACAATGGCACGGGTCGCAGTTTTAGAAGTTTTTCCTGCACATTCTTCAATTCCACGGCGCTTGATTCCATGCTGGAGGCCAGGATGATCATGTGGGGGTGCTCGTAGCGGGCATAGTCGATCAGGTCATCCACCGGCACGTCAGGCCCCAGGTATTCGACCCGATAGCCGTCACTGCGCAACAGAGCAGCCATCATCAGGGCGCCGATCTCGTGCTGCTCGTCAGGCCCACAACCGACCAGAATGTAGCTGCTGCCGCGGCGGGTGGGGAAGTTCTGGAACGCCGACAATAATTTGCCTCGAATGTAGGCGCTGGCAAAATGTTCCGTGGTGACACTGATCTTGCCGGTGTACCAATCCTCGCCAATCATCACCAGGGCGGGAGACAAAACTTCTGTGCACAGGCCCATCAGGTCGAAACTAGAAAAGATCTCCTTTGAGATCTCACCGGCGCGTACTTCATCGTGATGAACCAAGGCGTCATAAAGTGTGCGTGCATATTGATCCGGTGGCATCTTGGGCTTATGCTTCGAAGCCGCAGGGGTGGTGAGGATTGCTTCGGGCCAGATGTTGTTGTCCAACATGCTGTGTAATTCATTGGCGGCAACGCTTATGGTAATGCCCGAATCCAGGCGATTCTTGAGCCAAAGCAGGAGGGCAACATCCTGCTCTGAATATAAACGATAGCGATTTTCGGAGCGGTGCGGTTTGAGCACTGCGTGGCGGCGCTCCCAGGCACGTAATGTCACCGGCAGGATCCCGGTTTGGTCGCACACGGCTTTAATAGTAAATTTGGGCTCGTCTGAAATTTCTGCGATGGATGTCATAGGTATCTTTCAAACACGGCGTGAAATTTGTCCGCGTGGTTTGATTGTACCCGAAGGCTAGAATCGAGGCAAGAAAATGGTCCGTGTCAATATCTCAACTGCCTGAAGCCAAAGGCGTTTCAGGGAGATGTTGATTGACCTCGCTATGTTTATAGATAAATTCTACCGTGAGGAGGATGATTATCCTTTTACTGATCCGGCGGTTAAGCCGGAAACGATATATCTTTGGAAAATGAAAGCCAATATCACGGGCGGAAGGGCCGCCAATATCCCACCCGCCATCATGCCTGTGGTATTCATCGCATATCTTCCGATGAATTCGGCCATTGCTACCGGAGCTGTCTTCGAAGCCAGTGTACTTGTAAAGATCAGGGCATAGAAGAACTCGTCCCATGCCAGGAGAAAGGTGAACATTGCCGTAGAAACCAATCCGGGGCCGGAGATTGGCATGACAACCCTGAACAGGATTCCCAGGCGGGTGCAGCCATCCAGACGAGCGGCTTCTTCAAGTTCGACAGGAATTGTTCCAAAGAAAGCGATCAACATCCAGATGGCATACGGCAATGCAAAACTTAAATAAGCGATGATCAGCACAATGGGTTTATTGATGAGTTGAAGACTTGTGGCGATGATGAATAGAGGTAATACGAGGGAAACTTCAGGGATCATGCGTGTGGCAATGATCCCCAGTTGAATCGTGCGATTTAACTTAAAGGGAATCCGGACAAGGGCATAAGCTGCGATACTTCCGACAAAAATACTGATAATGGTTACCATGGATGAAATTTTTAAAGAGTTCAATAGAGCTACAGCAAAAGTTCGTGGGACGGAAGATGTTGCCTGGCTGGGAAAGATGATGTCCAGATAATTTTGGAGGGTCGGATGGACAGGAAGCCAGTGGATTGGAACAGAGAACAACTCGACCTGCGTCGAAAAACTAGCACTGAGCAGCCAGAGGATCGGGAAGAAGATGAAAAAGAAAATTGGCAGCGTTAATAGTGTCAGGAAAAATTTCTGTGAATATTTGCGCGAAATTCTCATCGAGTATCCTCGGGATGGTATAGGAACCGAATAAATATCAAGGCCATCATGATTGTGAAAAAGGAAATCAAGAAAGATAGAGCGGCCCCAATCCCTTGTTTTCCATATTGGAAGGAATTCAAATAAGTCAGATAGGTGATCGTCATGGTCTTGTTGGCGGGCCCGGCGCTGGTGATGATATATACAATATCAAACACTCTGAAAGCGTCAACCGTTCTGGCAATTAATGCCACCAGGATTGCCGGTCTAAGCAAAGGAAGACGGATTTGAAGGAATCGCTGCAAAGCACTTGCGCCGTCCACGGCAGCGGCCTCGTCCAATTCGGGAGGCAAAGTGGCAAATGCTGCCTGGAGGATTAAGGCTACGAACGGCATAGTGTGCCATACATCCGCAACAATTACCAGATTCATTGCCCAATTGGGCAATGTTAGCCAGGCGATGTAATGATTGATCAATCCCAACTGCATCAACAAGCCATTTAATGCGCCAAAATCTGCATTGTAAATCCAACGCCACATGGCTCCGTTTACGATTGTAGGTACTGCCCATGGGATGATCAAACTAAACCGCAAGAATTTCCATCCCCAAGGACGCGAATGGATCAATTGTGCAATTGCCAACCCCAAAAGTAATTCTATTGATACCGATACCACAGTGAAATAAAGAGAGCGCCCGATGGTTTCCCAGAAAATCTGGTCGTTGATCATTGTGAGGTAATTACCCAGACCCACAAAGGTGCGGACCTGGTTGATCCCTGTCGGAGCATTATAAAAGCTGAGAACAAACGTATAGAGAATTGGCCAGAGCGTTACGCCTAAAATGATCAGGAGCGCTGGAATAATCAAAATCCACGCAGTACGGATATCTTGCTGCTTGAGTGAAAAACGTTTCTTTGAAGCTGATTTCAGTGAAACTGCCATCGTTTAAAATGGGGTGGGTTTGCGTAAAAAAACAAACCCACCCTCTCTCTCCGTTATTCGCTATTTGCCTGCCAGGTCAACCCATTTTGCAGCAGCTTCATCCAAAGCTTGCTGTGGAGTTTTTACTCCGGTTAACGCTTCTTGAATAGCCAGTTGTAGGGCAGCGGAGCCCTCATTATAGTAGGGTACGGTTGGCCGCTCATTGGCGTATGGGAATTGTGCTAGGAAAGCAGGGACTGTGACCGAATTGGTCGAAGTGGCTGCTTCCAATGTGGTTAACGCATCACCCTGGAAGTCATTTTGCCAGACTGGAAGCATTTCGGATGAATATTTGATTTGCACTGCATTGCTTGCCAGGTAGGTCAGGAATTTCCACGTCTGGTCCGGATATGGAGTGGTGGCCATGATCGCAAATGAGCTTGAGCCATCTACGCTGGAGCCCTTGATGCCTGCGGCTGCGCCTGCGGCAAAGACCGGCATGGGCGCAAAAGCTGCCTGGCCCACAATTTGCGATTTGGTGGAATCATTTGAGTCACTGTACTGGAATAGCCAGTTGACGGCGAAGGCGCTCTTACCGGCGAGGAAATCAGTCTCAACAGCATTTTCATCTGAAGAAACCGAGCTCGGATTGGACAGGCCGTCATCTATTGTCTGTTTCATCCAGGTGAGGACCTGAACGCCTTTATCATTATTGAAGATGGGTTTGCCATTTGCGTCAAGGAAGGCACCGCCATTACCATATAACAAAACGGTGAAATCACAAACGACGCCCTCTTTCTGATTCCACGACCAAATGATCGGGTAATCAGACAGGCCTTTGGCCTTGATGACCTTGGCTTGGTCGACCAGCTGCTCCCAGGTAGTGGGAGGTGCAGTGATCCCGGCTTTTTGGAGGATATCTTTATTATACATAAAGTATTTGACATCCATTAGCCAGGGCATGCCATAGATTTTACCGTTGCGAGTTACTCCGTTCCATGAAGCGGGGAACATATTGGTTTTCATATCGGCGGTAACCCGAGAAGTCACATCAAGCAAGTACCCGTCTTTAATGAATTCATCCGGCCAGATTACATCGATCATGGCCGCATCATATGCGGGCGGGTTGGCAGCCATACCGGTGACGATTTTATCGTGCACGTAATCGTAGCCAACATATTCCATTACCACTTTGATGTCTGGGTTCTGAGCCTCGAAATCACTGACGATCTGATCGATTTCGGCAGGTTTTAATCCTGCTTGATCCATTGTCAATACGTGGATCGTGACCGGCCCTGCGGATTTCGCGGGGGAACAACCCACAACGCTCACCACCAGGATAAGCACGACGGCGCTCATGAAAATCTTACTGAAGTTACGCATTTTGTTCTCCTTTTCCCTTCCATGATCTTACCAAATCGAGAGACTTATTGTTCTTCTTGATCTATATTTTTTCGGTGCCTCCTGAAAACAAATTTGAATTGACGTCACGTTAATTTGCGGACAACGATGAAATTTGATGTATTATGAAGAACATTCGCTATTGCCCCCATGACCACAGCTTTTCGGCCAAGATCTGAAATAACCAATTTTGGTTTAGTCGGAATTGATTGAACAATATAATTCAAGATTGGCTCGATCAACATATTGGAAAAGCGAGTCACATCTCCGCAGAGGATGATTAAATCCGGGTCGAAGGAAACGGTAAGGTTGGCGATCGCCACTGCCAAATATTGGACCATTTCATCGATTAATTTTTTTGCCCAAGGTTCTCCCTGCCTAAACGCGATAAAAATATCGTCGCCTTCGAGGGGTTGATCAGGCGGAAGCTGAAGGAGATTTCTGGCCAGTCTAATAATCCCAGTAAAACTGGCGTTCGATTCGAGTGCACCGAAATCACCAAAGTTTTGGCCCAAAAACTCCCGACCAGGGATCATGTTTCCAATTTCTCCAGACGAGTTGGTTGACCCCCGGTAGAGTTCTCTGTCGATAATGATCCCGGCGCCAATCCCGGTGGTAACGGTAAACAAGATCATATTTCGAGTATCCTGGCCTTTTCCAAACCAAAGCTCGCCCAAAGCCGCCAGGTTCATATCGTTATCAACGATCAACGGAAGAGTGTATTTTTCTGCAAGCAGTTTTCTTAAAGGAAAATCTCGCCAATTAAGAGAATATGCCCAGGTGACAATACCTGTTTTGTGGTCTGTGACGCCGGGTACGCCGACGCCAATTCCACGTATCTTTCGATTCTTGAGCTTTGGACTTTTCAGCAGGGTGTCAATGAGCGTCAGCGTCCGTTCATAGTTTTCTTTGCTCGAAGTGCCAGAACGGGTTATTTCTACTTCTTCGATGACATTCCCGCCCAAGTCAGAAGCAGCGCCATAAAAATTTGGACCCCCCAGATCAATACCGACGATAACCGATTCTTCTGCATTGAATTCCAACAAAGGGCGGCGCCGGCCGCCGCTCCATTCTGTAGCGCCGTGCAATTTAACCAGACCTTCGGCAATCAACTCATCAACAATACGCATCACGGTCGGCAAACTTAAGTCCAAGCGGTCGGCGATAGCTGTTCTAGAAATCGGGCTTTCGCGACGAATGATTTCCAGAATAGCGGTGCGATTGATATCGTGCATCGCACTCGCATTGATTGCGGGAGGATAGTTCGTGGTTTTCATCGAAACCTATGTAATAGTTACATGATGTTAATAATACTTACATTGGTTAAGTAATTTGTAGCACTTTTTGTTTTGAAAGTCAATCATGAATTTTGAAAGTGTCGCCTAGATAGAGTATGAAAGTATTCATGAGCGCGGTCGATTTGTTGGGCAAGATGTTGGCATGCGAATGTCGCCGGATGACCTGAAATAATCGGTGTGTAATGGTAACGAAGTGAAACACACCGCAAGGCTTTTTCGTATATAGCTATATGATGAATGATCAGCTTGCTTTTGGAAAGTCTGCATACCCATCCGAGCTAGTGAGAAACTATGGATGTATAATGGGTGGTGATGGTAGCTGAAAATTCCCATTCCCAAAAATTCCAGTGGTGCTGAAAAGAATTTCAATGAGGTAGGAAAACAACGGATATGATGACGTCACCTGTTAAAAAGCCCCATATCATGTTCCTCTTTTCCGATACTGGCGGTGGACATCGCAGCGCATCGGAAGCAATTATCGAGGCACTGAACCTGGAATTCCCGGAGCGTTACACCTGGGAGATGGTGGACTTTTTCAAGGATTATGCTCCCTTCCCTTTGAATTATAGCGGTGAGACCTATCCGACCTTCTCGAGCTGGAAGTTATTGTGGAAGGCCAGCTATAGCTATGCCGATAATAAACAGCGAATGAAGGGCATCTATGACGTCGCCTGGCCGGTGGTGCGCAAAGGCGCTCATCGCCTGGTGGCGGAACATCCCTGCGACCTCATCCTTTCCGTGCACCCGTTGATCAACCTGCCGGTGCTGCGCTGCAAGCCTCACCAAATTCCCATGGTGGCAGTGATCACCGACCTGGTGACTACACCGGTTGCCTGGTACCAACCAGCGCTGGATAATTTGGTGGTGCCGACCGTCCCGGCTTACGAGCGCGGCCTCAAACTGGGTATGCGCCCGGATCAAATGGCCATCATCGGGCTGCCGGTGGCCGATAAATTCTGCCACCCGGTGGCGGATCGAATGGCATTACGTGAATCATTGGGTTGGAGCAAAGATTGTACGATTGTCTTGATCATCGGCGGTGGTGATGGCATGGGCCCCCTGGCACCCAATGCGTTTGCCATCGATGACCTCGGCACCGACCTCGAGGTGGTGGTGGTGGCAGGCAGGAACCATAAATTGAAGACGCGCCTGGAAGCGCACAACTGGAAACACCCGCATCATATCTATGGCTTCGTGCGCCAGCTCCCGGACTTCATGCAGGCATCCGACATCATGGTCTCCAAAGCAGGCCCCGGTACTATTAGTGAAGCATTCATCGCCGGGTTGCCGGTTATCCTTTATAGCATGGTGCCTGGGCAGGAAGAGGGCAATGTGACTTACGTGACCGACAATGGCGCCGGCGTTTGGGCACCCAAGCCGGCATTGGTGGCCGAGACGGTGCTCAAATGGGTGCAGCATTCGGAAGAACGCCAGAAATTCATCGATATTTCGAAGAACCTGGCCCGCCCGGATGCGTCGAGGCAGATCGCACGCTTGATTGGCGATAAGGTGGGGCTAAGGCAAGACTGACAAAACGATATGGTCAATGAAAAGCGCCGGACAGTACTGTCCGGCGCTTTTTTAACCTTTGCCAATAAATTACTTGTTGCCCAAGTCGCTCAACTTGCCAAGGCCGGTGAGGTGAGAGGTGACGCTTGGCGTGCCGTAATATTTAATGCTTCCGACGGAAGTGAGCGATGCGTCGAGGGTGTTCTTGGCCCAGACTGTGGCGCTGCCCGCGCCGGATACAGATGCTTTAGCAGTCTGGCTTTCCAGGTCGCCGGCTTCGTAGCTGCCGACACCGCTCAAACGCACTTGTTGGTCATCGGCTCTGCCGGCAATGTGGATGCTGCCGGCGCCACTGAGGGACACCGTCATTTTAGGGACGGCTACAGTTTGCACTTTGATACTGCCGGCGCCACTGAGGGAGATGGCCAGGCTCTGGGCCGTGATGGATTGGAAGTCGACGCTGCCGACACCGCTCATGGTCAGTTCGAACGTATTAGATTGGATGGGACCCGCCTGGATGGTGCCGGCCCCGGAGTTACTGATGCCATTGATGTTGATCATGTTGACGTGGTAGCGGATGGGGGACACATCGATGAAGCGCAGTCCAAACACGTCAGAGATCAAGTCGAAATCATAGGAGATGGTGAGCGTGCCATCACGTACTTCGCTGCGGATACGAGAGCGGATGTCGGGGTCGGCCTCGATGACCAGCGATTCCTGTGCTCCTTGGGTGAGAATCACACTGCCGACACCTTTCAAGACCAGCTTGTTGAAACCACTGACAGGACGGGTTTCGGAATTAGGGATTTGCTCAGACATAAAATTGCTCCTTGTTAGTTGATAGAGGTTGACACTTCAAGAAAATGATTTCTGTATCTATATCTACGCAGGAGACATCAAGATGTTGCAAATATTTATTTGGAAATGAGAGTCTGAAGGCGTTGCGAGGTCTGCCCGGTGTAGTAATCCAGTTTTTTCGCCTGAAAGAACCGCAGCGCCTCTTGCAGCAGCGCCTTTGCCTTGGCAGTATCTTCCGGCGTGCCGCGCGCGATGTAGAGATCGGCCCATTCGGTCTCGACCTTGGCCAGGTGGAACTGTATGCCGGATTTTTTCAAAAACTTGATCACTTGTTGATAATAACGGTCCGAATCTTCCCAACGCTTTTCGGCTCCTGCCAGTTTAGCTTCTTCGAAAATGATCTGAATTTGTTCCAGTGGATATGGGAACTGTCCTAGCAGTGAATGAGCCTCCTGGATATGACGTTTTGTTTCTATGAAATCGGCTTTCTTGCACGCAATCCGGGCGCGCAGCAAGTGGGTCATTAGATGGGTGGAGCGCATTTCGTTACCAGTGAGAGTTTCAACTTCTGCAAGGGGCGGCTCGGCTTCTTCCAATCGATCCATCTCGATCAGCAATTCGGCTAGTTGATTCAAGCCATTGGATAAATTCTCTGTGTCTCCTGTTTTTCGATCTTCCTCATTAGATTTTAAGAGTTGTTGAACAGCGTTTTTAAAATCGCCGTTGACCAGGGTCAGGAGGGCC
>JBEKEX010000108.1:0-8863 GCA_050013615.1 Anaerolineaceae bacterium
CGTCCAATGACATTGTCATCTTCAACGAACAGAATTCATGTTGCCATTATGCGTTATTTCCTTCATACGATAATCATTTCCTGGAACCGTTCCTTTTCCAGCCTCATAATACCCGAAACGCACACGAAACGAAATGCCTGATCGCTGTCAAAACCGAAAGGTGCGTTACAGTAACATTGCAATCTCTTATAAAATGGGCATTTTTCCATCTTTTCCCCCAGATAACGGCAACAAGAAGCTTTTATGTTGATGACGGGATAATTTTAGAGAACGCCAGGAATGTGAAGAAAAATCTACTTTCTTCACATTCGCCTCTTTGCAAGAACAAAAAATCTCTTCTCGCTCAACAATTATAATCGTATATATCATTTATAAAAGTAGCAACGATTTAAAATCCGGTCAATACCCCAAAACAAAATCCCTGGGTAAAACCACGCCCAGGGATCAGACCATAATTTTCAAGCTTTTTTAGAACTCTTTCACCGTCTCCAGCGGCAAAGGCGGGTAGATCTGCCCAAAGACCGGCGGCATCGAGTTGTAGACCCAATCGATCTTCATGGAACCGCAGCGCACACCGCCAAAGCGATGGAATCCTTCGAAAGTGCCGCGCAGCAGAACATCTTCCATGGTCAGCGCCAACCCCAACAAGGCAACCGTCGTACCGGCCGGGATGGCAGACAGCTCGTTGCCATAGACCGCCGTCGAGAACAGGACGTGTTCCGCGTCGGCAGCCTGCGCCTGGATGGCAGGGATGATGGCCGGGTAGCCATCGGCGTCGATGTAGGAAAGGAATTTCAAGCAGGTGAGCTGGTTGAGGAAAGCGCGCGTCCAACCATTCAACACCTCTTTTTGCGAACGGCTGCCCGACAACATACGGCCAATGATGGTCAGAATAGAACCGAACACCACGGCGTTCATCGGCAGCGGCGCTTTGCCGGAATGCTCCACCAAATCCATGTAATAGACGGTGTGCACGCCAAAATAGGCGTTATAGCGGAACAGCGGCGTGTTGTTATAGAAATCGAAATCCTTGCCGCTGGTGGCCGTGTGCGTGAACGTGGCTTTGCCGCGCCACACGTCCCGGTTCAGCGTCATGATCATCCAGCCCGCCTTGGGGTTGCGGCGGATGTTCTCCTTGCTCTGGCCTTCCATGAACTGCCCCCAGCACAATTCTTTTTCGTTGGCGGCCATCATCGTCGAGATCATGGTGACGTGCGGCAGCCCCTGCTCGTTGACCGTTGCCAAAATGCCCACCTTCATGGCCGGTTCGAATGCCTTGATTTCGTCCGGTGAAAACGCCTGGTAAATCTTTTTCTCGGTTGCCATAGGTTTTCCTTCCTCCGCAAAAAGTGGTTTTCTATCACTCCACCAATCGTTTAGTTATCTTCCACACGGGCGGCGCCCGTGACGAACACCCGTGCCGGGTCGATACCGCTCGTCTTCGCCCAGCGCTCCATCTCGTTCAACTCGCCCCGCGTCATCAAGGGAGTAGCTGCAAAATCCCAGGCCATGCCCAGGCGGCGATATTTATCGCGGCACAGGTTATTGAAGGCGCACAACTCCCAGCGCGCCACCCTGTCACCCAATTCATCCGCAATGAATCGACCGATAGCCTGGATGTTGTCGCGCGTGGCCGTGATTTCGGGGATCAGCGGCGTGCGGATCCATAATGTTTTTTCAGGATCCATGGCACTCACCAGCCAACGCAGGTTGGCAAGGATGAGGGCATTATCCTGGCCGGTAAAATGCCGGTGAAGCTCCGCATCCAAGAGTTTGATGTCATACAGGACCACGTCGCTCCACTCCAGCAACGTTTCCAATGTGGTCTGCGAGCACAAGCCGCAGGTGTCCAAAGCGGTCGGCAGACCGGCCTGTTTCATGCGGCACAGGAGCTCCAGTGCAAAATGCGGCTGCAGTGTGGGTTCGCCGCCGGAAAGCGTGATTCCGCCCTGCGAGGTCGCGAAGTAAACCGCATCCTTCAGCAGCTCCACACTCAATTCCTCAGCCGTCACCCGTTTGCCCAGCAATTCCAACGCATTTCCCGGGCACGCCTCAGCGCATTTACCACATCCCTGGCAATGCTCGCGGTCGATGTGCAGGCCATCCTCGCCCCGGCTCAAGTTGCCGTTGGGGCAGGTCTTGATGCAGGTCAGGCAGCCGATGCAGCGGTTTTCCAGCCACTGCACCTGCGGCTTGAGCGAGATGCTCTCCGGGTTGTGGCACCAGGCGCAGTGCAGCGGGCAGCCTTTGAAGAACACCGTCGTGCGGATGCCCGGCCCGTCCTCGGTGGATAGCCGTTGTAAATGAAGGATGGTGCCGCTCGCCGCCTCGATCTGCTCAGTGGCAGCGGTGGTTGCTTCGCGCAAATCGTTCATCACATCTGGTGGCTTTCGCGGGCGATGATCTCGTCCTGCAGCTCTTTGCCGATGGCGGTAAAGTAGGCATTGTAGCCGGTGACCCGCACCAGCAGATGGCGGTAGCTTTCCGGGTGTTTCTGGGCATCGCGCAGCATGTCGGCATCGATCATGTTGATCTGCAGCGCCGAGCCGCCGTTCTCGATGTAGCCGCGCAGGAATGCCTTGAACTTGGACTTGTGTTCCCCATCGCGCAGGAGGGAGGGGTTGAAGGTCATGGTGTGGCTGCCGCCGTTGGGCAGGACATTGAAGTATTCTTCCCAATCCCCCTTCCCGTCTTTAGCCTTGCCGCCCATCACTTTGCCGACCGAGTTGGCATTGGCGGTCGGCCCGTTGGTATCGGCGCCGTTGGAGGGGCACAGGGCGTTAGACAGGAACTTGCCCTTGGTGCGACCGTCCGGGCTGGCGGGCAGGATATCGGAATACGAGATCCAGTAGTTCCAGCTCAACATGCCGGGGCGGAACTGCCGGCCGGTCGATTGGGTCTTGTACTTCCAGGCTTCATCCGACCAGAATTTCATTACTTCAGTACCCAGCGCATCGGCAGCATCGTCATCCCGGCCATATTTGGGCGCTTTGTTGAGCGCCTTGGCCTGCAAGATCTCATGACCCTGCCAGTTGTCCTTCAGCGCGGCAATCAATTCAGCCATGCTGCATTCTTTGCGGTCGAAGACCAGGTATTTGACGGCCAATAGTGAATCCACCGTCGTGCCATAGGTCACCCCTTCGATGGTGACGAACTCCAGCTCCGCCCCGCCCTGGTTCACGTCCCGGCCGGATTCGGCGCAGCCCTTCACCAGGCAAGAAAGATAAGGCGTGGGGAAGAACTTGGCCCGGATCGCCTCGGTCTTTTCATAGACCTCGACGCTCTTCTTCACAATGAATTGCGTCTGGATCTGATAAGCCTTCCAGAATTCGTCCCAGGTTTTGAACATCCTCGGATCACCCGTGTCGGGACCCCAGCGCTGCGGCTGCTCCGCCTTGCCGGTCATCGGGTCCGTCCAGGGCAGCAGGTCATAGCCGGCGGTCAATGCCAGCTCGACCGCCTTCAGTAAATTCAGGTTGTCATCCACCGTGCCGGAGCGGTCGTTGCCCGCCATGGTGTTTTCCAGACAGCCAACCGGCGCATAATCGAAAACGTTCTTTTCGTTGATCAGCCGTTCCACGCCGGCGCGCTTGGCCTCCAGCATCATGCCCGCCATGGAGCGCTCGTCGAAGTTGAGCAGGAACGGCGCGCCCTGGCTGTTGGCGATCATTTCGACCACTTTATCCAGCAGTTTGTCGGGCGTGCCGCGATGCAGGCGCACGTTGGGCTTGGGCTCCAGGATGGGGGTCATCTCATCGATCACTTCGAGGATGGCATAGGTGAGGTCGTTGCTCATGTCCTTGCCGCCCGCCCCCACGCCGGAAATGGTAAACAACTGCCCATAACCGGCAGTGATGCCCTGGTTGCCGCCGGTGCGGATCATGGCGTCATATGCTGTGTTGCAATGCACCCAGAAGCATTTCAGGATCTCTTTGCCAAACTCACGCTCCAGGCCTTCCTTGAGGGATTTTTCCCAGAACGGATTGAGGTACTGGTCCATGCGGCCGAAGGAAACGCCCGGGCCGGGGTAGTTCTCGTCGCTCATCACCAGCATGTGGGTCAGCCACAGCGCCTCGACCGCCTCCCAGAACGTTCGGGCGGGTTCCCACGGGATGCGGGTGAGCATCTCGGCCAACTGCTGCAACTCCCATTTGCGGGCGGCGTCGCTTTCCTTGGCCGCCAGGCCAGCGCACACCCGGCTGTATTTGGCCGCCAGGTCGCGCGGCAGCGTCGCCGAAGTCAGCATGGCACGCAGTTGCGCACCCTTGCTGCCCTTCTTATCGGTTTCGGAAAGGGCGGAATACTGCGCCTCGATCTCGGCATAGATGCCCTTCCAGCCCTGGGTCAAGGCTGCGGCGTAGTCGGGGATCAAATGCCCGCTGGTGGCACCGGTGTTGCCGTAGCCGTGGTTGTGGAACCACAGCAGCGCCTGGCGGGCGCCGTTTTTCCCCAGCACCAACCGGTCATATTCTTTCACTTCCTGTTCGTTCAGGCAGGCGGAGGTTTGGACGTTGAAGCGCGCCCCGGCGATCAGGTCGCCGGGCAGCATCTCCTGCGGTAAATAATCGACCATCACTGCTTTGACGAACCAGGCGCGCCGCTCGACGATGCTCCAATCCCAAAATCCGGCCGGCAACGTCACCTGATGCGACGTTTGCTTGAACGAGGAGCGGAAGGTCGGCAGGTAGAAATAGGTCTCCGGCACGATGTAAAAGGTCAGCTCGTGGTACTGAAAGTCCCAGGGCGTGCCGGTCGTCCAGGCCGTGAACTCGTTGTTCCACTTGCGCTTGACCCCCAGGAAGTAATAATCCCGCAGCCATTGGATACGCGGACTCAGGTTCTTGGGGGTCTTGATCTGGTACTTGGGTTTCTCGATAGTCGGAATGCTCATTTACGCTCCTCCTTTCAAATGCTGCTCGCCATGTTTCAACATTGCTTGCATCACCGAAACCGCAGTTGTGGAGTCCATGGCACGCATGGCAGCCGCCAGACTGCGGTGAAATCCAAAGACTTCGCCGATCACCGCCGGATTGACCTGCTTGAAGAATTCGCCGGTCAGGTGGGTATAAACGGGCTTGAAGGAATTGATGATCAGGGGATAAACGAGATTGCCGGAGGCAATCGCCACCAGCAAATGAAAGGAGAAGTCCAGCTCGGTAAGCGCTAAAGGATCGGACATGTCCGCGCTGGCTTCACGCGCCAGCAGCGCATCGAACTGCGCCAGGTGATCGGCGACCCGGTTTAGCGCCGCCAGGCGGGCCGTCTCGGCCTCCACCACCAGGCGCATGTCCATCAGGCTTTGGGCCATTTCCGGCGCCAGGGCGCCGTTGTGATAGGACAGCAGCGAGGACAACATGGCCACCGACCCGCGGGTGCGGAAGTCGCTGATGAACACCCCCCGGCGCGACACGATCTCCACCAGGCCCTTGGCCGCCAGGTCCACCAGCGCCTCGTGCAGCACCGGCCGGCTGACGTTCAGGCGCGCGGCGAAGTCGCGCTCCGAGGGCAGGCGCTCGCCAATCTTAAGCTCGCCGGAGAGGATCAGTCCTTCCAGGCGGGATATGAGAGCTTCTTTTAAGCTTTGGACACGAATGGGTTCGACAGGCAAGTTCACCGGAAACACCTCTGGTAAAACCACCAGCCATTTATAAGAGTGTAGCACGGAAAAAGAAAATTACAAGCGGAATATTTTTCCAAACCAATTAGGAGAAATAATAGCCAATGCTATAATAATTGGAGTATCTGGAATATGGTTTGTTGAATTATTTGAGTTTTATGACCAATACAAATGAGCTCTTAGATACCAATGAAGTAGCGGTTTTTCTAAGATTTTCTTGATCCGCAGGTTATAAGCTCGCTCAGGAGAAGCTCATCCTTGGATTCAAGACCTGCAAACACGGAAAGATTGGAATAGGAGAATCAGATGGGAGAAAACAACGAACTGGAAAAAACGCTCTGGGCAGCCGCAGATAAAATGCGTTCCAACATGGACGCGGCTGAATATAAACATGTTGTGTTAGGACTTATTTTTCTCAAGTACATTTCCGATGCATTCAACGATTTATATCAAAAGCTCGCAGAAAATAAAGGTGAAGAAGAAGGTGCTAATCCAGAAGACCCGGATGAGTACCTTGCCAAAAATGTCTTCTTCGTGCCCGAAAAGGCACGCTGGCAATATTTACAGGATCATGCCAAGCAGCCGGAGATCGGCAAATACCTCGACGATGCCATGGATGCCATCGAGCGGATTAACCCGCCCCTTAAGGGGGTACTGCCCAAGATATATGGCGATCCTGAGCTGAACAAGCAGCGTCTGGGAGAGTTAATTGACCTGATCGGTACGATTGGCTTCCATCAGGATGCACATAAAACACAGGACTTGCTCGGACGCGTCTATGAATATTTTTTGGGTCAATTTGCGGATGCGGAAGGCAAAAAAGGTGGGCAATTCTATACACCCGCCAGCATTGTAAAATTGCTTGTAGAAATGATCGAGCCCTTCAACGGTCGCGTATATGACGGCTGCTGCGGCAGCGGCGGTATGTTTGTTCAGAGTGAAAAATTCGTACGCAACCATCAAGGTAATATCAAAGATTTATCGATCTTTGGACAGGAATCCAACCCCACCACCCTACGCCTGGCGCGTATGAACCTGGCCATTCGCGGCATCGATGCACAACTCGAATTAGGCGATACTTTCTTGAATGATCGTCATCCCGACCTTAAAGCAGATTTTATATTAGCCAATCCACCTTTCAATATCAGCGACTGGAGCGGGGAGCAGTTGCGCAATGACATTCGCTGGCAGTACGGTGTGCCACCGGAGGGGAATGCCAATTATGCCTGGTTACAGCATTTTGCGCATAAGCTCAGTCCAACCGGTATTGCCGGGATTGTGCTGGCAAACGGTAGTATGAATAGCAATACCGGCGGAGAAGGCGAAATTCGCAAGAATATGATTGAAGCCGGGCTGGTGGACTGTATGGTGGCGCTTCCGGCTCAGCTTTTTTACAATACCATGATTCCGGCTTGCCTGTGGTTTTTGGCGCGCAACCGCACCAACCATAAATTCCGCGATCGTTCCAATGAGCTTCTATTTATCGATGCCCGCAAACTCGGAGCGATGATCAATCGGCGCAATAAAGAGTTTTCTGATGAAGATATTGCCAAGGTCGCTGGAACTTACCACGCCTGGCGTGGCGAGGGCGGTGCTTATAAAGATCAGCCCGGCTTTTGCAAGGCAGCCACCATTGATGAAGTACGTGCTAACAATTATGTGCTGATGCCAGGACGCTATGTGGGCACGGAAGAGGAAGAGGATGACGGTGTGCCCTTTGAAGAGAAAATGAATAAGCTGACCGCACAATTGGCTGAACAATTCGCTCGTGGAAATGAACTGCAACAGCGGATTCGTGAGGAATTAAAAGGGATCGGTTATGAATTTTGATTGGAAAATAATTACTTTACGAGAAGCCGGTGTCTCTCTTATTGATTGCGACCACAAAACTCCAACCGCTCAATTAAGTGGATATCCATACATTGCAATACCGCAATTAAATAATGGAAGAATTGATTTGTCAAATGTAAGACATATCAGCTTAGAAGACTATGAATTATGGACAAAAAAAGCCAAACCTCAAGCTAATGATATTATTCTCTCTCGTAGATGTAACCCTGGGGAAACTGCGTATGTTCCACCGAATCTTGATTGTGCAATTGGTCAAAATCTTGTTTTACTTAGGTCAAATGGGAAAACTATATACCCACCATTTCTTCGCTGGTTAGTGAGAGGGACTGAGTGGTGGAATCAAATAGAAAAATATATGAATACAGGCGCTATTTTTAATAGCCTGAAATGCGCTGAAATTCCAAATATTGAATTATCGATACCCCCTCTTCCAACCCAACATCGTATCGCTGATATTCTCTCATCGCTGGATGACAAGATCGAGTTCAACCGTCAAACAAACTCCACCCTCGAAGCCATTGCCCAAGCTATTTTCAAGGAGTGGTTTGTCAATTTCAGCTTTCCTGACGCGACCGGTGAGATGATTGAGAGTGAGCTGGGCATGATTCCAAAGGGGTGGAGAGTGGGAAGATTGGGAGATATTTTAAGCTCAATTGAGACAGGAGCTAGACCTAAAGGTGGTGTGGGATATCTATCCAAAGGAATACCCAGTATAGGAGCAGAAAATATTATTGGTTTGGGGGTTTATAATTATTCGAAAGAAAAATTTATTTCTATCAAATTTTTTACAAAAATGAATAAGGGTATTATTAAATCAGGTGACGTGCTGCTATATAAAGATGGAGCAAGTCTTGGTCGAAAATCCATATTTATGGACGAGTTTCCACATAAAATTTGTGCGGTAAACGAGCACGTATTCATTTTAAGAACTAATAATCAATTAAACCAGATATATCTATATTTTTGGCTTGATCAAAGTTTTATGACAGATAATATCAAGAATTTAAACGCGAACTCTGCACAGCCTGGCATAAATCAACCCGGTGTAACTAGCCTACCAATTTTGATTCCCAATAAAAAAACAATAGATGAATATGAACAAATAGTTGGACCTCTTTTGAGTAAACTTTTTAATAATTGCAAAGAATCTGCATCTCTTTCTCAAATACGCGATTCACTGTTGTCAAAATTGATAAACGGAGAAATAAAGTTGTAGCAGGGGATTAAATGAAAAAGAGAAACCGTAAGGTAGGCTCGGTTAGAAATGAACTCATTGCCAAAGCAAGAGAGTCAATGTTATGCGCCGTACAGATTTTTAACAACCCTAATATATTATTTAAATCTGAGAGCTTTATCGTCTTGGCCATTATCTCTTGGACCTATTTAATGCATGCT
>JBEKEX010000109.1:0-8828 GCA_050013615.1 Anaerolineaceae bacterium
GAGTTCGTGGTGGCGCTCAGCTTGCTCGCCGCACTCCACGAATTTGGCCATTTTCTGACTGCACGGTTGAACAAGATCGAAGTCGAAGAGTTCGGCCTGGGTTTTCCCCCGCGCATGCTCACTCTTTTTAAAAGTGGGAACACCCAATTCACTTTGAACTGGATCCCTTTTGGGGCATTCGTGCGCCCGAAAGGTGAAGATGACCCCAACTCACCCGGCGGGTTGGCGGCTGCCAATCCATGGCGCCGCCTGGCGGTCCTTTTTGGCGGCCCGGTCATGAACTTACTGATCGGCGTCTTGATCTTCAGCTTTATCTACTCTCAGACCGGCACGCCCAATGCCAAGATCGTCCAAATCCTGGAAGTGAGCTCCGATTCGCCTGCTGAGCAAGCTGGCATTTTGAAAGATGATGTGGTGCTCAAAGTGGATGGAATTGCCATCGATAGCATCGACCAACTGCGTTCAGTGGTCAGCAGCAAGCTTGGCACGCAGGTGCAATTCACGCTGCTTCGCAATAACCAGCAACTGACGATCAGCCTGATTCCCCGCGTCAATCCGCCCGAGGGCCAAGGGTCGATGGGGGTTGTTTTGACCAACCCCGTTATTGCACTCAATTGGTTCCAGGCCGTTCCTTACGCAGTCAGCATGACAGCACAACAAATCGGCGAATTTTTCATGCTGCCCGTGCGCTTGATCCAAGGCCAAATTCCCGCCGACCAGGCCCGACTGGTGAGTCCTGTCGGAATGTATGATATTTATTCCCAGGTGCGTGCTGCGGAGGCGCCTAGTGAAGCCAATAACCCTGGCTTGGCAGTTTTGAACATCCTATATTTCTTCGGGTTTATCTCAATCGCTTTAGGCATCACCAACCTCCTGCCCATCCCGGCTGTGGACGGTGGCAGGATCTTGTTCGTTCTGCCTGAGTTGATCCTGCACAAAAAGGTGCCGCAATCCTACGAAAATGCAATTCAAGCCGCCGGATTCACTTTATTACTTTTACTAATGGCTTTCTTGTTCATACAAGATATCATCAACCCGATCGTTCTCCGTTAAAAAGTGAGTATAAAATGGCACTTCCCTCCAATCCAGTCACATTTGATCAGGTAATCGCCGCTCTGCTGGATGAGCAGCATCCCTTCCCAGCAACTTATTTGCACGGCTTCTCGGATATTTCCACAAAAGACCTGCGTACCCTAAAAGAAGTGTGGGACAAGGTCAAGGCAGACCGCCGCGTCAGCTTATTGGAAGACCTGGAAGACATTGCCGATGCAGATACCCTCGTATCTTTTGATGACGTCGGCCGGTTTGCCTTGTCTGACCCAGATCCCCGCGCCCGCGTGACGGCCACCCGCATCTTGTGGGAAAACGAAGATCGAAAACTGATCCCCTTTTTCTTGAAAATGTTGGAAACTGATGAAGACGAGACCGTCCGTGCCGCTGCGGCCTCGGCGCTTGGTAAATATGTCTATTTGGGCGAATTGGAAGAGATACCCGCCGAAGATCTGCAGCAAGTCGAAACCAGTCTCCTGGCAGTTTTAGCAGGAAAAGATAAGAAACTCGTGCGCTGTCGCGCCTTGGAAGCCTTGGGCTTCTCAAGCAATGAAGAGGTCGGTGAGCTGATCAAAAACGCTTACGAAACGGACGATCCCGAGTGGGTCAGCAGCGCCCTGTTCGCCATGGGTCGCACCGCCGATGATAGTTGGCAGCCCCCGGTCATGAAAATGATCAAAAGCAAGGATAGCAAGATCCAACTCGAAGCCATTCGGGCTGCCGGTGAACTGAATCTCCAAGATGCGCGCGATCCCTTACTTGACATGCTGGAAGACAGCATCGATAACGATGAGCTAAAAGACATTACAGTTTGGTCACTTTCGAAGATCGGCGGCGAAAATGTCCGCGAAACCATCGAAAAGCTGCTTGAAAATGCCGAAGAGGATGACGAAGCCGAATTTCTGGAAATGGCGCTCGACAATTTGAGCTTTACCGAAGATTACCAGCGTATGGAGCTGTTCGATTTCGGCAGGCCGGATGAGGACGATCTGGACTCCATCATCGATTTCGACGAAGACGATGAGGATTCCGATTTTGCAGATGAGGATGGTGAACCCTAGAAATGGCGGACACCAAGCAAATCGAGCGATTGCACGCAGTGGTCGAGGGCCTCGTCCAAGGTGTCGGGTTCCGGGCGTTTGTCGCCGACCAAGCCTATGAATTGGGTATCGTTGGCTGGGTACGGAATACCTATGACGGTCAGGTCGAAGTGCTCGCTGAAGGCCGTCGTGAAGCCCTGCTTTTATTGGCCGACGCGCTCCGCGAAGGCCCTGCCATCTCTCAGGTCACACAAGTCACTACCGAGTGGCAACCGGCCACGGGGGAATTCGACCGCTTCCGGGTTACGTATAGTATCTAATCGGTACAACAGGATGCATCAATCGTCGGAATCGTCCATCTCGCCGGCCAGGATCTTTGCTTTCTGCCAGGGTGGAACGTCTGATTCATCTGCAAGGAACTCGCGCAAGTTATAGATCTGATCGCGCAATGCAGCTGCTTTCTCGAATTGCAGGTCGCGGGCAGCTTCCTTCATTTGCCTTTCGAGCTCTGTGATCACAGCTTTGAGCTCGTGCTTCGGCATTGCCGGCCCACGTTTTGTCTTGTATTCGGCTTTTTCTTCTGCCGCGCTCTGGCTGGCTTGCAAACGCTCGGTGATATCGTAAACAGCCTTGATGATGCTGACGGGCTCGATCCCATGTTCCTGGTTATAAGCCACTTGCTTGGCGCGCCGCCGTGATGTTTCCTCGATGGCCATCTTCATCGAATCGGTGATCTTGTCGGCATACATGATGACTCTGCCATGCACGTGACGTGCTGCCCGGCCAATGGTTTGGATGAGTGCGGTCTGCGAACGCAAAAACCCTTCCTTGTCTGCATCCAGGATCGCTACCAGTGAAACTTCGGGCAAATCCAGACCTTCTCGCAGCAAGTTGATCCCTACCACCACATCGAAGACTCCCAGGCGCAGGTCACGCAGGATACCTACCCGCTCCAAAGTCTCCACTTCAGAATGGAGGTAGTGCACCTTGATGCCCATCTCCATTAAATAATCGGAAAGGTCTTCGGCCATCCGCTTGGTCAAGGTGGTGACCAGCACACGCTCCCCCGCACCTGTCCTGGCTTTGATCTCGCCGATCAGGTTGTCGACCTGGCCGCTGGTGGGCCGGATCTCGATCTCAGGGTCTACCAGCCCGGTCGGGCGGATGATCTGCTCCACTACCTGATTTGCCCGCCCCAATTCATAAGGTCCCGGCGTGGCAGACGTGTAGATGGTATAACCCATTTCCTGCTCGAACTCTTCGAAGGTCAACGGGCGGTTGTCCAGCGCCGATGGAAGCCGAAAGCCATAATCGGCAAGAATTTCCTTGCGGGAACGATCGCCATGATACATGCCGCGGATCTGCGGGATGGTCATGTGCGATTCATCGATGAATAACAAATATTCACTTGGCAAGAAATCCATTAGGGTCCAGGGGTGGCTGCCGGCCGGACGCTGATCCAAATGTCGGGAATAGTTTTCAATGCCTGCGCAATATCCCACCTCTTTCAGCATTTCCAGGTCGTAGCGGGTGCGCTGTTCGATACGTTGGGCTTCCAGTAAACGGTCCTGCGATTTGAAATAAGCGATGCGCTCGTCGAGTTCCGCCTCGATATCATGGATCGCCTTCTTCAATCGGTCTTCCTGCGTGATGTAGTGCTTGGCTGGATAGATGGTTATCTCGTCCGGCTCTTCCAATATCTCGCCCAACATAGGATTGAAAGCCATCAGGCGTTCGACCTCATCACCAAAGAAGCTGACGCGATAAGCCAGGTGGTCTTCATAAGCCGGGAAGATTTCCAGCGTATCACCGTGCACCCGGAACGTGCCGGGTTTCAGTTCAAGGTCGTTGCGGGAATATTGGCTTTCGATCAGTTGTCGCAGCAAAGCATTCCGCCGGTAGATCTCACCTTTCTTGAGCGTGACGACTGCTTTGCCATACTCTGATGGATCGCCCAAACCATAGATGCAGGAGACCGAGGCAACAATGACCACATCCTGGCGCGACATTAACGACATGGTGGCCGCTAGCCGCAAGCGATCGATTTCCTCGTTGATGTCCGTTTCCTTTTCGATGTAAAGGTCATGCCGGGGAACGTAAGCTTCCGGCTGATAATAATCGTAATAGGAGACGAAATACTCAACAGCATTTTCAGGGAAAAACTCCTTGAATTCAGCATAAAGCTGTGCTGCCAGCGTTTTGTTATGTGCCATCACCAAAGCCGGTTTTTGCAATTGGGTGATCACGTTTGCCATGGCAAAAGTCTTGCCGGTAGCGGTTGCCCCCAGCAAAACCTGGTCATGGTATCCCTTCTGAATACCTTCCACTAATTGACGGATAGCCTCGGGTTGGTCACCGGTCGGTTGGTAAGGAGAATGAAGCTTGAACTCCATAATGATCCTTTTGGGTAAATATTAAAATACATGGGGCTGCGATGACGCGAGATTGAGAAAGTATGTTCTATGAAAGAATTGTATCACATTTTAAGTGATGCGTAAATCGACGATCTCCGACAGCACGTCCATCAAGTTTTGCCGCCATCCCTCGTCGTCGAAATTGGCGAGCATCCAATAGGCGTTCTTTCCCGCCCGTGCCCGCGACAAAGGCGGCAAATTGCGCGTGGCTACACCTTCCGGCAACGGCGGGAAGCGCAAGACAAGTTGCTCCCCTTCCACCGCTATCGATGCCAGGCCGGCCAGGTCAGCGCGCACCCTGACCCGCATCTGGAACAATAAGCCCTCCACTTCGTCTTGCAGCGGACCGAAGCGGTCGATAAATTCCTCTGCCAAAGCATCGATCTCTGCCTCAGATTGCATATCGGCAATCCGGCGATACAAGCGCAGGCGCATACCCTGGTCGGCGACGTATTCGACTGGGATTCCAATGGAGACCGGCAAATCGACGCTAACCATGCTGCGTAGTTCTTTGAATGCCAGCGTCTGGTCAGGCAGCTCTTTGATCCCCCCCACCTGGCGTAGCTCACGCACCGCCTGGGCCAGCATCCGCGTGTAAAGATAGAAGCCCACGTCGGCAATGAGGCCATGCTGGCGGGTCCCCAGCAGATCGCCCGCGCCGCGCATTTCCAGGTCGCGCATTGCGATCGAATAACCAGCACCCAATTGGGTGTTCTCAGCGATCACTTCCAACCGTTCCTGTCCTTCAGGCGTCGGTGCCCGGCGCTTGTGGCGGAAGAAATAGGCGTAAGCCCGCTGTGCGCCGCGTCCCACCCGACCGCGCAACTGGTAAAGCTGAGCCAGGCCGAACGCGTCCCCGCGGTCTACGATCAACGTGTTCGCATTGGGAATATCCAGTCCCGATTCGATGATCGACGTGCAAAGCAAGATATCGATCTCACCGTGGGTGAACTGCTCCATGACCGTCGAGAGTTCTGTCTCGCGCATCTGGCCGTGGGCAATGCCTATCCTCGCCTCCGGCACCAACTGTTTGAGGTGAGATTCCATCCCACCAATGGTCTGGACGCGGTTATGGACAAAAAATATTTGACCTCCGCGCTCGAGCTCGCGCAAGATCGCCTGACGCACCAAACGGGGGGAATAAGGCCCGATATGAGTAGTGATGGGCAGCCGCTCGGCCGGCGGGGTATTGATCATCGAGATATCGCGCACGCCGGTCAGTGCCATATAGAGCGTCCGCGGGATTGGCGTAGCGGTCAGCGTGAGCACGTCGACTTCGGTGCGCAGCTTCTTGAAAAACTCTTTGTGGGTCACGCCAAAACGCTGCTCTTCATCGATGATCACCAGTCCCAAATCCTTGAATGTCACATCGGACTGGATCAGGCGGTGCGTGCCGATGATGATATCGATCTCACCCAGCGCCAATTTCAGCAAGATTTCTTCCTGCTCACGCGGCGTCCGAAAGCGTGACAACATCTCGACCGTAACCGGAAATGGAGCAAGGCGCTGGCGGAATGTATCGAAATGCTGTTGCGCCAACACGGTAGTGGGCACCAACATGGCAACTTGCTTCCCGTCATTGATTGCTTTGAAGGCCGCCCGAAGTGCCACTTCCGTCTTCCCATAACCGACGTCCCCGCATAACAGGCGGTCCATCGGACGTGCGTTCTCCATATCTTTCTTCACCTCAACAATGGCGCGCACTTGGTCTTCGGTTTCGATATAGGGGAAGCTGGCTTCAAGTTCTCTCTGCCAGGCGCTGTCCGGGCCGAAAGCGTGTCCAACTGCCAGTTGACGCTTGGCGTATAACTCCAACAGGTCGCGCGCCACTTCCCGCACCGCCTCGCGCACCCGTTGTTTTGCGGCAGTCCATTCGGGTGTTCCCAGCCGGGTTGCCGTGGGTGGGCTTTCGTCCGGCCCGATATAACGGCTGAGTCGATCAGCCTGGTAGATGGGGACGAATAGTTGGTTGCTGCCCTCGTATTCGACGCATAGAAAGTCACGTTCGACCCCTTCGAGCGTACGCCGCACCAGGCCGATAAAACGTCCAATACCATACTCAACGTGCACCACCCAGTCACCCGGCTTGAGATCGGCATAACTATCTTCCGGCGAAGTGGCAGCCCGTTGCGCTTTCTGGCGCGGCTGAGGCCGCTCCCAGCCAAAGATTTCGCCGTCTGTTAACAGGACGAGCCCATTCCGTCTTGGAGAGCTCAAAACCCAGCCGTCGCTTAAGCTCCCCTCGATGAATTCTGGGCAAACGTTAACGTCCAGCCCACGCTGGTATTCATTCCACACTTCTTCCAGGCGCTGTTTCTGCCTGGAAACAATGCTAACTTTGTTCCCGGCATCAAGCTGGCCTCGAACGTAATCCACTACCTGCTTCAACTTGCCGCCAAAGCGTGGGCCCGGCACAAAAGAAGCCCCCAGTTCGGAAACGTCCTCTTCTGAGCCGTATCCCAATTCCAGCCAATCGTGTCCACTCAGGCTATCCTGAATCTCTGACCAGGAAATATAGGGCACGGGAAATTCCGCCGGCAAGGTGCCTTCGGCGATGCTTTCCTGACGCAGTTTGACCGATTGCTCTTCGATCTCCCCGGCGATGGATTGCAGCAACGATTGATCATCGACCATCACCAAGGCATTTTGCGGCAAATAATCCAGAATACTGGCGTGTGCTGAATGGAACAGTGGAAGATAGAATTCTTCCATTTCATCGCCGCCGGTATCCACATGTTTTTCATTATCGATCAGTACTTCGCGCGCCGGAGTCACCAAGAGTTTTTCGAGATTGGTCACGGTGCGCTGTGAAGCAGGATCGAATTGCCGCAGAGTCTCGATCTCATCTCCGAAAAACTCGATGCGGATCGGATAGGGCTCTGCAGGCGGCCAGATATCTAAAATGCCGCCGCGTCGCGAGAATTGGCTGGTCTCGACCACAATTTCAGCCGATTGGTAGCCAATGTTGACCCAATGCCGTAGCAGCGTTTCCGGAACGATCTGCTGGCCCACTTTGATGACCTTGCAAGCAATCAGAAAATCCCGTCTGGGCAAGGTGCGCGTCATCACGGAACGCAAGGGGGCTACAATGACCGGCGGTTTCTGTGGTTTGTTGGCACCCGGCAGATGATAGGCTGCCAAAACTGTCAGGCACAAGAGGCGATCACGGCGCGTGGCACTGCCCCACGCTGCCTGCTCGTAGAAAAGCGGCGTAGGTTCCGGGAACAACATCCGCGTGGATTGCGGGATCCAGAATCCCAGTTCGTCCATTTGGGTGAGCGCATGGTCGGCACGGTCGGTCAACAAGAGAATGGGACGTTCCAGGCTCTCGGACAATGCCCCCAATACCGGCAGCCGTGCTGCCCGCGGCAGCGCCAGACTCGTCACATGGTTGGCAGATGAAAGATTGCTTACCAGGCTTTGGTAAGCTGACAACGCTCGAATGTCATCCAGCAAGGGTAACCTACTCCTTCAACGCCGGCCCGTTAAATCGATTCATTGCCTGATCGATGCCGGCTTCCAAAAAGACGAGGACTGCCTCGACCGCTTGGTCAAAAACAGACTGGAGGATTTGCTGTTCTTCGGCACCGAAATCTTCCAAGACATAGCTGGCAGCTGCTTTACGGCCCGGCGGCCTGCCGACACCAATCCGCATGCGGGGATAATCCTGCGTCCCAATCCGCTCGATGATCGACGCCACACCTTTTTGTCCGGCCGAACCACCTGCTGGGCGGATGCGGAGCACGCCAAAAGGCAGGTCGATATCATCGTGAATGACCATCAAATTGTTGATCGGTAACTTGTAATAATGCATCAGACCGGAGACCGATTTTCCCGAATCATTCATAAAGGTCTGGGGCTTGGCGAGAATCACCTTCCTATCCTGGTGGCTGCCCATGCCGACGATCGCATGAGACTGGACCCGGCTCATGCGGATATCCAGCTTTGCCGCAAGCTGGTCGATCGCCATAAATCCGACGTTATGCCGGCTTTGACGATATTCCCGTCCGGGATTGCCCAGCCCGACGATCAGGCAGGGAAGCTGGTTATCATTGACACCATCGTTTACTTTTTCTTTATCGAACATGCACTATTTACCGCCTATGAATAGCTTTTTGAAAACCCAAATATAGTCCTAACAAGATAAAAACAATCAGCGTGAATGCTGCTCCGGTGATCAGACTCAGGGTTATTCCTGATGACGTTACCTGGGCCGGGTTGGCCGGCATGGCGGTAGGCGTCGGTGGCACCGGCGTGGCCAACGGAGTAATTGCCAACGTCGCCGCAGTAGTTGCTGCCAGTCTGCCACTTTCCTTAGTAGGGA
>JBEKEX010000110.1:0-8752 GCA_050013615.1 Anaerolineaceae bacterium
ATGAGTTTAATAATGTAAGGACTCTGGCTCTCCAGTCACACGCTTCCGTAATACCCAATAACTCCAGGCCTGGTAGGCTAGCACGATGGGCACAAGGACCGCCGCGACGATGGTCATGACGTGCAAGGTCATCTCGCCCGATGACGCATTCTGGATGGTGAGGCTGAATGACGGGTCCAGGCTGGAAACCATCACCCGCGGGTACAACCAGCTAAATATCGAGCCGACCAGGAACAGCAGGCTGAGGGCGGTACTGGCAAATGACCAGCCCCATCGCCCCTGGCGGATCAGCAGCCCGCCAGCAACCAGCGTTACCAACATCAACACACTGACCACAACCGGAATGAATCCCAAGCTTCCCAAATGATCCGTAAAAACGATCGTGGCTGCGCCATAGCTGGCCATCACCACGGCCGTGGGCAACCATAGTGCCTTCGCAACGCGCCGCGCAGGAGTCATGATGGGGTCCGTCGTCCTCAAGGACAAGAAGATGGCGCCATGCAGGATAAACCCCAGCACGGTAGCCACGCCGCCCAAAAGGGCAAAGGGATTGAGAAGATTCCAGAACCCGCCCACGTATTGCATGCTGGCATCGATGGGGACGCCGCGCACAAAATTGGCAAATGCCACACCCCACAGGAAGGCCGGCAAAAGGCTGCCGATGAAGATTGCCCAATCCCACGACTTCCTCCAAAGCGGGTTGTCATCTTTGCTGCGGAATTCCAATGCCGCCCCCCGTATCACCAGACCTACCAGCAGCAAGAACAGTGGCAGGTAGAAACCGCTGAAAAGCGTTGCATACCATTGGGGGAAAGCGGCAAAAGTTGCACCACCGGCAGTGATCAACCACACCTCATTCCCATCCCAATGTGGGCCAATGGTGTTGATGATCATCCTGCGCTGGGGGTCGTCTTTTCCAAGAAAAGGCAATAAAATCCCCACGCCCAGATCGAAACCTTCCAGCACAAAATAGCCGATATAAAGAACGGCAATCAATACAAACCAGAGAGTAGGCAGGAATTCCATGATTTTCCTCCTAATGGATTGGGCTTTCTTTGACGTCAATCACTACCGGTTCGACCTGCGGACCAGCTTTGGAATATTTGACCAACAGATAAACATCGGCGACCATCAACACGGCATACAACAGAGTGAAGATGATCAGCGAGCTCAGCACCATTCCGGGCTGGGTTTTGAGCATCGGTGAAACTGCATCGCTGGTCTTGAGCAGACCATAAACCACCCAGGGCTGGCGCCCCATTTCGGTCAGTATCCAGCCCGAAGTATTGGCCAAGTAGGGGAACGCAATGGCAAAAGGAAATAGCCCCAAGAATTTGGCGTTCGAGAAAGATTTTTTGCGCAAAATGAGATAGAGGCCGTAGAGAACGAACAAACCCATCAACATTCCCAAGCCAACCATGATGCGGAAGGTCCAAAAAGTGACGAACACGTCGGGCACGTAATCACCTGGGCCGTATTGGGCCGTATACTCAGCCTGTAGCTCGTTGATGCCTTCCACTTCGCCTTCAGGACGGTCATAAGCCAAAACGCTGAGCATGTATGGCACCCTAATAGAGAGGTGGTTTTCTCTATTTTCCTGATCGGGAATGCCAAAAAGAGAAAATGCAGCAGGATCTTCATCATTCCATAATGCTTCAGCGGCGGCCATTTTCATGGGTTGCAAATGGATCATCTGCTTCGCCTGGTAATCTCCGATGAAGATCACTGCCACCACCGACACGGAACCAAAAAACATTGCCATGACGAATGACCTACTGAAAAGATCGTTCTCATTTTTCTTGAGCAGATGATAGGCGCTGATGCCAATGACAAAGAAAGCAGCCGTGACAAAACCGGCCGCTACCGTGTGCGGGAACTGCCCCCAAACATAGGGATTGGTCAATAGTGCCCAAAAGTCGGTCATGACCAGCCGCCCATTCTGTTCGACGTAGCCTACCGGGTGCTGCATGAATGAATTGGCGTCCAAGATCCAGAACGCTGATAAATTGCTGGCGATTGCCACCAGCCAAATGGTCAACAAATGCAACGGTTTGGAAAACCGGTCCCAACCAAAGATCCATAGCCCCAAGAAAGTGGATTCCAGGAAGAAGGCCAGCAGTGCCTCGATCGCCAGCGGTGCTCCAAAGATATCCCCCACGAAGCTTGAATAGCCTGACCAGTTCATTCCAAACTGGAACTCCATCACGATGCCGGTCACTACACCCATGGCAAAGTTGATTACGAACAAATTTCCCCAGAACTTTGCCATTCGCTTGTAGGTCTCATTAGCTGTTCGAACGTACAAGGTCTCCATGATGGCTACAAGCACACTCAAGCCCAACGTCAGAGGTACGAAAAAGAAATGATAGACAGTGGTAATGCCAAACTGCCATTGTGAAAGGACTGTTCCATCCATGATAATTTCCTCCTCCAATAGACAACGATGTTCACATAATGATAAAGTTCAAACAATCCTTACTATTTTGACATGAATAATCGTATACTCTATTTTTTACATTATATCTCCGATGTCAACCACAAGTCCATAGTAATCCGCATCATTTTTCAAATCCATAGCTCCCAAGGCCAAGGCTGGTATAATTGCCCTGTCAAAATCGTATTTTCACTTCAACGATAGAACAATTATCGTGAGGGGTTTCATATGCTGGAAAAAATATCTGCCATCGAAGCACGCTACAATGAGTTGGATCACTTGTTGGAAGAAAATGCCAACGACTACCAAAAAGTAGCTGAATTTGCCAAAGAGCGCTCCGATTTGGACGCCATCATCGCAAAAGCCCGCCTCTACCGGCAAACACTACAGAATATCGAGGAAGCGCGCGCTTTGCAGGATTCGGAAGATAACGAACTGCGCCAAATGGCCGTTTCCGAACTGCAAGAACTCGAGCCCAAAGTGGCTACCCTCGAAAAAGATTTGAAAAGTTTGATGGTGCCCAAAGACCCGCGTGATGACCGAAATGTGATCGTAGAGATCCGTGCTGGAGCCGGCGGGGATGAAGCCGCTTTATTCGCCGCCGAATTGATGCGCATGTACAGCCATTACGCCGAGCGCAAAAGCTGGAAGGTCGAGATTCTCTCTGAAAATGCCATCGGCATCGGCGGTTATAAAGAGGTTATTTTCACCGTCAAAGGCAAAGGCGCTTACTCACGCATGAAGTATGAATCGGGTGTCCACCGCGTACAGCGTGTCCCCATCACCGAATCCTCAGGCCGCATCCACACCTCGACCGTCACCGTTGCCGTGCTGGCTGAGGTCGATGAAGTCGAGATCCAGATCCCTGAATCCGATCTCAAAATTGACGTTTTCCGTTCATCGGGTGCCGGTGGTCAAAACGTGCAAAAGAACTCTACGGCCGTGCGCCTCACGCACATTCCCACCGGCATCGTGATTGCCTGCCAGGACGAGCGCTCGCAACTGCAGAATCGTTTGCGTGCCATGAGCATCCTGCGCGCCCGTTTGTATGATATCGAACAGCAAAAACGCCAGCAGGCGCTGGAAACTACTCGCCTCTCACAAATCGGCACCGGTGAGCGCTCGGAAAAAATTCGCACCTACAACTTCCCGCAGTCCCGCGTCACCGACCACCGCATCAACATTTCGAACTTCAACATCGCTGCCGTCATGGATGGCGATTTGGATGGGTTCATCGACGAACTGTCTTTGCGGGACGAGACAGAACGATTGACAGGGGAAAGTGACGATTGACATCGATTCCTGGTTGAAAGAATCTGCGGGCAAGTTGCCTGAGGCAGACGAAACACCCCTTCTCAGTTGCCAGCTATTGGTGGGCCATGTTTTGGGACAGCCGCGTTCATGGGTGGTAGCCCACCCTGAAATACCCCTCACCGACCAACAATTGGAAAAATTACACTCTTTGCGCGAAGCATTGGTGCAGGGCACACCCTTGCCCTATCTGCTGGGGCATTGGGAATTCTATGGGTTGGATTTCATCGTCACACCGGAAGTTCTCATCCCACGCCCCGAGACGGAACTGCTGGTCACCACCGCTCTCGACTGGCTGAAGCTCCACCCCAACCGCCGCCGCATCGCTGATGTTGGCACTGGCTCCGGGTGTATTGCCATTGCATTGGCCGTGAAAACGATTGAAGCGCAAATTACCGCCACTGACTTATCACAACCGGCCCTAGCCCTCGCCCGGCAAAACGCCGAGCTGCACCATGTCCAAAACAAAATCGATTTCGTGCATGCCGATTTACTGCCATCCGATAGTTCGACATTCGATATGATCTGCGCCAACCTTCCCTACATCCCCACCGGCAAGCTGGCAACGCTGCCCGTGAGTAAGTTCGAGCCGCGCCTCTCCCTGGACGGCGGCCCGCAAGGGCTGACAGTTATCCAAAGATTGCTGGAACTATCTCCCTCCCATCTGGCGCCGGGTGGAATCCTGCTTTTGGAGATCGAACACGAGCAGAAAGAAGCCGCCATAGAGCTTGCCGGCAGCATTTTTATCGGTGCAGCCATCCAGGTGCTCTCCGATCTGGCCGGGCGCCCTCGTCTGCTACAAATTCAAACCCCTGAAGGTACGCCGCTATGAAAACCAGGATCATCCCCGCCGAACAACCCGATTCAATCGCTGTGGCGCTTTCCACTCTCAAAGAGAATGGTTTGATCGCTTTCCCAACGGATACCGTTTATGGCCTGGCAGCCTCCGCCTTTAACGCACAGGCAGTCGAGCTTTTGTTCACCGCCAAAGGCCGGGATTTCAACAAGTCCATTGCTGTGCTGATCGGCGACATTGCCCAACTGCCGCAGCTCACCCAATCTTTCACGCCCTCCGCCCGCAAACTGGCAGATCGTTTCTGGCCCGGCGCACTCACGCTGATAGTACCGCGTCACCCCAACCTCCCCAACATCCTTTCCCCCACCCCCACCATCGGCGTACGAATGCCAGATCATACCTTCGCGCGCGCCATCCTCAATGCGGCCGGTCCCCTCGCCACAACGTCTGCCAACCTCTCCGGCGGCCTCAATCCCAAGACGGCCCAAGACGTGCTCCAACAACTCGATGGCCAGATCGATCTGATCCTGGATGGCGGCGTTTGCCCGGGCGGCATCCCCTCCACCGTCGTCGATTGCACCCAAGCCGAACCCAAGGTGCTCCGCCAGGGAGCTATCACCGAGCAGCAACTCCGGGATGCTCTGCAATAACCCTATCGTTATTGGATGATATTGTGCTGGATTTGCCACATGGCCGCGTAAGCTCCATTCCGAGCCAACAGATCTTCATGCCGGCCGCGTTCGACGATCTTGCCCCCATCTAGTACGACAATTTCGTCCACCTTTTCAAGCCCGGCCAGGCGATGTGTAACCCATAGGACGCTCTTGTTTTGCATGACCTCATCCAACAAAGCCAGCAACTTACGCTCGGTCGTGGCATCCAGGTTGGAGGTGGGCTCGTCGAGGAACAGGATCGGGGTATCTTTCAGCAGCGCTTGAGCAATGGCAATCCGTTGCCGCTCGCCGCCGCTCATCTTAACACCGCCCTCGCCCAGCCAGGTGTCCAGCCCTTCCGGGAGACTGGCGACCCACTCGGACAGGCTGACCTCTTCAAGGACCTGGCGCAATTTCGCATCTTCTGCAGTTGGGGCTGCCAGCAGCAGATTTTGCCGTAGCGTGGCAGCGAACAGATGAGTCGCTTGTGAGACTACGCTGATGCTCTGCCGGAACTCATCGCTGGAATAATCGCGCAATTCCTTGCCATCCAACAAGATCGAGCCCTCTTTATATTCCCAAAAACGGAGCAAGAGATTGAGCAGTGTCGTTTTGCCGGCACCGCTCGGTCCCACAACCGCCACTCGCTTCCCGAAAGGCAACTCCAGATCGATCCCATCTAGCACTTTAGGCAAGCCATTTTCATATTGGAAAGACAAGTGGTCGATGGTGATATCCGATGTTTTCGAGAGGGTCAGGGTTTGCATCGGTTCGTTCACTGCCGGCTTCGAATCGGCCAGTACGAACAACCGGTCAGCAGCCTCCAGGCTGCTCTCCAGGTTTTGAGCCGCCTGTGGCAAGGGCTGCACTGCTTCGAAACTGGCCATAGTCAGCAACACCACCACCGCCAACAGAATACCGTCGAGCTTGCCGCTGCTGACCAACGGGATGGCAGCCACCAGCACGACCCACATGGTGAAGTTCGATAGCAATGAGCCCAAGGCACTGCCTGCCCCACCGGCGACCGCCAGGCGCATTTGCGCTTTCCCCATGCCACTGCTCAACTCCGACAGTAGGTCCAACGCTTCCGGCTCCTGTTGATAAGCGATCAGATCGTTCATTCCGAGGAGGTCATCCACCATTTGACCGCTCATCTCAGATCGTAAGACCACCATCTGCTGTGCAGGCTTGCGGCTGGCAAAATACGTGAATAGCGGCAGACCAATTCCGCTGATCAGTAACCCACCCGCTAAAATGGGCGTCAATAACGGATTGAAACTGCCGATAAACCAACTCATCCCCAGGGTAACCACGGCGGCGACAATGATCGGCGAGACCACCCGGACATAAAAATTCTCCAAGGTGTCAATATCCATCACCGCCCGGGATAACAGATCGCCGCTTTTGTAATTCAACAATCGGGCCGGCGCCAGGGGTTCCAGGCGCTCGTAGAACCACATCCGCAGGCTCGCCAACAACTTGAAATTTGCCGAATGGGAGACTAGGCGTTCCAGGTAACGAAAAACGCCGCGTGCGATCCCAAAGAACCGCACACCGACGATGGCTACTTCCAAATAAGCAATCGAGGGGTGTAGAGCAGCAAATGAGATCAGGAAAGCCGACGTCCCCATCAAGCCGATGTTGCTGGCAATGGTGGCGACGCCCAGCAGCACCGAGAGCGCCACTTGGTCCCAAAACGAGCGCAAGAAACTGATCAAACGAAAGAGAGTCTTCATATTACGCTATGAAATCTCTAATCAGCTCGTGATAGGCGCCGTTGTGAGCAAGCAGCTCGCGGTGCTTGCCTTCTTCAACTACTTTGCCATTATCCAGCACGACGATTTGATCGGCCTCCTGGATCGTGGTCAGCCGATGCGCAATGATCAGCACCGTTCGCCCCTTGCAAATCTCTCGGGTGGCGGCAGCAAGCTGGTCTTCGAGCTTGGGGTCGAGGTGCGCCGTCGGTTCGTCCAAAATTAACAATGCAGCATCTCGTAGAAACGCTCGCGCTAATGCTAAACGTTGGGCCTCACCGCCGCTCAGCCGTGTCCCCAATTCGCTGACGTTGGTATCAATGCCTTCCGGCAAAACCTCGATCCATTCTTGAAGGCGTGCTCTTTGGCAAGCCGTTGTTATTTCTTCCACAGTTGCATCTTGCTTGGCTATGCGCAGATTATAGAGGATCGACTCATGGTAAAGATAAGGCGTCTGCGATACCCAGGCAAGCTCCCTGCGCCACTGTGCTATGGGGATAGAGCCGAGTGGCATGCCATTTACCAAAATGCTGCCCCCCTGCGGCTCACTGAACTTCAAGAGCAACTGCGCCACCGTGCTCTTCCCTGAGCCACTCTTCCCGACCAAGACCGTCATCGTATCAGCGGGGATATCGAACGTAACCCCTTGCAACGCTTCCTGCTCGCGGCCAGGATAGGCAAAATGCACATCTTTGAATGCAATCGAAATGCCGCCCTTTCTATCGCTATCGAAAGACACCACCGGTGCTGCAGCCAGCTTTGCATCGTTTTCCAATGGCTCAAGGTCCAGAATGGCGAAGATGCGTTTCGCTGCCGTCACGCCGGTCGCAGAGGCGTGGTAACGCAGGGCCAGCAGCCGTAGTGGCATATAGAATTCGGGAGCGATGACCAGCAAAAAGAGCGCCTGTGAAAAAAGCATCTGACCTGCCAGCAAACGAAGCCCGACCTCCACGGCCACGATGGCAACGCTGATCGTCCCAACCAGTTCCAGCACCAGCGCCGACAGAAAGGTAATCTTGAGCACGTTCATGGTCGCCTGGCGGTAGGTCTCACTCACCCCGGAAACCTTTTGTGCAACAGTTTTGCTCTGTCCCAACAATTTCAGCGCCGTCAATCCCTGCAATGTATCCAGGAAATAGGCGCTCATGCGGCTCAAGACTGTGAACTGCCGCTTGGTGGCCGTCTCGGAGCTTTTTCCAATCAGCATCATAAAGACCGGGATCAAAGGAGCCGTCAGCACCAAAACGAGCGCCGAGAGCAAGTCCAGCGGGAACACGGCGACTAAAATAATAAGTGGCACCATCACCGCCAGCACCAACTGCGGCAGGTATTGGCTGAAATAAGCGTCCAGGGCTTCCACCCCCTGCAGAGCAGCCGTGACGAGCTCGCCGCTTTCTTCATCCTGCTTGAAGGCAGGCCCCAAGCGAAAAATGTGCTTCAGTAGCAGGTCACGCAGATTGTTCTTAACCTGGACGGCTACTTGGTTAGCAGAAATTTCCTGCCCCCAGATGAAGATCGCCCGCAGGAAGAATACCACTAGCAACATCTGCAGAAGCGGCCATACTTCCCCCAACGACTGCTGTTCCAAAAACACGCCGTTGATCACCGAGGTGAGCAGCCTGGCCTGCGCCAACATCAGGATGCCGCCTATTAACCCAAACAGGATGGTCAAGGCCACGCCCCATCGGGCGGCTCGGGCCAACTGCAGCAGGCGTGCTTGGGTGCTCATGAAAACAATTGTGCCCGAGAATGCAGTGCCCGTCAACCGCGACCCTGTACCAACGTGTTAATACTTGACATAAGA
>JBEKEX010000111.1:0-8661 GCA_050013615.1 Anaerolineaceae bacterium
TTGGAAGTTGTCAGTTATCTGTTGATTGCTATCATTAATTCACTGGGGTGATTCAATGACCGAAAAACGCAAATATCATTTCCACAATGGGGAATTGGGATCTGCTTTGGCAGTAAAGGTTATCCCGCGTTGTAGTCGTAATGAGATTACCGAGGTGATGGAGGATGGAACTGTCAAGATCCGGTTGACGGCGCCACCCGTCGAGGGAAAGGCTAACCAGGCATTAATCGAGTTCCTGGCGGATTTCTTGAGCGTTGCTCCATCCACAATTGAGATCGTTGGCGGGAAAACCAGCCGCGATAAGCTTATCTCGGTGATGAATCAAGACGCCATCGGCATTCAGAAAAGAATCATCGCTTTTTTAGCTAAGCAAAACCGTACTGATCAGGATTAGGCAGATTAACGCCGCTGATGGCGATGTACCAAAGCGAGATGGCGGCTGCTTCTTTGATAGTGCTTTGCTCACTATAGAATAAGCTATAGATTGCAAGTGCCGCGCTTTCGTCTGCGACGTAACGTCCGTAGGGAAGCGCAGACAATTTTTCTTCTGGAGTTCCGGATTTAAGGATTTGTAACAATATAGAAATAGGCAGGGCATCAGACGCAATGCTGGTGCCATGTTGTTCTGCGAACTTGATCAACCAATCGCATTCCGATAGTTTTTTAAGCGGGTGCAGGGCATTAACATTGGGATTCTGCAATCCTTCCAATGCTTGAAGCGCAGCGTTGCGCACGACCCATTGGCTATCTTCTACCGTGATTTTCTCCAAAAGTGCCTTGGACCATGGCGCGTTAACCCGCCCCAAGCCAATCACTGATGCTCTTCGCACCAGAATATCGCTATAAGTCGCCGCATTCTTGATAATTTCCTGGCCTTCACCTGGTACAGTGGATAGAGCCTCCGCTGCGCTTTGGCGGAGGTGTTCATCGCCGGTCATCAGAGCCTCGGCTAAAAGCTGCAACGCGGTTGCATTGCCAAAGGTCGAAAGAGAGAAGCACGCCGAACAGCGTACCTCGATCACCGGGTCAGTGATCAGGTTTGCAAGCGTTGCAACGGATTTTTGATCTCCCATGAGTCCAATGCCCAGTGCCGCCAGTTGGCGCAAGTTGGATGATGGAGATGATGCAAGTTGTTTGAAAAGAATCGTAACGGACGGGTCTCTTGATTGCGCACACGCAATGATGAATTTGGCACGTACGCCAATAGGTAACTTATCTTTTCCCAATAGTTGAACCATCGAACGCATTAGGAGAGAGCGCCAATTTGCATCCATCGGTGCTTCCTTCAGCCAATGCGAGATTGTCAAGATATTGCGATAAAGTGGCGCGTCTTCGATTTCCAAAAGTTGTTGAATCCATGGGCCGGGTTTGCTCCGTGCAACCATGAAAAACAGGACGCTTTTATCGAATTCCCAGTGCAGCAAATTGGGATATGGTTGGATCTGGGGCGCTTCATCCGAAAGTGAGGCAAAATATGCCGGGAAAAGTGGCGAGGTGAAGCGGATGGTATTATCAGGAAAGATGTAGGTGATTCCGTTTTCGATGAAAGCGCGCAGTATCTTGTCACACTCCGCTTTGGTCGTAGCAACTTTTTCTTTCTGTGTTTTAGAGTCATTACTGTCGCCGTTCGTTGACTGTGCTGCCGGGCCTGTCGTTTGGCCGATGATCCATTTTTCTGCTTGGCTAAGATCGACAGATAAAACCCGTTGAGCAGTCATTTCCAAACCGAGCGGGGCAGCGGCTTCGATTGGGACTCCGCCTTCGAACATTCGATTGAAATAGGCGTCCAATGCATCGACACTCGTCGGCCCGAACAAATCGCCCGAAAATGCCCCCCAAACTTTTAGTGTCCATTCGATCGGCGTATCGAATTTAACTTCGTTATTGAGCCAACAATTGATGAGTTGGACAATCTCTTTATCATCAGCATAGACCTTCGCATCCACCTGGCTCAGCAACGCTTTCCACGCCTGGGACCACTTCGTGACGAATTCTTTATATTGACTTTGCGTCCAGGCGGCTAGGCTCACCGGTTCGAATGTGTGATTTATCAATCTATCGGTGTAATCGCCGGACGCAGCAACGACAAATTGTGCCGTTGGCGTTTCCTTTTTCAGTGTGGTGATGAGCGTTACGGTTTGTTCCAGCAAAGCAGGCTGTAGTTCATCCAAACCATCGATCAGGAACAGGACATCTCCGGAAGAGATGGATTTCCTCAGCATTTGTTGAACGCCGTTCTGAGCAAAATAGGGCGATTGGGCTGCGACGGCGCCCAATATCAGCTCGGTGAATGGGATTCCTTGATCGGCATCAAGCTTGAGATCGGCCGCGTGGAAAAAGATCGGTAATATGGCCGCAAACTTCCCTGCTTTGGGATCTCGACTTGCGACCAATGAAGCAAAATAGGTCAGCGCAACTGTTTTGCCCTGCCCGGGAGCACCCAGGATGGCAATATCGGCACCATTTTGCAATGCTTCGGTGATCGACATGGTGGGAAAATTAAAACGCGCCGAAAATTCAGGAAGGTCGGGCAGGTAGGGGACCATTTGAGTGGAAAGATATTCATTTGTTGGTGTTTCGGAAGCGCCGGCGTTGGCGGGGGGAATCATCAGGCGCGGCTCGATCAAGATCTCGTCGATGGGGAACAGCTTTTGAGCCAAGTGCCTTTTTTTTGCAATATGAATAATCTCTTGGCGGTATCCTTCTTCTGATCCCGCTAGTTTTTTTTGCTTTACGGTCTCCGTTCGTTTTGCTGCTGCACCTTTCAACGTTGGTAGATACCTTCTCAACAAAGTGCTTAGCCACAATAAAAAGCCTGCAGCCAGCATCCCCAGTAGGAAAGAAATGATATCGAAGTGAAAAGACGGGAGCCTAAACATCATCAGCCACCATAAAGGATTCTACCGCAGAACGGACACATGAAGATGGTTGTACCCGAGCGGGCAATTTGACATTCTGACGCAGTTAGCGACGAGCCGCAGCTCGAACAGGAATCTTCGTTGATAATGGCGACAGCGGTTCCACCTTTTTTTTGCCTAAGTTGTTCATATGTGGAAATCAGTCCAGTGGGTAACTGGGGGAGGATGGCAGAACGTTTTCCTTGAAAAAGCGCCATTTCTTTTTCAAGATCGGTTTTTTCACCGATCAGAGTGGTATGTGTTGCTTCTATGCTTGTTCTAACTTGTTCCAAAGCCTCAAGCGCAGCATGCTCATTTTTCTCGCATTGTTCCAGCGCCACCATTTTATCCAAGATCTGGTCCTCGGTTTGTTGGATATATCGTTTGTGGCCGGCTATTTCAGCCTGAAGGTCTTGAAGTTCTTTGGAATTCTGGATCTTCCCGCTGTAGAGGGAAGAATCGGCTTGCTGCATTTTGATGTTCCTGGCATCCACCAAGTCTTGTAAGCTTTGCAATTCTTTCTGTAAAGCTTCTTTCGAAGCATGGCTCGCTTGTAGATCACTTTCAGCTTTTTTCAATGCAACATCGGAGGCAAGCATTTGATCGATGGTGGTGACACGTACCTGGATTCGGTCGAGGTCGTTATCCATTTTTTGTAATTGATAAAGTTGAAAGGATTGATTCATAAAGCGATTATAGAGAAGCTTGTAACGAAACGCAAGCCCTTAAGGTTTACAGTATTGATAAATTCTCAAGACGAGGCTTTTACTGTATACTTTCAGTTATGAAGGTGCAAATCAGCAAGAAATTCTTTAGCACATGTCTCGTGCTGCTATTGCTCATTTCTGCTTTGCCTTATCTGTGGGGCGTTATTAACCAAGGTGATGCATATCGATTTGGCGGCTTTTTGCTGAACCCTATTGACGGCAATTCATATCTCGCTAAAATGTATGAGGGTTGGCTGGGAAATTGGAGTTTCACGCTTCCCTATACGGCTCAATTGGGACAAGGCGCTTATCTTTTCCTCTTTTATCTATTCTTGGGACATTTTGCACGTTGGGTAGGACTTCCGCTCATCGTGATGTTCCATTTGGCCAGGATGGGCGGCATTTTCCTTTTGGCGTTCGCTTCGAAACACTTCTGTGAATTCATTTTTCCAACGAATCCAAGAGCTTCCAAAGCAGCATTGGCCCTGGTTTTATTTGGGTCAGGGCTGGGGTGGATCGCCTCTTTCTTCCAGCTTTTTACGTCGGACCTTTGGGTAGCCGAAGCTTATCCTTTTTTGTCTGCATTCTCGAGTCCCCATTTTACGATTGGAATTGCAATTGTCCTTTGGGTTTTTATCCTGACTAATCAAAAGCCAAACCTTAAAAACGCTTTGCTATTATTTATTTCAGGACTGCTGCTTTCAGCCATTATGCCGTTTGATTTTGTCATTACAGCCATTGTCATTACGGTCGCTTTGCTTTGGTCCGCAATCGAAACCAGGCAATTTATGTGGCAACCCTTTGTCTCGTTTGGTATTGGGGGTGGGCTGTACCTGACTTATCAATATTGGATCATTCTTAGTACGCCATTACTTTCTGGTTGGAATGCTCAAAATGTAACGCCTGCGCCAGCTTTTTTGAATTTTGTCCTTTCATTTTCGCCTGCTTTGATTTTGGCTATTTGGGGATTATGGAGTGCGTTGCGACAGCATGAGGAATTTCCAATCAAGTTGCTACTGGTCTGGCTGGTTTTAGCACCGGTTTTGATTTATTTGCCTTTCAGTTTGCAGCGCCGCTTTATGGCAGGTTATTACATCCCAGTGGCTATACTGGCAGTTTACGCCATCTACGTTGCCCTGAGCCGTACCAGGCCGGCTTTAAACCCAAACAAGATATTTATTCCTGTGTTTATTGTTTCCATTTTGACTAATGTCATCGTGCTTTTCTCGGGGCTCTATGGCGCTCAGGCGCATAATCAACTTCTGTATTTATCCAAAGATGAAGATGCTGCCATCAGTTGGATAAAGGCAAATACACCCCAAGATGCCATTATTCTGGCCTCACCTCAGATCGGTACGTTTATTCCTGCCCTGACAGGCCGGCATGTTTTGTGGGGGCATCCTTTCGAGACTGTGAATTCTGATATTGTCGAAAAAGAGGTCATTCAGTTTTACTCGGGATCCGTGTCTGAGATAGAACAAAATACCTATTTGCAAACCAACCGGGTAAACTATTTGTTCCTTGGTCCGCGAGAACGACAAATGGGAAGCCCGTCGATTATAAAGGACTTGACCCCGGTTTATCAAAATGCCAGCGTTTCTTTGTATCAGGTGACCGAGCCATGAAATTTACGAAGTGGTGGTTACTGCTGCTTATTATTGCACCTGCGCTGATCATCTTGCCTAATATCAAGGACTTCGCATATCCGTTAAATTCCTCTTTTTCCGACATTGCGATTAGCCATTATCCCAATGCTGTCTACATCCACGACTCTATTTTTAAGTGGGGGGAGGTGCCGCTTTGGTCCGATGCCATCATGAGCGGCTATCCCTTCGCGGCCGATCCACTTTCCGGTCTTTGGTATCCGCCAAGTTGGCTGGCAGTTCTTTTCCCGGCTGCTGAAACATTTAACTTTTTGGTTCTGTTACATGTCTTTTTTGCCGGCCTGGGGATGTATTTATTTCTGAAGGCTTTGGGGAATGAATCATGGCCCTCGGTCCTGGGTGCATTGTGTTTTGAGCTTTTCCCCAAGTTGTGGGCGCATTTTGCTGCCGGCCATATGACACTTATTTTTGCAATTTGCTGGACGCCATGGCTGTTGTATTTGGTGGAGGCGGAGCGTAAGCGAAAAAGGTGGTTCTATAAAGTTGCTCCCGGAATCGTGTTCGGCATGATCATGCTGGCCGACATCCGCTGGATACCTTATGCGGCATTGATTTGGTGCGCCTATTATGGCTTTGTCGCCATCAACCTGCATTTCACGGATAACGTTTCGCAGAAAAGTAATTTCAGCTTTTGGCTTGGCTTTTTTGCGAAGATTGTTGTACGGATACTAAGCCAATTGTTCCTGGGCATTCTGATCGCGGCACCTTTGATATTCCCACTCGTCGAGTTTATTTCGCAATCGACCCGGCAATTAATGAACGAAGCCGATAACTTGGCTTTTTCACTGCCAGTCAATAATTTGTTGAATTTGTTTGTCCCAGGGTTCAGCATCAGCGCCGAATGGGTGATCTTTCCCGGGGCACTGGCGATCCTTTCGATATTCTATTGTCTGTGCGTCCGGGCTATTCGCTCACAAGCATGGTTTTGGCTTGGACTATTTCTGGTTTCCATCGTCGTATCCTTGGGCGCCAGCATCCCCGGCGTGGGCGAGCTTGCCCAATTGCCCGGTTTTTCGTTACTGCGCGTCCCGACACGGATCATGTTTCTGGCAGGGTTGTCGTTCAGCGTACTGACAACAATTGCGGTCAATTCGCTTTTCAAGGATGTGACTCGAAACTACCCTGATCCAATGTTGTTCATGGCTGGCATCACTGGGTTTGTTTTTGTGCTGGCCGGCGGTTATTATGTCGTCAGCCACACGCTTTCCACCGAACTTTTATGGACAGGTGCATCCTATATGCTCTTTTGTGTGTTGATCCTGGCGCGTGAGAAGCAATGGTTACAACCGGAGATATGGGCAGGGTTAATGGTAATAGTGGTAGTGGTCGAATTGGTGGGCGTGGCCAGGTTTTCGATCAATTTTCGCAAGCCGCAGGATGTATTGAGCGAGGCACAGACTGCTGCCATTTTTCTTGAGAGTGATAGCTCGGTCTATCGTGTCTATTCTCCCTCTTATAGCATTCCTCAACAAACAGCCATTGCCCATGGTGTTCAACTTGCCGATGGCGTTGACCCGATGCAACTCGCATCTTATGACGCTTACACGCAGACAGCTACCGGCGTACCGATGAACGGATACAGTGTGACGATCCCGCCCTTTGTCACCGGAACGCCTGAAAAAGATAATTCCGGTTACCTGCCTGATCCACAGGCATTGGGCTATTTGAATGTCAAATATATTGTTTCGGCTTTTTTGCTGAATGCACCGGGACTGACGCTGCTTCAAAAAAACCCCTATATTTACAGCAATGACCTTTGGATGCCACGTGCCTGGGTGCAGAGCGAAACCGACCATTTGTCAAATGTGATTGCTGATCTTCCGACTACGTTTTCAATCAAACCCAATGAAATTAACCTTACGATAAACGGACCGGGCTTACTGGTGCTTTCGGAGATAAACTACCCGGGTTGGCAAGTGTATGTTGATCATCAGCGACAGCCACTGCAAACGGTCGATGGGCTCCTGCGCGGTGTTATCTTAAAGAATGGCCGGCATACGGTAGAGTTCGTTTTTTCTCCACGGACGGTCTATGCGGGAGGTGCGCTTTCTGTTTTAACATTGGCGTTGTTGGTAGTGATGGGCGTTATTAATAAGAGGAGGAATTTTCTTGGTAGCACGCTCTGAAAAAAGGTGGCTGGTTTGTTTCGCAGCTATTGTCCTTGCCATCACCACGCTCCCATACCTGATCGGTTATTTCACGCAAGGGACGAGTTGGCTGTTCTCCGGCTTCGTTTTCGGGGTTCAGGACGGAAATTCCTATATCGCAAAGATGTTGAGCGGTGCCAACGGAGCGTGGTTGTTCAAAACGCCTTACACAGCCTATCCCCAGGTTGGCTTTCTATCTTTTCTGCCTTATCTTTTGTTGGGTAAATTGACGACACCGCCTGCTCAGCACGAGCAATTGGTGGCGCTGTTCCAGATCTTTCGCTGGGTGGCAGGGCTTTTCTTTATTGTCTCAAGTTATTATTTCGTCTCTATCTTTGTCGAAGATCTCAAGCTGCGACGCCTGGCGACCGCCGTCATTTGCCTGGGTGGTGGCCTGGGATGGATATTCGCTTTAGGCGGACAGTTCTTGTGGAAGGCCAACTTGCCTTTGGAGTTTTATTCGCCTGAGACGTTTGGATTTTTGTCTTTATTCGGTTTGCCGCATCTAGCCATGGCGCGGGCGTTGATGCTATTAGGGTTGCGACGTTTTCTGCTCAACACTGATTTTTCCGTGCGGAGCGTTATTAAAAGCGGCTGGCCCTGGCTGGCGATCGGTTTCTTTCAACCGCTGACGGCAGTCACAGGTTTATCCCTGATCGCCGTTTATTTACTGTTAGCTGGACTGTTAGTACTCGCTAAAAAAGGGGTACATTTCAACTTCGATCTTGCCGACTGGAAAAAGAGTTTTATGAATGCCTTGATTGCTGTGGGCTTCTCGGCGCCGTTGGTGGTCTATACGTTCATTGCCTTTTTAGTGGACCCGTTTTTGAAAGGATGGGCGCAACAAAACATCATCCTTTCTCCGCCGCCGGGCGATTATTTGCTGGCTTTTGGCGAGCTGCTGCCATTTGCTCTCGTCGGCGTGTATGTTGCATTCAAACAATCCGATATCAAGCCATTTTTCCTGTTGGCCTGGGTATTGGCATTTCCAGTCATGGCTTATGCACCGTATAACTTGCAGCGACGCTTGCCGGACGGGATTTGGGTTTCCATCGTGTGCCTGGCGATGATGGGTTATGTTATCTTGAAGCCCGGCTGGCGCCGGGTGGCTATTATTGCGTTCGCATCTTCTTTTCTGACAACCTTGTTATTGTTTTCCGGTTCTATCAACGCCGTCCTGTCGCCAAGCTCGCAGTTGTTCATTGCGAGCGACGAGGTCGCCGCGTTTCGGGTGCTGCCGACTACT
>JBEKEX010000112.1:0-8602 GCA_050013615.1 Anaerolineaceae bacterium
CGCGTTCCATCTCTTCCCACAATGCCTGGGAAATGGCCTCTCGCATGGTTATGTTTGCCATTTTCCCCTCCTATTCTTCGACGTAAACATTCTCATACAAAGCTTCAGGCGCCGGTTCGGGGCTGGATTCGGCAAAAGCGATGGCCTCTGTCACTTCCTCTTCCGCCAGCTTGGCCTGCTTTTCGAGTGCCGCCTCGGTGGCTATTTTCTCTTTCACCAGCCAGCGGTGATAGACGCCGATGGGGTCTTCTTCTTCCCAGTGGTGGACTTCCGCTTGTTTGCGGTAACGCTCCGGGTCGCCCATCGAATGTCCGCGATAGCGGTACGTCATGATTTCCAGGAATTGCGGTCCTCCGCCGGTGCGGATTTCTTCGATCATCTCTTTGGCTTTGTCATAGACGGTCATGACGTTCATTCCGTCGATCTGCCCGGCGGGCATACCGTAGCCGCAGGCCTTCTGTACGATCTCAGAAACGGCTGAAGCCCGTTCAGGAGACGTACCCATGCCATATAGATTATTTTCGCACACCCAGAGAATGGGTAATTTCCACACCTTGGAAAGATTGAGCGCTTCATGGAAAAAGCCGATGTTGGAAGCGCCGTCCCCGAACATGCAGATGGTCACGCCATCCTTTTTCTGATACTGGTCGCCCAGCGCCAGGCCGGCAGCGATGGGCAAATGTGCGCCGACGATAGCATGCCCACCCCAATAATTCTTCGTGACATCCGCCATATGCATGGAACCGCCCTTGCCTTTCGACACCCCCGTGGCTTTGCCAAGCAATTCTGCCATCACCAATTTGGCCGGGATGCCGCAACTGATGGCCACACCGTGGTCGCGGTAAGCGGTGATAACCCGGTCCTGCGGCTGGCGGGCGGCGATCAGACCGGTGCAAACGGCCTCCTGCCCGATATACAGGTGCAAGAAACCGCCGATCTCGCCTTTTTGATAGAGTTCGGCAGCATTTTCCTCCACGCGGCGGATCACCACCATTTGATTATAGAGTCTAAGATGTTCCTGTTTATCCATGTGAGAACCCTCCTACATTATAAAGACCTCATTGCCTTGGGAATAGTTGCCTCTTCAAGTATCCATAATCGAAAATTTCAAGAGGACAACGTATGTTTTATTAAAATTCACCCTCAAAGCAATAAAGTAGTGCAATAAATTATACCAGAATTATCTTATTACAATTGCAGAAAGCAATACAAAAAAGGACGGCCGTTTAGGGTCGTCCTTTTTGCAAACAATGGATGTTAATCCAGCAGTCTACAAACAGATTATTTGTCGGTGTTCTCTTTGCCGCTCGAATACTTGACGGCCGCATGGGCAGCTGCCAGGCGGGCAATAGGCACCCGGAAAGGCGAGCAGGACACGTAGTTGTTGCCGATCAAGTGGCAGAACTCTACGCTATCGGGGTCACCGCCGTGTTCACCGCAAATGCCCACTTCCAGTTCAGGGCGGGTCTTGCGGCCCTCTTCAATAGCCATCTTCATCAGGCGGCCAACACCGTCGCGGTCGATGGTCTGGAACGGATTCTTGGGTAAAATACCATCTTCCACATACTTGACCAGGAAGCCGCGTTCGGCATCATCACGGGAATAACCGAAGGTCATTTGGGTCAGGTCATTGGTACCGAAGGAGAAGAACTCGGCAATCGAAGCGATCTCTCCGGCAGTTACAGCCGCGCGCGGGATCTCGATCATCGTGCCGAATTTGTAATGGAAGCTGACTTTCTTCTCGTCCATCACCTTCTTGGCGATCTCGATCAGACGTGGCTGGATCCATTTGAGCTCATTGATATGGCCGGTGAGCGGGATCATCACTTCGGGCTTGGGTTCCTTGCCGGCCAGCTTGACGTTGGCGGCGGCTTCGAAGATGGCCCGCACCTGCATCTCGACGATCTCAGGCATGACGATGCTCAAACGCACGCCGCGCAAGCCCATCATCGGGTTGGATTCGTGCATGGTGCGTACACTGGCCAGCATGGCTTCCTTCTCGGCCAGGCCCTTGGTCTCACCCTTCACACGCATGGTAATAACTTCCTCAAGTAATGACTCTTCCGAGGGCAGGAATTCATGCAGCGGTGGATCGATCAAACGGATGATGACCGGGTAACCGCTCATCGCATCGAACAAACCTTCGAAGTCGCTGCGCTGGTAAGGCAGCAGTTCGTCCAAAGCCTTGACGCGTTCAGCACTGGTCTTGGCCAGGATCATACGTTGTACGACTGGGAGGCGTTCCTGTTCGAAGAACATATGCTCGGTGCGGCACAAGCCGATGCCCATGGCGCCGAACGTGCGGGCGCGCCGTGCATCTTTCGGGTAATCAGCGTTGGCCCAAACTTGCAAACCGCGCGTCGGCCAACCCTTGGGGAACTTGCGGGTATTCGGGCGGGCGCAAATTTCGTCAGCCCAGTTCAACAAAGTGAGCAGGTCGGTCTGCTCTTCCAGATTCGGATCGCTCAGGGTCAGCTTACCCAAGTAAACGGCACCGGTAGTACCGTCCACCGAGATCCATTCGCTTTCCTTGACCACCACGCCGTTGCATTCCATTTGGCGCTTGTCCAGGTCGATCTTGATGGAAGAAGCACCCACCACGCACGGCACACCAAACTGTCGGGCAACTACTGCGGCATGGCTGGTAGCGCCACCTTCGCTGGTGAGAATACCTTTCGCAGCCAGCATCCCATGCACGTCATCCGGTTTGGTGAACGGGCGCACCATGATGACCGCCTGCTTTTCTTCCTTGCCCTTCTTCTCGGCAAGGTCAGCGTCGAAGTACACCTGGCCTACAGCCGCACCGGGCGAAGCATTCACACCGTTGGCATAAAGTTTTCCGGCAGCTTTGGCTTCCTTGATCGTATTGGGGTCATACTGGGGGTGCAGCAGCGTATCCACCTGCTCCGGGGTCACGCGCAGAACTGCTTCATCTTTAGTGATCAAGCCATCGTTGGCCATGTCCACGGCGATCTTGATCGCCGATTGGGCAGTACGCTTACCATTGCGGGTCTGCAGCATCCACAAATGGCCGTGTTCGATGGTGAACTCGACATCCTGCATGTCTTTGTAGTGCTTTTCCAGCTTGGCAGTGATGTCCATGAATTCTTTGTAAGCTTCGGGCAGGTCCTTACCCATGGCCTCGATCTTGGTGGTATTGCGGATTCCGGCCACCACGTCTTCGCCTTGAGCGTTCAGCAAGTATTCACCGAACATCTTCTTCTCGCCGGTGGAGGGGTTGCGGGTGAACGCAACGCCGGTGCCTGAATCCCAGCCCATGTTGCCGAACACCATGGTGACGATGTTGACGGCTGTGCCCAGATCATCCGGGATATTGGTGGCGCGTCGATAATCGATAGCGCGCTTGCCATTCCACGAATGGAACACAGCCTCAGTCGCCAGTTCCATCTGTTTGAATGGATCTTGCGGGAAATCGAAGCCTTTTTCTTTCTTGACCACAGCTTTGAATTTGCCGACCAATTCTTTCAAGTCCTCTGCTTTGAGGTCGGTATCCTGCTTGGCACCCTTGCTTTTCTTGAACTCGGCCAGCACCTCTTCGAATGCTTCGGACGGGATGCCCAGCACCACCGAGCCGAACATCTGCACCAGGCGGCGGTAAGCATCGTAAACAAATCGGTCGTTGCTGGTCAATGCGATCATGCCCTGCGCCGTCTCGTCATTGAGGCCGATGTTGAGCACCGTGTCCATCATGCCGGGCATGGAGAACTTGGCGCCCGAGCGGCAGGAAACGAGCAAGGGGTTCTTGACATCGCCAAATTTTTTACCTGCCTTGGTTTCGACTTTTTTCAATCCTTCCAGCATTTGGTCCCACATGCCCTCAGGGAACTTGTTGCCGCCTGCCAGATAAGCGTTGCAGGCTTCCGTGGTGACAGTGAAGAAAGGAGGCACCGGCAGGCCGATGCGGGTCATATCCGCCAGGCCGGCACCTTTACCACCTAGCAGCCCACGGACTTTTTCCCAGTCTCCACCCGCGTACTTTTCTACTGCTTCTACTTCATCGAATAAATACACCCATTTCTTTTGAGCCATATTATCCTCCGACAACACAAATGATAACCCTTCAGATGGGTTTGAATTAATAGCGCGTAATTGTGAATTTTACCACAAAGGCAAGATCATAACTCGAAGAATTGAGTAACATCTTCCCATGATGCATTACGGGTCACCATATAAAATAATCATGTTCCGGAATTTAAAATGGGTTAGCTGACGGGGTTTTCCTCGACCGGTAACAAATCCGCCTGTGGTGTCTCCCGCATCAAAAAAGCGCCCATCAAACCGGCAACAATCACCACAAGGCCTGAAAGCACGAATACATTGCGGACGCCCAGGACATCCCCCAACACACCAGCCAGCGCCATCGAGGTCACGCTGGCCACACTGATGGCGGTGTTAATGGCGCTGCCGGCGCGACCGCGCTTTTCATTGGGGACGTATTTTTGCATTAAGGTGGAAGCTGTAGCTTGCACAGGAGTCAGGCACAAGCCCAGGAAAAAGAGCGCAACATACACCAGCCAGATGCTATGCATGATACTAATCGCCCCAACGCAAACGCCCAGTCCAACCACGCCGCCAACGATGATCCGGTTTGCTTTTAATCGCGACGCTATCGTGGAGACCAATCCGCCCCCCAGCACCATACCGATGACCTGGGCTGCATCCACAAAGCCAAGCATGGCTGTGGGAACTTTCAAGTCTTGCACCAGCAGCGGGATGAAAAGCACATTGATCGCCCCGATGCCAAGCATGGTGATCGCAAACGTGACCATCACCCCCACCAGCATCCTGCGGCTGAACACGAAGCGAACGCCCTCACCCAATTGAGAAAAGACCGCTTTCGCTCCCCCCTCTGACGGTTCTGCCGCCACCCTGGGGACGATCATGCGGGCAATGAACAGCGCCGACACAAAGAAAGAGATCGAGTCCAGGCTGAACGCCGGCCAACCACTGCCCGCCGCACCCACCAAAAAGCCCGCCAGGGCCGATCCAACTACGCCCGTGATCACTTGTGTCGTCTGCGATAAGCCATTGGCAGCCAGTAATAATTCCTTGTCCATGATAAGCGGTATCAGTGCGCCTTTTGCCGGGAAAAAGAATGTGCCCACCGCGGCCTGTAAAAACCCCACTACGTAAAAGATCCATACGCCGGATGCATCGCGCACAAAGATCAGCGCAATGATGAGTGCACCGCGCAAAATGTCGGAAACGATCATCAGCTTCTTCCGGTCCCAGCGGTCAACAAATACGCCGGCCAGCATGCCGAAGAGGAGCTGCGGCAAGGCCAACGCTATGGCGATACCCGCTAACGCCGCAGTCGAACCGGTTAGCTGATTAATGACGATCATCATCGCCAAAGTGGTCAGCCCATCACCAATTTGCGAAATGGTCTGGCCGATCCATAATTTTCGAAACTCGGGGTTGGCCAGTACTTCTTTAGCGCCGCGATTCGTTTCGACCGTTTCTGCCATGGTTCATTCCTCTCCATCGAGCGGTTTATCTTCGACCGGGAACAGTGCCACGGTCAGGTTGTAGAGAGGACCACTGGATTTCCCAGGAACGGTTTCGAAAGGATGGATCAACTCATGCAATTGTGTTTGCAACTTTTCAACTTCTTCTTTTGTGAGCATCAGCCGGCTGGTACTTATCGAGCTGCTATATTTCTTCTTGTCAGTGAGCAGTCCGGCGCGCAAACTGCGCCGCAGTTCCCCCAAAGTGGTTTTCAACGCAGTTACCAACAGATCTTCGACGGCCTGGGCTGTCTCTTTCGAGTTATTCAGAAGATTGAGCAGCTCAGAATCGACCGTGAACTCCCCGGCAATAGCTTGATAGTAGTGCTCCACGGTGCCGCGGTTTTGGCGCGTTTCCACCAGCTTGAGCAGTCCCAATTTTTCCAATGCCTCAACGTGATGATAAAGCCGGGTCGGCTTTTCATCCAACAAACGCGCCACCTGCCGGGTAGTCATGGGTTGATTGGAAAATGCTTCGATCAAGCGCAGTCGCAAAGGATCGCTCAAAGCTTTTAATTCTTCCAGTGTTTTCAAGGAATATAATTTTTCCATATCGTTCACTTTCATACTATTATTCAATTATTATTGAATATTCTACATATATTTAATAATATTGTCAAGTCCCCTTCCCTACTTCTGCAAGACAAATCTGTAAACAGGTTGAAAGGTTCCAAAGCACCAAGTTAGGGCATAATGTAATTGCATATTTTATTGGAGGCATAAATGAAAATTCTCGTCATCGATGACGATCCGGCTATGACAGAACTGCTTAAATTACTTCTGGAACCCACCCAGGCAGAACTGCTCACCTCGAATTCCGGCGAAGAGGGGATCAGGCTGGTCAAAGAGCAATCACCTGATATCGTGGTTCTCGATTTAATGATGCCCAAAGTAGATGGCTGGCAAGTATGCAAAGCCATTCGGGAGTTCAGCTCCATGCCTATTTTGGTGCTCTCCGCACTCGACAGCCCCGGTGTTGTAGCTACAGCGTTGGACGCCGGTGCAGACGATTACCTGATCAAACCCGTGCCCAGCGGCGTGTTGATCGCTCACATCAACAACCTGTTGAAACGCAAACGGCCTGAGATGAGTGTCAGCAGCAAAGAAGCGGCAAAGTAAACTAATCCTCCTCCCCAAGAGAAGACCCGACGGTACGGCGAAACCTCCGGGTCTTTTCGTAGTAAAATGGCGTTAGTGCCCCTTTAGACCACATTTTATGACCTGCGTCCTTTATGACAAAGTAGAATCATTTCGGTAGAATAATATGTTCATGTTCGACGGGGTACGAGAACAGGAGATGGATCGACATGCAAACATGTTCCCGTTGCCACACACAATCACCGGACACGGTACAAAGTTGTCCTTCCTGCCAGGCAGACTTGAGTAAGTTCTCAGAGACGGCAGTGGCATTGCAGCAGATGAAAGCCAGCCCGCGCATTGCCAGGGTGCAGGTCATCTCCGCCGACGACTGCTGCCCGGCCTGCCATGAAATGCAAGGGGTATACGACAAAGATGCCGTACCGGTCCTCCCCCACCCAGGCTGTTCCCACGATCATGGTTGCCGTTGTTTCTACCAACCTATTTTGAGTGAAATTTATCCCTAAAAGCCATTCGTTTTAAAAAAACGCCGGGACTGTGTTACCAGTTCCGGCGTTTATCGTCTAGTAAGCTATTTTTTGTTGGCCTCGACCGTGCGGATGAGTTGCTGCATGGCGTCCGCCACGGCATCCGGCGCTTCCATCATTGGCATATGACCCACTTCAGGGATCTCGACCAGCCAGGACCATGGCAACAATCTCACCATAGTATGGACCCCCTCTGCCGGTACGATGACGTCTTTCCGTCCGATGATCACCACCGAAGGCACCTGGATGCTGGAAAGCCATTCGGTCGCGTCAGGCCGCTCTGCCAGACCTTTGAGTGCCCCCACCACGCCCTTGACGCTGGTCTTCATCATAATGGCACGGATCTGCTCGTTGAGCTCCGTGCGGGCCGCCAGCCTGGGCAGCATCGCATCGGCCACGCTCTTGATGCCTTTCTTGGTGACCAGCTCGATGGTGTTATAACGCCCCTGTCGATTTTCCGGCTTATCTGCGGCGGCCTGAGTGGAGATCAGCCCCAAGCCTGCCAACCGGTTGGGATAGGCATGGGCAAAATTCATGGCGACGTACCCACCCATGGACTGGCCCACGATGATAACTTTATCGATCTTAAGTGAATCGAGTAAAGACACGACATCTTCTGCCATCAGTCGCATCGTATAAGCACCATCCGGTACAGGCGATTGGCCAAACCCGCGCAGGTCGGGCAGGATCAAATGTGCACTCTTTTCAAGACGTGGAACGAGGGGATCCCAAATCGTGTGGTCCAGCGGGTAACCGTGAAGGAAAACGACCGGCGTTCCCTTCCCGTGTTCTTCATAAAAAAGTTGTACTGGCTGCAATTCCATACTTACTCCTTGGAATCAATCTTACCATACTGTTCCAGCCAGATCGATGCGAAGTAAAGTGCTTGCTCTTTATCGATTACAGCCCCTTCCGCTTGTTCTTCTTCCAAAGCCGCCAGCAGATCGCCCACCCACTTGCCCGGTTCTCGATGGAAATGGGACATGAGCTCTTCGCCGTCCAATAATCGTGGCGGGTGGATCACCATGTTGCCTTGATCGTACCAGGCCTCCAGCAATTGACGGCAAATCTCCAGGCGGTGCCGCCATTCACCCATTGGCAGGTCAGCCCCATATTTGGCAAGCATATCCGCCAACGATAGGATGCACAAGTCGACGCCAACATCACCGGTATCGCGAAAGAAGCGGAAAATGGCCCGTCGACTTACCACTTGATCGTTTGCCAACAGGGACACCCGTAAATGTTCCTTGATTAATGTGTAAAGATAAGCGATCTCAGCATTGCTCAGCGTCAACGCTCGCGCCCGCTGGGCAATCACAGCAGCGCCGGCTTGTTCGTGGGTGTAAAAATGGACCCGACCTTCATCATCCAGGATGCGTGTATTGGGTTTGGCAACATCGTGATACAGCGCTGCAAAAGCAAATAGCGAAGCTCGCGGACGGGCAGTGA
>JBEKEX010000113.1:0-8507 GCA_050013615.1 Anaerolineaceae bacterium
TGACCGGACGCAGCCACTCCACGGACTGGCCGGAAAGGTCGACACCGGTTGCCAGTTGGGTCAGCCATACCGCCTGGGCGGCATAACGCACATTGTTCTTGGGTTCGATACGGTCGAAATCCTCGAAGAACCAGCCGCAGGAGGTGAACATCCGCTGCCGTTCCGTTTGTGCCGCCAACAACAGCTCGATCCGGCTCAATGTGGCCGATGGCAAAGATGCACTGCCCAATTCGGCCATCAAGTCTCCAAGGTGCTTTTGGCCATGCAGCACCTGAATGTAGCGGTGCCGTAATTCCCACGGGTCTTTCAAGAACGGGTGCAATTCATCGAAATACAAGAGATCCAACTGCTGCGCCAATGCATCCAAGGCGTTACGCAGGGCAAGCTTCCATTTACCGTGAGGCGTGCAGCCACAAGGCCCTGCCCAGCGTGCCACGCCATGGGGACAGCTCCAGGAAGTCCGTTCTTTGATGGCGACCAACCCCTGTGCCGGGTGTTCTTTCAGCCACAGCGCCGGATAAGTCCAGGTGATTTCACTTTCTTTGAGCGCTCCGTTGAGCAAATGCTGCAAGAATTTGTCCCTGAAAGGCTGATGGTGCCCATATAACTCACCATCCGAGGCCAACGTAACAAGCTGCGGCGTTCTATCCGCATCTTTTTCACCTGTAAATTGAGGCAGGATGGCATTTCGCAGGAATTCATCGGCGTTCACCGTGGAGGTCGGATCGAAGCTGACGCGTGTGCTCAGATCCTGGTTGTAAAAGAAAGCCGACAGCTTGTGCTTGCCTTCGATTGCCAGGAGATACGGTCGGTTGGCGTCCGGCAGCTCCTCGGCCTGCCAGGGAGCCAAGATCGTGTATTCGATGCCACACTCGACCAGCGTCTCCAGGGTTTCAAGGTCGACCGCTGTTTCCGGAAGCCACATCCCCTGTGGGCGGTGGCCATAGCGAAATTCGAAGTCCTCGATCCCCCAGCGGATTTGCGTCAATTTATCTTCCTTATTTGCCAGCGGCAAAATACTATGGTTGTAGGGCTGCGCCATGGCATTACTAACACCATACCGCTTCCAATCGACATGTTCCTGTTTGACAATCTCTGCGCAGGTATCCGCATGCTGTTCGAACATCCAATTCCACAGCGTTGGGCCCACGTTGAAACTGAGACGTTCGAAATTCTTCATATGCGCGTTAGGCGCATAACAATGGTCATAAATACGCTCGTTCCAATTGGGGAACGGCGCAGCACCTTCTTCATGTGGGATTTCAGCCGTCAAGGGGTCTTCGCGCGGCGGTTGATAAAAGTGGCCGTGAATGCACAATGCTCTAATCGTCATGAAGGATCACTTTAACAGGAAATCGATTTGTTGGCTGAAACGTGCCGGCATCAACCCCATCAGGCGCGGGAGGGAATCGAGGGCACAGGTGCGGTCGGTCGCCAGATAATCCAGCCAGAAAATGGAGATGGGAAAATTACGCAGCATTTGTTCTGCAAACAAAGTAAGCATCCGTAAGAAAGGTGGCGAAATCGAGAGCAGCATTCGTTTGGAGCTCGTCTTGCGCAAGATGATCTCGATGACCTCCCGATACTGCAAATATTCGCAACCCCCGATCTGGTAAATCTTGTTGACAGTCTGCGGATCTTCCAACGCCCACGACAGGCATGTCACCAGGTCCTCGATCCATAGCGGTTGAAGTACGGCCGTCCCGCCGGCCGGGAGGACAAAGAAGAAAGGATAGGCTTTCAACAGGCGCATGATCTGCATAGTAAATTGATCGCCGGGACCAAAGACGGCTGCCGAGCGAAAGATCGTGTAGGGTACGCCGCTGTTTTGAACGATCCCTTCTGCAATGCCTTTCGTTTTCATCACCGGATATGCTGAAGCGCGATCGGCACCCAAATAGCTCATAAAGAAAAACCGCTTCACACCGGCCAGCGATGCCGCCTGCGTCACGGCCTGTGTCCCGTTGATATCGACTCCGTTCAGGTCCGCCCGGCTGCCATACCGTTCAGTGCTGACGAGGTGATAGACCGCCGTGACACCTTTCATGGCTGCGCGCAGGCCACGTTCGTCATTCAAGCTGGCCACGGCAACTTCGACGGGCACGCCGCGGGGGATGTTGGGAGACTGGCTCGAAGGCCGCAAGAGAATTCGCACGGGTTTCCCCATGGCAGCCAGCCGGCGCACAAGCGCACTGCCAATGAAACCCGTTGCACCAGTAACAAGTATCATAACGGTCGAATTATAGCAGAGGAATAAGCTTTCGGGTCTGGCACAAAACTTGCAATATCTTCCATATGCTGACTGCCAGCCGTTATTGGAGAGAAATTTTATGAACCCGAATATAAACTCAGCCATCCCAACCGCCAACCGGATCGGCTTCCACTATTTTCCGGACATGCTGCATTACACCAACAAAGACTTGCAAACTTGGCTGCCGGAGCTGCACGCCCTGAACGCCTCCTGGCTGGTGCTGCATGCCGATGGCGACCGTGCCATCCCCGAATCATTTTTGAATGAAATTATCGGTACCCATATCACGCCCATCCTCCACCACCACCTGTCACTCGATAACCCCATCAAAGCGGATAGCTTCCAACCGATTCTCGACGCCTATGCGCATTGGGGCGCTGAGTATATCATCTTCTTCGATCGCCCCAACGACCGCTCTTCCTGGAATGCCTCCAACTGGGTGCAGCAGGATCTGGTGGAAAGATACCTGGACCGTTATTTGCCGCTCGCCAATGCCGCACTGGATGCAGGTATGAAACCCATCCTGTCGCCCCTCGAACCTGGCGGCAGCTATTGGGATACGGCTTTCCTACGCAGCACGCTCGAATCACTGAACCGTCGCAAACAACAAAAGCTGATCGACAATTTGATCATTTCGGCTTACGCCTGGACCGGCGGTCATTCGCTGAATTGGGGCGCCGGCGGTCCCGAATGCTGGCCGGATGTCCACCCGTATTTCACGCCTGCCGAGAGCCAGGACGAGCGTGGCTTCCGCATCTTCGATTGGTATCGCGTCATTCACCAAGCTGTCTTGCACCAACCGGCGCGCATCATCCTGTTGAATGCCGGCTTACCTGTGTCCCCATCCCGTCTTTCAGCACATGAACCGGGCATCGAAATCAATAGTGAAATCAATCTGAGCATTGCCCGGCTGTTGAACGGTGAAACGATCCCTGATCCATCAGAACCGGAAAAGTCATTGAAAGCTGTGCCGGATGAGGTGATGGCAGCTGCTTTCTGTTTCCTGCCCACCAGCTCCACAGCACAGCCGGAGCCGGCCGCCTGGTATAGCTCAGATGGTTTTGCCCTACCGGCTGCCAAGTCCTTCAAATCCTGGGTGGCAGCCAACCAGGCAAGCAAACCCACAGATGAGCACTCTGCATCTGCCAACGGCCATCTCCTCAAGCATTATTTACTGCTGCCGTCTTACGATTGGGGCGTGGCGAATTGGCACATGGAGGTCATTCGCCCCTTTGTGAACCGTCACCGCCCAACCGTCGGCTTCTCTGTAGACGAAGCCTCTCTAGCCGACCGTGTCACCGTCATCGGTAACCAGGATGCCTTCTCGGATGAATCCCTCGCTAAACTGCGCCAGAAAGGCTGCACGGTCGAAAGGATCGAGGGGAATGGCATAAGTATTGCAACACAATTGGCAGAGAGGTGAAAATGAACCTGACCCTATCGACCAAACCTATTCATCACACACCAATCGCCGCACGCATGCCAGTCCTCAAAGTGGTGGGGCTGGGTGGCGCAGGTTCCAACGCCGTCAATCGCATGATCGAGTTGGGTTTGAGCGGCGTTGATTTTATTGCTGCCAACACGGACTGCCAGGCGCTCGAGACCAGCCTGGCTCCGACAAAATTACATCTGGGTCCCAAGACCACCCGTGGTTTGGGCGCAGGCGGGAATCCAAAGATCGGCGAGGCCGCTGCCGAGGAAAGTTATCGCGAGCTGAACGATCTGTTGGCTGGCGCTGACATGGTGTTCCTTACCGCCGGTATGGGTGGTGGGACAGGTACCGGTTCCATCTCCATCGCTGCCCGCGTGGCCCGTGCTCTGGGTGCGGTGGTGATCGCCGTTGTCTCGACGCCTTTTTCGTTCGAGGTTGGCCACCGCCAGACGAACGCCCGTGAAGGCTTGGAACGTCTTCGCCCATACACTGATACGCTGATCACCGTGCCCAACGACCGTCTGTTACAGGTAGCGCCGCGCGATCTGCCTTTGGAACTGGCTTTTCGCCTGGCTGATGACGTCCTGCGCCAGGGCATCCAGGGCATCTCCGAATTGATCACCCAACCCGGCTTGATCAACGTCGATTTTGCCCATGTGCATCATATGATGTCGAATGGCGGTGGTGCCCTGCTTTCCATCGGCTACGGCCAGGGAGATGGTAAAGCGCTGAAAGCCGTCGAGAATGCCCTGCACCATCCCCTGTTGGATGCGATCAATCTGGAGAATGCGGCGGGCATCATCGCCAACTTCACCGGAGGACCTGATCTTACCTTCCTGGAAGTGACCGAAGCCCTCAATTTTCTCCAGGAGCAAACGCATAATAACGCCGAGATCATCCCTGGCGTCATTAGCGACGATCGCCTGGAAGATCGTGCCCAGGTCATTATGGTTATCACCGGCATCGGCGCCACGGCGATCGACCCCTCATTTACAGTTGCCAAGAGGTCGGCACCTGCTCCTGAAGCAGAGGCCGCCACGGCCGGCACCGAACCTTCAGGGCCCACGGCCGAATTTGAATCCAACAACATCAATTTGGACGTTCCAGCATTCCTCCGCCGGCGCCCCCGCTAAAATGCAGGAGAAGCTTAATGGATGAACACATCATCAACTCCGTCAGTTCGCAAATTTATCGCCAATTCCCCGAAGTCCAGGGCAACCGGCCCAAGGTCAAGTCATTGACTGCCACGCAGTCGCTGCTGATCTTCGAGGGTAAGGCCAAAACGGCGGATGGCAAACAGATTTCCCGCGCGGTGCGCGTGGTGGTCGATCAAAATGGAAAAATCGTCAAGGTCACCACGTCACGCTGAACAGCGAGGATTAAAGATGATTGCTCAACTACCGCGAAAAGTAGAAATGGCTTTCTGGAATGTCGCAATACCGGCGATGTCCAATAACCGCCTCATCCGCAAATCGATCCAAGGGGTGGCCAGGCTCTCCCAAAATAAGAATCCCCTGGCAATCGGCGTTCTCATCGGCGCGGCAGCATTGTCAGGCTTTTGGTGCGGTTTCCTTCTTTATTTTCTCGCCGCGACGCTCAGATGAAATGAGCAAGGCAATAGCCTTTCAAAAGTGAAATCCCACAAACCCGGTCAAAAGCCGGGTTTTCTGTTTCCTTTCCACCTTCAATCTGGTACAATTTAAGCTATCAGGTGAGCGGGATTTTTTACGAAGTCTTTAAAAACACAAAGTGAACAAAACAGTCATTGCCCTAATTCTAATTGCCTTTGTCTTGTGCTGTGTGACCGGCTTCTTTGCCGCCTCAGTGGTCAAATCGCCCAATCAGCCAGGCCAAAAGACCCTATCGGTCGCAGCGAATTATTCCCAGCAGACCACGCTTCTGCTCATCCATGTGAATGACATCGGCGAGGCCAACCCAACTCTCATTTCCATTTGGGCGTTATTCTATTACCCTGGCGACAACCCCTCGTTGATGTTCCAACAGATCTACCCCTCTTCCCAATCGAGCATGGACGCCACCATCCAAAGCCAGTTGACCTTATCATCAAAAGGCGAAGTTTCTTCTCAGTTCTTTAGCAGTCTGCAGGATGAGTATCACTTTTCCTGGAACAATTACATCGTGGTCGACCAACAAAGCATGCAGAGCCTGACCAGTTGGTTGCCCGGTATGGACGCATCTTCCTTTTCGGACACACCCCTCAACCGGGATGACCTGTTGCAAGCCGCGGCAAATGACCAGGCTTATTTGAATCAGCTTTGCGGTAAGCTATCGAACACGCAGTCGCGCACCAACCTGGTGATCCCTTGGAGCCAATTGCTTCAAGATCACGTGCTGACCGATCTCGGCGCTTCTTCGTTTTCGACTGTTTGGAATCACCTGATCACCAATTCCACCCCTGCGACGTGCAATGTGTTTACACCCTAGGGTGTCTACACCCTTGGGTGTTTACCCCCTTGGGGGTTTACACCCTGAATTTGTCGAATCACACGCGAGCAATAGCGACCCTTTGTAAGGCAACAAAAAACCCGAGGATAACACTCCTTCGGGTTTTTGTTGCTAAAATGCGAAACTCATGCACTGGCGCTTGTAGCCGGCGTCTTTGGCATGACAAAGGCCATTAATAAGGTGGATATTAACGCAATGCTGCCACCAAAGAGGAACGGCGCAGCAGCCCCAAACCCGGACCAACTCCCCGCCCCCTGCCACAGGAGACCGGCGATGAGCGAGGCAGGGAAATCGATGATGCCGATCGCCGCACTGTACGTTCCATACGCCGTCCCGCGCAGTTGTTGATCAGGCACAAGGTCAGCTATCATGGCCTTGGTGGTCCCATACGCCAAACCATAATAAACTCCATAAAGGATGTAAAAAACGAAAATGTGCCAGCCGGTCTGCGCCACGGCAAACCCAAGATAGACCACTGCATACATAAGCCAGCCGCCGATGATCAACTTGCGGCGACCGATCTTATCGCTGAGTTTACCGGCTGGAGTTGAAAGCAATGCATATATCAAATTAAAACTTGCTAGCATGGCAAGGATCCCCACTACATCCATACCGCGATCCTGCGCTCTGAGCACCAGGAATGCATCCGACGAGTTTCCCAGTTCAAACAGCCCCACAATGAACATGAAGATCATGAAGTTCTTGCCCAGTGATTTAAAAGCGAATTTGGGTGCTGTGCGCTCTCCCTTGACGGGAACATCCTTCGCGCCCAAGGCAAGCGAAAGCACAGCCAGAACAGCTGGAACGATACTGATCAACACAATCGTACGGAAAGTATTGGCACTCAACAACATGCTATTTTGTTGTGCAAGCCACACGGCTCCCAGAGCGATCAGCAAGCCGACCATCGCGCCGGCAGTATCGGCTGCTCTTGAAAAACCAAACGCCAGGCCTCGCTTTTCCACATCGACTGACTCGGCCACCAGTGCGTCTCGCGGTGCCGTGCGGATTCCCTTCCCAACCCGATCGATCCAACGAACTCCCGCAACCAATTCCCAGGTGTTCGCAATATAGAAAAATGGTTTGGAAAGCATGGAAAGTGCATAACCCGAGACTGCAATCCATTTTCGTCCATGCAACTTATCCGATAGCCAACCGGAAAAGATATTTACAATGCTGGCGGTGGATTGTGCAATACCTTCAATGACACCAATTACAGAAGTCGGGATCCCTAGGTCGTTGGCCAGGAACAACGGCAGGATATTAATTACCATCTCCGAGGAGACATCCATGAAAAAGCTGGTCGCACTGACCGCCCATACATTGCGCGGCAAATCACGCAATTTGGGGTTGCTCTTTTTTTCTTCCGGCAGATTTTCCATAGCTTTAATCTCTTTTCAGTTGTGTAGTTGTAAGGATATTCTCACCCTTCTCGCCATCACACAATAGGTCATCCATCACATTTGAGCCGTGATGTATGGTCTGCCTAGCCACGTGTCACATCCGTTTTTTCACTTCATCATAGCTGTCTTTAAACGGGTGATCACTTCGATGGGTGTCGGATCGACCTCATACGCCATGGCCAGATAATAAGCCAGGTAATCACCAAACACCACAGCCGACCACATCTGCTCCATGGGGAACTTGCCGAACGCCATATAAGAATCCGAGTTGATGCCCTCTTCCATGAAAAGTTTTTGAGTGATCTCCGAACGTTTTTGGTTGCGCGGATGTTCAGACGAATAGCGTAAAAACAGCGCCATCAACTGGCTCAGCCCCTTCTCCGGGTTGAGCACCCCGGCCACGGTGTTGTGGTCGACTTCGGGTAAGGCGTCAAAGCAGCCAAAGCCCTTTGCCAGTTCATTGATCTGGCCTTTCCAGCGCCGGGCTACGGGCGCAAGCAGACCGGAGCCAACAACGAGCACCAGGCGCCCAACCAGTTGCCCCGCCAATCGCTTGGCAGGGTTTTTTACTATAGGGACGGCAAGGTCGATCGTCTGCTGGTAAGTCTCCAAAAAGGCCGCTGTCGCCTTCAATTCGGCTTCCGGGTTGCCAATCAACCCGGCACGATACATGGCTGCCAGTAGCAGCCCAAAAGAATAACCCACGGCTGCCCGCGGCTGACCTTCATGCTCGAATTTCCATCCCGGCACATTCTGGCGGGACGCTCGTTCCAGGAGCTTCCCACCCGTGCTGACGGCCAGCACCTGGCAATGGCGTGCCAGCGCTTCATCATAAGCGGAAAGCGTCTCTTCGGTGTTCCCCGAATGCGAAGAGGCAATCACCAGCATCTCTTTTCCCTTGACCCAAGCCGGCAAGCCATAATCCCTCTGAACCGCCACCGGCACCGGGCATTGG
>JBEKEX010000114.1:0-8471 GCA_050013615.1 Anaerolineaceae bacterium
TGGGATATGGCCGTGCTCCTGGCCGAGATGGATAAATGGAAAGATGGCAACTGGCTGGAAAAGCGTGCCGTGGCAGCCGCATTGGCCGAGCCGGACCTGCTCAAAGAACCCCGGCATGTCCACATCATTTTGCAGCTTTTGGACAGCATCACCGCCTCACTGCTTCCCGCGCCGGAGCATGATGAAGACTTCATGGTCTTGCGGCAAAGCCTGGGTTATTGCTGGAGCGTTGTGACCGTCGCCTTGCCCCAAGAGGGGAAACCGTTGATGGAGAAGTGGTTCGCAAACCCTGATAAGCACATCCGCTGGATCATGAAAGAGAACCTTAAGAAAAACCGTCTGGTCAAAATGGATGCCGCTTGGGTGGCGCACTGGAACCGGCAACTTTCTTCATAAGTTGTTACCTTCTAGTCCTATACATACTTATTCCATTTTGTTATTTTCCCTTCCGGCGTCGCGGCTGTATAATATTTCTATCCGTCAGTCAGGAGCAGCCATCCATGATGGAATTCCACATTTCCCGAAAAGCACGCGATCACTACCAATTCGATCTGGCGTTATTTGCCTACGATGGCAACGTCATCCTGGCAAATTTCCACGCCGCCCGGCTGTTCGCCCAAAAGATCAACCAAAAACAGGACCTGGTCGCCTTCCCGGAGAAAGCGGTCAAGGCCGGGCAGATCAACGCCATGGGCTTGATCGACGAGATACTTCATCATGTCGTTTCCCTCTACCGCCAACAGGTGAATATGGATGTGGTTGGACTGGCGCTTTCCCACCTGGAGCAAACGTTGGGGCAAGAAGCCATCGCCCAATTGCTGCAGCGCTTTGTCGAAGAATTTCCCCCGGTAGCCGTCTACCAGCGCCAGTTGACTGCCGAAGAATACTTGGCTGCCGCCACGGATGGAATATCTAATCGCAATTCAACACTGGAAGAACTGGCGCTCTTGTGGGTTGCCAATAAGAACCCGGCGCTTTCACCCTATCTCGAGCTGTTCAGTGACGACTCCCTGGTCGCCGAGACGATTTACCCAAAAGCAATGCAGGAATTGCACAACTTCCTGGACACGCAGCCGCCGTTTGGCCCCGACCGCCAGAATTTGCTCGATATGCTGCACGCTCCGGCGGTCGCCGTCCCCTACTCGCTTTCTGGGCAATTGGAATTCATTCGCCAGCGCTGGGCTGACCTGCTCGGAAGCTATCTCTACCGCCTGCTCAGCAGCCTCGACCTGGTCAAAGAAGAAGAAAAACTCACCTTCCAAGGCTTCGGGCCGGGTCCGGTACTCATCCCGGTCTACAATGCAGCCACAGCTTTGAACGAGCCGGAGCGGTTCAGCACCGACCGAGAATGGATGCCGCGCCTGGTGCTCATCGCCAAGAACACCTATGTGTGGCTGGATCAGCTCTCCAAAAAATATGGCCGTCCCATCCAACGCCTGGACGAGATTCCCGACGAAGAACTCGACCAGCTCAGCCGCTGGGGTTTTACCGGTCTGTGGCTGATTGGTCTGTGGGAGCGCAGCAAGGCATCGGCGCGCATCAAGCAGCTCTGTGGGAACCCAAATGCCATTTCTTCGGCCTATTCCTTGTACGAGTATCGCATCGCCGTCGACCTTGGCGGAGAAGATGCCTGCCATAACCTGCATGAGCGTGCCTGGCAGCACGGCATCCGCCTGGCGTCCGATATGGTCCCCAACCACATGGGGATCGATTCGCCCTGGGTGATCGAACACCCCGATTGGTTCTTGTCGCTGGACGAATCGCCCTACCCCACGCATTCCTTCGACGGCCCCAACCTATCGAATAACTCCAATACCGGTATCTACATCGAAGACCATTATTTCGATCGCTCTGATGCCGCCGTGGAGTTCAAGCGCGTGGATTATTACTCCGGGCAGGCGCGCTACATCTATCACGGCAACGATGGCACCAGCATGCCCTGGAACGATACCGCCCAGCTCAATTATCTGAACCCCGAGGTGCGCGAGGCGGTCATCAAGAATATTTTGAACATCGCCCACGATTTTTCCATCATCCGCTTCGACGCCGCTATGACCTTGACCAAAAAGCATTACCAGCGCTTGTGGTTCCCTGAGCCCGGCACCGGCGGTGCCATCCCCACCCGCTCCGAGCATGGCATGACCAAAGAAGCATTCGATGCCGCCATGCCGAATGAGTTCTGGCGCGAAGTGGTCGATCGGATGGCTCAGGAAGCACCCGATACCCTCCTGTTGGCAGAGGCGTTCTGGCTGATGGAAGGCTACTTCGTGCGCACGTTGGGCATGCATCGCGTTTACAACAGCGCCTTCATGAATATGCTGCGCGACGAGAACAACTCCGGCTATCGCCAGCTCATCAAGAACACGCTCGAATTCGACCCCGAAATCCTCAAACGCTACGTGAACTTCATGAACAACCCCGACGAGCGCACCGCCGTCGACCAGTTCGGCAAAGGTGACAAATACTTCGGCATCTGCACCCTCATGGCCACTCTGCCCGGCCTGCCCATGTTCGGCCACGGCCAGGTGGAAGGGTTTTCCGAGAAATACGGTATGGAATTCCGCAAGGCATTGCAGGATGAGGCAGTCGACCCCTATCTGGTCGAGCGCCACCAGCGGGAGATCTTCCCGCTCCTGCATCACCGCCAGCTCTTTTCCGGTGTGGAGAATTTCCTCTTGTACAATTTCCACTCCGATGCCGGCGGTGTCGACGAGAACGTGTTTGCCTTTTCAAACCAGTACGGCAAGGATGCCGCCTTGGTCGTTTACCACAATAAATTTAACCACACTTCCGGTTGGATCAACTTCTCCTCCGGCAACCTGGTGAAGAATCCCGGTGGGCAGAACCGCATTACCCACAAATCTTTGGGCGAGGGTCTGGGCATCCAACCTGCCAAAGATACTTACGTCATCTTCCGCGACCAATCGACCAACATGGAATTCATCCGCCCCAGCCAGGAATTATGCCTACAAGGGCTTCACCTTGACCTGGAGGCGTACCAATATCACGTCTTTATGGACTTCCGCAGCGTCTCGGATGATGCTTGGGGCTCTTACCGCCAACTTTGCAGCTATCTGGGCGGGCAGGGTGTCCCCAGCATTGCCGAAGCCATGAAAGCCCTGCTGCTCGCTCCCATCCAGCGACCCTTCCAGGAAATTGCCAACATTGGCTATTTCAAATATTTACTGGCTAACCGCCTGGGGGCACAAAAGAAGCTCGACTCCGAGCTAATCAGCGAATTCGACCAAAAAGTACGCAAGCTCTTCAAGGGAGTGGCTGCCATGACCGGCAGCATGACCGGCACGGACGCCCTCGTCGCTGAGCTGCGCCGGAAATTGATCTTGGTCCTTTCGCTGCCAACCATCGAGCAGGTTTACCCTCTGCCGGGCGGAAAAACGTATCAGAAGGCCGTGGCTGGTCTAAAAACCGGTTTGGAAGGAAACGACGAACGTTGGCTGACACTCTTTGGCTGGTTGTTCACCCACAGCCTGGGCAAGCTGGCCGGAGACGACGCTTTCGAAGATCAATCCCAGAGCTGGTTGGATGAATGGCAGCTTGGTAAAGTCCTGGCCGAGGCTTACCAGGACTTCGGTATTGAAGCCTCGTCCGCGGCGAGGATGGTGAACAACGTCCGCTTTATGATTGGTCAGCAAAATTGGTATGGCCATCTCGGCAAGCTTTCGTTGAGCCAAATTCTCGAAAACTGGTTGTCGGATCCCAGCATCCAGCAATTCCTGGGCATAAACCGTTTCCAGGATATCTTGTGGTTCAACCAAGAAGCCTTTGACGAACTTCTTTGGTGGATGAAGACCCTTGCAATCGTACAGACTGCCGCCGAGCCCACTTTCAATGCCAGCCAGTTCATCGAATGCATTCTCGGCCTTGAAGAGATCGTCAGCCGGTTGAGCAAGGCTGAAAAGACATCGGATTTCCAGATCGCCCTGCTGGTCGAGGCCGTAGCAAAAAAGAGTGCGCCTGCCGTGCCAAGGACCAAAAAGTCGGCTGCCAACACTGCTGCTAAAAAGAAGCCATCTAAAAAATAATCGCAGCAACGAGGTTGTCCCACATTGCTGCGATTAATGGCATCCGGCTTCAAAATTCAAGAAACAGTATTCATTTCATCGAGAATTTTAAACACTTCCGTATTTTCGGGTATATCGGACATGCTCTCGCCGTATTGGCGGAAACGTATCTGGCCTTGTTTATCGATGATCAACAGGGCCGGCATGCGTCCCATCTTGATCCAGTTCACTTCTTGTTGATATTGGCTGGCCACAGCCGATTTGATGTCAGCACAGCCGACAAAGGGTAATTTTTCTTCTTCCCAGTAGCGGCGGAAAGCGTTGGGCCCGTCAGGCCCTAAGGCGATGATTTCGGCATCGCGACGGGTAAACTCGGAGTAGTCCTGGCGCAACTGTGCCAGGTGACGCCTGCAATAGGGTCACATGAATCCGCGCAGCAGGACGAGGACGACGTGTTGCTTACCGCGATAATCGGACAGACGAATCGACTGTCCTTTGGTATCGACTAGTTCGAAATCAGGAGCAATGGTAAGTTCTTTTTTATCAGCCATATTGCCTTCCTAAATAGATTCTCGTCTCATTACTCATGATGTATTATACAATTAATTTTACAATCATCTATAATATTTATAGAATCTGTCAATTGTGTGGCAGGAACAGGAAACGTTATGGCGAAAATCACTGAATACGCAGGGCGTAGGGATCCACGTTTCGTGACAGTTCATCGCGGGGGTTTGCTGGATGAGACTCAGCACCATCTACTGGCGAGTTGGGCCGCCGATTGTGCTGATCATGTGCTTCCCTTGTTCACCGCCAAGTACCCAGAGGATAATCGACCACGTCTAGCCATCGAAATGGCGCGTTTGTGGAGCCTCGGCGAAGCGACGGTTGAGGAAGCACGCGAAGCAGCTTATGCAGCACATGCTGCCGCAAAAAACGCATCGGATGCAGCAGCAAAAGCAGTCGCCCGCGCGGCCGGTCACGCTGTCGCAACCGCACACATGGCAGACCATGAACTGGGATCCGCCGCTTACGCCATTAAAGCAGTTCGCCTTGCATCACCAAGGGTTGATGAGAAAGTGGCAGGTGAGCACGAGCGTCAATGGCAGCGCGAACAGCTTCCCGAAGCCATTCGTGAGCTCGTGCTCTCCGATGAAGAACGACGCAATAACAAATTCTGGTACCTATTTAAGTGAAACACAAAAATATAGAGTCTTTAAACAATACGCCGGTTCGATAAGTGCAGGAGGTGATTATGCCAGTATATAAACGTTTTGCAATCGTATATGCCCAGGGTGACTACCCCAGTTATTCACAACAAATGGCAGAGTATCTGCCCAATATCCTGGAGCACTTCCACATTCCCGCCCGCGGTACATTGCTGGATGTGGCCTGCGGTGAGGGCAGCTTTGCCGTGCAGATGGCCCGTAAAGGTTGGAAGGTGACCGGCATCGATTTCTCATCCGAGATGTTGGAGATCGCCCGCCAGCATGCCGAAGAAGCCGGGCTGAAGATCAAATTCACCCGCCAGGACATGCGTCGCATCAAGACAGCTGGTCCCTTCGACCTGGCAACCTGCTGGTTCGATGCCTTGAATTACGTCCTGGAAGCGGATGAGCTGACCCGGGTCTTTTCCGGCATCAATAACGCCCTCAAGCCCGGCGGCTGGTTTGCTTTTGATATGAATACCGTCTATGGCCTGGCCGTGGGTTGGCAGCGCCAGAATTGTTATATCCCCCAGGACAAGGAAAACCTGGTCGAGATTCAGCGCCCCTCGTATGACTTCGAGCGCCAGATCGCCACCATGCATATCACCGCCTTTATCCGCGAACAGGGAGGTCCATGGGAGCGCATGGACGAAGACCATCTCGAGCGGGCTTTTTCACTGGACGTCATCCAAAATTGCCTCAAGAAAGCCGGCTTCGACGTGAAGGGGTGCTTCGGCAGCATCCGCGAACTCACCCCGCCGCGCACCGATTCCGGTCGTGTGTGGTATATCACACAAAAACACATGGGCTAGAAGCCTTATATTAGAAAATCGCTAACTGGTCATTAATCGGGAGTCTGCCGGATCAACCTGGCTGCCTTTTCCCAGATCGCATCGAACATTGCCACGGTCAAGCGGCCGGTTTGGGTGTTTTGGCGGCTGGGATGGTAAGAAGCCAGCAGCCAGGGGAACCCTTCCCCTGCCCTTAAAAACGCCCCATGGGCAAAGATCGTATTTCCATAATCTGCCCCCTTAGCATGATAGACCTGCAAAATATGATCGAAAGCCACCTTCCCCAGTGCCACCACCCCTTGAATGTGAGTCAACAATTCGATCTCGGCCAGCAAAAATGGCCGGCAATTCAGTGCTTCCTCGGATGTGATCTTATTATCCGGCGGGGCACAGCGGCACACCGCCGTGATGAATAGGTCATGCAATTCCAGTCCATCATCCCGGCTGCTAACGGTAGGCTGGCTGGCAAAACCGGCACGGTAGAGTGCCGGATAGAGGAAATCCCCCGATGCATCGCCGGTGAACATCCGCCCCGTGCGGTTGGAGCCGTGGGCGCCGGGTGCCAATCCCACTGCCAACACGCGTGCCTGCGGATCGCCAAAGCCCGGCACCGGCTTGCCCCAATACTCCCAATCACGATAGGCACGCCGCTTGGTGCAGGCTACCTCTTCCCGCCACGCCACCAGTCGCGGGCAGCGCCTGCACGTTACGATTTCATCATTCAATCCTCTCCATGCGTCAGCCATCATTGGACCTTCACATTCCTGATTGGGGATTACAGTAGCAGCATGGCGTCGCCGAAAGAGTAGAATCGGTATTTTAGCCGGATGGCTTCCTGGTAGGTCGCCAGCATGCGCTCACGCCCGGCAAAAGCGCTCACTAGCATCAATAACGTGGATTTGGGCAAGTGGAAATTGGTCACCATGGCGTCCACTGCTCGGAACTTGAATCCCGGCAGGATGAACAGGTCGGTCGGCCCACTGAATGGTGCCACCACGTCACCACCTTTTGCCATGCGGGCAGCGCTTTCCAGCGTGCGCACGCAGGTTGTGCCCACCGCAATGATCCGCCCACCGTTCTTGTGAGCCGTGTTGATCTGCTCTGCAACGCTTGGCAGCACCTCACACCATTCGGTGTGGATTTGGTGCTCTTGCGGGTCGTCTTCCGTCACTGGCGCAAACGTATCCAATCCAACATGCAATGTGATACGGGCAAATTGGATGCCCATCCCTTCGAGCTTTGTCATCAACTCCGGCGTAAAGTGCAGTCCGGCCGTCGGAGCGGCCGCTGAGCCGGTATCCTTTGCGTACACCGTTTGGTAGCGCTCCGGGTCACTCAACGGTGTGTGGATGTAAGGTGGAAGCGGCACTTGCCCAACGTTGGGAAGGAAAGGCTCGATGGGTTGCGCGAACCGCACCAACCGACGGGAGCCTTCCAGGGCTTCCACTACCTCTACCTGTGGTCCGCTGTCCACCTGCACGCGCTGGCCAGCCAACAGCTTCTTACCGCCCACCAATGCCTCCCAAATATCGTCATTGACCCTGCGCAGCAATAAGATCTCGACCTTGCCGCCGGTCGCTTTGTGGGCATATAGCCGCGCCGGGATGACCCGCGTTTGGTTGATGACCAGCAGATCGCCGACGTTCAAATAGTTGCCGATGTCCCAAAAAGTGGCGTGTTCCTGAGTATCTTGTTCGCGGTGCAATACCAGCAAGCGTGAAGCGTGGCGTGGTTCGACCGGCGTCTGGGCAATGCGCTCAGGGGGTAGGTAATAATCAAAATCGGATGTTTTCATTAAGTCAGTGGTTTGTAAAATTTAGGATGTAAGTTTATGCTGCATCGCAGAGCAGTGTCTGTCGACGTTACAATAATTTCGGTTGTTCACCGCTGCGTTTGTACTGCAAACCGAGGTGTTCATAGGCCAGCTTGGTAGCCACACGGCCTTGTGGGGTACGCCCCAAAAAGCCCAACTGCAACAAGTAGGGCTCCACTACGTCCATGATGGTGTCCGGCTCTTCGCTGATCGAAGCGGCGATGGTGCTCAAGCCCACCGGCCCACCCTGGTACTTGCTGATAATGGTTTCCAGCACTCGCCGGTCTACTTCGTCCAGTCCAAGCTCGTCCACGTTGAGCAGATCCAGTGCTTCGATCGCCACGTCCCTGCTCAACTCGCCCTCAGCCCGCACCTGTGAATAATCACGCACCCGGCGCAACAGCCGCAAGGCCACGCGTGGCGTGCCACGGGCGCGCTTGGCGATCTCGGCAACACCACCTTCATCGGCCTGGATGCCAAAGATATCGGCGCCGCGCCGCACGATATCGCGCATGGCAAGCGGGTCATAGTAATCCAGGCGGTACACCACGCCAAAGCGTGCCCGCAGCGGTGCACTGATGAGTGCCAACCGCGTGGTGGCGCCGATCACCGTGAAACGCGGCAATTTCAATCGCAC
>JBEKEX010000115.1:0-8412 GCA_050013615.1 Anaerolineaceae bacterium
CTTGAGCCAGGTGGGAAGCGATGTTGTCCCGGGCGATGAACGTCAACTGGATGAACAGCATGGTCAAGACTCTTGGCCCAAGCAACTTGAGCACTTGTATGACCTGGGCATCGTGGAAATCGATCTTTGGCCGCCAACGGAAGCCATAGATCACCAGGCCGGGGATCTGGATCGTGAAGTGAAGTGCGGCTCCGATCACGACACCATAGACCAGGCCCTGCACCCCCAACCCCATCGCCGGGAGTGTAATCGGTCCAATTTGATAACCGGTGGCGGGCGCAAGGATCGTAGCGCCAAAGATCTGCCCCAGGTTATACATCAAGGGCGCCATGGCCGGCAGCAAAAAGTGTTGGTTGGCCTGTAAGCCAGCCACCGCCAAGCCGCTGAAAGAGAAGATCAAAGTGGCAATCAGGTCCAGTCGCATCAGACGAATGACCAAATCTTGCTGAGTGGCCGAAAATCCCGGCGCCACCCCCCAGGCAGAGCGCACCAATGGCTCGGCAAAGAACGTGATGAGCAGCGCCAGCACCGCTGTCACCAGAAAAGCAATGTTCGCAATCTGGCTGAACAAAGCCCAGGCTTTATCACGCCCCTCCTTGGTCAACACTTCTGACAGCACCGGGATGAACGCCAGTGCCAGGCCGCCGCCGGTGATCAACACATAGAGCATATCGGGGATGTTATTGGCGACGTTGAAGGCGTCCAATGTGGCAGAAAGCCCAAACTGCCGGGCAATGATCACCTGGCGAAAGATTGCCAAGATTTTATCCAATGAAAAGAACACTGCAATCAACAATGATGCACGGGTCAGTCGCGACATGAGCATTTCTCCTGAAGTGCTTGGTTCTTCAGCACAACGAAAGGTTCTCTATTGGATGAGATATGTATGCTGGGTTTAATATAGCACAACATTGTCGATTTTTTGCCTCTTTGTGCTATAATGAAAATGATTTTCATTATCAAGTGGAGGTATATTACGGAACAAGAAGATGATGCCAAAACCACCCTCTGGCTGGACAAACTGGAAGCCAACGGTTACCGCTTGACTGCCCCACGCCGTGCCGTCGTTCGGGTCATGGCGCAAAGCCATTTCACCCTCGATCCCACCCGGGTATTCCTGGAATCGCGCCGTTCTTGCAACAGCCTGGGCCTGGTGACCGTCTACCGCACCTTGGAAAAACTGGAGGAACTAAGGCTCGTCCAGCGCGTCCACCAACAAGACGGCTGCCACTCTTATGTTGCTGCCGGAAACGGACATCAACACCTGCTGATCTGTAGTTCTTGCAATAAGGCTGAATATTTTAGCGGCGACGACCTTGTTCCTCTGATGAAAACCCTGGGCACCGAGAGAGGCTATGAGATCAAGGAGCATTGGCTTCAATTATTTGGCGTCTGCAGCCAATGTCAAAAGAAAAGCCAAGCTCCAAGTCAAATATAAGGGACAAGATGAGAAAACTGTCTTTGATTCTTATAACGCTGCTCGCAGTTTTGTTCAGTGCATGCGGAGCGACGCAACCAGCAAACAGTTCAACTACTACGCCTGACGTTCCGACCGTCCTGGCAACCACGTCATTTCTGGCCGATCTGGCACAAAATGTGGCAGGTGACCGCCTCCAGGTGGGAATATTAATTCCCCTGGGAGTCGATCCCCACGAATACGAGCCGACACCGCAAGACGTGGCAAAGCTTTCCAACAGCCAGGTGCTGATCGTCAACGGCATCAACTATGAATTTTGGTTACAAAAAACGTTGAACGGAGTCGGTGGAAACAGGCAGATCATTACCGCTACGACCGGCATGACGCCGCTCTCCGATCCGTCAGGAACTGAGGCCGCAGGCGACCCCCACATGTGGCTGGATGTTTCCAAAGCGGTCAACTATGTGAAAAACATTCGTGATGGGTTAATCCAGGCCGACCCGGTCGGGAAAGACATCTACACTCAAAACGCAGATACTTATATTGCCAAGCTTAATGCACTCGACCAATGGATCAAAGACCAAGTCTCCCAGATCCCTGCAGACAAGCGCTTGTTGGTCACCAACCACGACAGCCTGGGATATTTCTCGCAGGCCTATGGCTTCACCGTCGTGGGAGCCGTCATCCCCAGTGTCACCACCGATGCTTCACCCTCGGCGCAACAAATGGCGAATCTGATCCAGGTCATCAAATCGAGCGGCGCGCCGGCTATTTTCGTCGAAACGGGTGTGAATACCGCCCTGGCCGATCAAATCGGTACGGAAGCGAACGTCAAGGTGATCACGAATCTCTATCTTGAAACACTCTCTGTACCCAATGGCCCGGCTCCTGACTATATCGACATGATGAAATATGATGTCACTCAGATCGTCAATGCTTTGAAATGACACTTCTTACGGAAAGAGATTGCGAAGGGATAAATGAAAAAAGAAGAATTGTTACAATCTCCCGCCAGGCTGGAACTCGACGATGTGACCGCCTCCTATGACGGTCACGTCGCCTTGGAAGATATCTCGTTTGTGATCGATCACGGTGACCAGGTTGCTGTGGTGGGCCCGAACGGAGCCGGCAAATCCACCCTCTTCAAAGTGCTGGTGGGCCTGGTGCCGGTGCGCACCGGGAATATCCGCATCCATGGGTTGCCTCTGGGGCACCACCAGGACTGTGTAGCCTACGTGCCCCAACGCGAAGAAGTCGATTGGAAATTCCCGGTGACAGTGGAAGATGTGGTGATGATGGGCCGGTACGAACGGTTTGGCTGGTTAGGCCGACCCGCACAAGCCGACCGCCAGGTAGTGAAGCATAGCCTTGAACAAATGGGGATTGAATCACTGTCCAAACGGCGCATCGAAGAGCTTTCCGGCGGGCAGCAGCAGCGCACCTTCCTCGCCCGCGCCCTAGCCCAAGAACCCCACATCCTGCTTATGGACGAGCCCTTCACCGGCGTGGACGTCACCACCCAGGAGACCACCCTAGTACTTCTGGAACGATTGCGTGAGCAGCAAGTCACCGTGCTGGTCTCGACCCATGACCTCAACATGGCCTCCGAAAGATTCAAAAAGGTCATGCTGATCAACCACCGATTAATCGCCCTGGGCACACCGGCAGAGGTCTTCACTCCACCCAACATCTCGGCAGCCTTTGGCAGCCACGTCCTTTATACCAACGGTGCGATGGTGGTCGACCAATGCTGCCCCGGCGACGAGGAAAGGAGTCATGCATGATCGCCTGGCTCATCCAACCGCTCACTTATGGCTTCATGCTGCGCGGGATGGTGGCCGCCGTGATCGTCGGCATCGTTTGCGCCATCATCGGCTGTTACGTAGTGCTGCGCGGCATGGCATTCATTGGGGATGCGCTTTCACATGCCATCCTGCCCGGCGTTGCTATCTCGTACTTGTTAGGCGGTAACCTGTTGATCGGCGCTTTGGTCGCAGCCGTCATCGTGGCACTGGGCATCGGCCTTTTTTCCCGACGAGGCGTGGTCAAAGAAGATACTGCCATCGGCATTCTATTTGCCGCCGCCCTGGCATTGGGCGTGGCGCTTATCAGTACCATCCGAACTTATGCGGTCGACCTCAGCCATATCTTGTTCGGCAACATCTTGGGGGTCAGCCCAAGCGATTTGCTGTTGATCGCCATCCTCTCCATCATGGTCATCGGGGCAATCCTACTATTGTACCGGCCGTTCTTGATCATCTCGTTCGATCCGGTGCTTGCCAGCACGCTGCACATGCCCGCCGAATTATTGCGCAACCTGATGTTGGTACTGTTAGCCATCACCGTGGTCGTTTCACTGCAGACGGTGGGGATTGGCCTGGTTGCTGCCATGTTGATTACCCCGGCTGCCACCTCCTACCTGCTCACCCGCAGGCTGCCGTCGATGATGATGGTCGCCGCCGCCATCGGCGCCCTATCCAGTATCATTGGCCTTTATTTAAGTTATTATTTCAATGTTGCTTCAGGTGCCGCCATTGTGTTGGTGGCGACCGGTTTCTTCATCTTGGCATTTCTGTTTGCTCCACAGCGCGGCTGGGTCCAGCAAATGGCCCGCCGACAGGAATAAGGAGTTCGAATGACCGACTCTAGAAAACCTAAAACTGGTAGACTCTACATCGTCGCCACCCCCATCGGCCACAACAAAGATATCACCTTGCGCGCCATCGAAGTGCTTAACGCAGTCCAGGCGGTCGTTTGCGAGGAAACTCGCGAAGGCAGCACCCTACTGAAAAGGCTGGGTATTGCCGATAAAGAGCTCGTGACCCTAAACGAGCACAATGAGATCGAAAAAGTACCGGATCTGACCATCCGCATGTCCAAAGGGCAGGACCTGGCCTTGATCTCCGATTGCGGTACGCCGGTCTTTGCCGATCCCGGCGCTGACCTGATCCAGCAAGCGAGCGAGTCCGGCATCCCGATCATCCCCATCCCGGGGCCCTCTTCGCTCATGGCTGCGCTATCCATCCTGGATTTCAAAGTGGAGCAATTCTTGTTCGCCGGGTTCATTTCGCGTAAAACGGAAGAACGCCAAAGGCAATTACTGCGCTATAAAGACATGCACATGCCGGTCATTTTGATGGATGCACCCTACCGGCTGGCCGCACTGCTGGAAGAAGCCGCACATACCTTCGGGGCCAACCGCACCATCACCCTGGCGTGTAATCTGACCTTGCCGAATGAGCACATTTGGCGCGGCACTATCGCTGAAATCCAAAAACGGATCGGCAAACAAAAAGCAGAGTTCATTCTCATCGTCCACTGAGGAGCAACATTGTCATCGCGAGACCTGGCCCTCAGTGGGCTTGTTATCGTGCAACCCAAACGTCGGATTTGCGTAAATAAACATAGGGTTACATAAACCAAATTCATTTGTTGCCAGGGCTACCTGGAAGCGTTTCGGTATGCCCTATTTCATGGAGAAATTATGAAGAATAAACTCATCTCTACCCTTTTGTTGGTTGTGCTGCTTGCATTGTTACCAGCCTGTACATTTACCGTTTCGACCGACGATGGTAAAACCGTTACAGAGAACCCGGAAATCGGCCAAATCCACGCCCTTGATTTCAGCTCGATCGGCGACCTCACGATCACCCAAGGCGACCACGAAGCACTCACCATCACCGGTGAGCAAAATGCCGTCCAGCACATCCAGACCAAGAACAACAACGGCGTGCTGGAAATCAGCTTCGATACCAGCAATTGGTCCAACCTTTTTGACCCACTGACACCCATTCATTATTATCTGACGGTGAAAGACCTCAATTCGATCCAATTATCCGGCGCGGGTAATATCCATGCCGATTCGCTCTCACCCGATAGTATGTCGATCGATTTGACCGGTGCAGGCAATATCACCATCGACCACCTGCAAACGCAAGCCCTGAGCGTGACCCTTTCCGGTGCGGGCAACTTCGACGTCAGCGGCACCGCCACAAACCAGGACATTTCTTTGAGCGGCGTAGGTGACTACCACGGCGAGAATTTGCAAAGCGACCAGGCCAGCGTCATCCTCAGCGGCGCCGGCAGCGCCACCGTTTGGGCTAAGACCCAACTGGACGTCACCATCAGTGGTGCCGGATCGGTGAACTATTACGGTAACCCGACCGTTTCCAAGACCGTCTCCGGTGTGGGAAGTATAAAACAATTGGGTACCAAGTAATATCGGAACACTTACAACCATTGCCCTCCCGTACCTGTTCAGGCTGCGGGAGGGTTTATTTTTTTACGCCCCTTGGGTGCTACATCCCCCGGATGAGACCTCCAGGCTGACAGGTGCGACAAAAATTGGTGATTCGTTGGTTAGCGCCGATCAGAGAAATGGGCGTGCCGCAGCGCGGGCAAGGCTGGCCGGTCTTCATGTGGATGGCAAGGAAATCGCGCGGCTTCAGCTCGATCTGTTCCCCCATCTCCGTCCGCACCTTTTCGACCGCTTCCGCAAGCGTGGTGCGCATGGCTTCATACAGCCGCGCCACCTCTTCGGCATTCAGTTGGGTACGTTTCCGATAAGGATATAGTCGCGCCGCCCACAAGATCTCGTCGGCATAGGCATTGCCGATTCCGGCGACAAACTCCTTGCGGGTCAGCACACCCTTGATCTCGCCGCGGAACGGTTTCAAGCGCGTACGGAACTCTTCCAGCGAAATGTCGAACGGCTCCGGGCCCATGCCAGCATAATCGGGCACGGATTCGAGATCGTAGCTGAGATAGAGCTGGCCCATCTGTTTCTGGTCAACGTAGCGCAATTGCCGGCCATCGGCGAACGTGAACTCGACGTGCGTGCGCGGCATGCGCTTGTCGGCCACGGCAGCCAGTTGCAAGCGCCCGGTGAGCTTTGGATTGACCACCAGGAATAGCGGTTTGGATTGGGTTTGCAACGAGAAGACCAGGAACTTGCCCCGCCTGGCAACCGAAGCGATGGTGGTTCCCGTCAAGGTGGCTGCAAAGCCGGCGTGGGTCAGGTCGCGCACCACAATCAAGCCGCCCGGTGGACGGATCTCGACCTTCGCAATCGTCTGTCCAACCGCGCGGCGCTGCAACACCTCACGAACGACTTCTAGCTCAGGAAGTTCAGGCATGGTAATTAACCTTTGCAGACCTTGCGCTTGACCTTTTGTGCCTCGTTCAGGTGAACAAAGTTGTGGCGCGTGGGCGGCATCAACAGCAAGCCCGCTGTGGTCAACCCGCTCCAATAATCGAGCAGCCATTGGGCCGATTCGAGCACCGATCCATCTTCTTTCAACTGCTGCAACCGGCTCGACGACACCTTCTGGTGCGTCTCTTCCGGCGTTAACCGTGCCACAATCTCACGCGTTCGGCGCCCCACCGCCATGCGATAGGCTTTCAAGGCTGCCACGTCGATCTCCGCGCTCAGCCGCGCAATCGCTTCTGCATCCATGTCATTGCCGGTGTTGCGCACCGGCACGTTCAAGCGCTTGCCCCAGTCGCCGTCATCGAAGACCTGTCGGCCGCCGGCCACCAGCACATTCATAGCCATGTCTTCGATGCGGGCCGTATGCCAGATCATCCAGGCAATCGAATGTTCGCCCTTGGGCGGAATGCGCCGGGCAGCATCATCGCCTATACCTTCCCACAACTTGTCATCGAATGAGTATAACCCGTCCTCGCTCATGGCAGAGGCATGCACCATGGCGTGTTGAGACAGAAATAATTCGATGGCCTTGGCGTGTTTGGCCGAAGAGCTGAGTGCGCTGCGCAAGGCTTGTTGCTGCCTGTTCCAGAGGTTCCGGTGCGGATCCATTACAATGCTTTTCCTTGACTACAAATAGATTATATGCAATATCTTACCAGTATCAACGATTTTGATATCCGGGTCAATCAGAAAAATTGTTTTAATGAACAGAAAGAGCTAATATAGGAGAAAGTCGAATCCGGTGGTTGAATTCTAGATTGCCAGCGGGAGGGAAAGAAAATTCGACATCGCTGCCGTTGTAGAGTAATACACAAAATTGTTTTCAGAGATCTTAGCTGAATAAAGTGAGTACAAAGGATCAATCGTGCACATTTGTCTTTTAAGTACCGAGATTTTTGCTTGGGGAAAATATGGCGGTTATGGTCGCGCTACCCGAATGATCGGTAGAGAGCTTGCCAAACGCGGAATAAAAGTATCGGCGCTGATCCCACTCAGGGCCGGGCAGAATCGGGTTGAGGACCTCGATGGCATTCAGGTCTTCGGCTATGACATCAAGAATATTCGTGAAACGATCAACATCTTCAAGGATTGCCAGGCAGACATCTATCATTCTGAAGAACCCTCGTCTGCTACCTATCTGGTTCAGCTATTCCACCCAGATAAAAAGCATATTGTCACTTTCCGTGACACGAAACTACTTTCAGATTGGATTACAGAATTTCGATTGCCCTCACTCAGCAAATTTCAAGTGTTCTCAAACTGGCTGTTCGAAGATAACGTTTTGGTGCATAAAGCTGTTCGAAATGCCGATCGATGTTATGTCGCAGCCAACCTGCTAAAAATCAGAGCTGAGAAAAAATATCGTTTGGCGCATGAACCCCAATTATTGCCCACTCCTATTTTTGTTCCAACAAAAGTCCAAAAGGCCAAAGAAGCGACCGTCTGTTACCTGGCAAGGTGGGATAGACGAAAAAGGCCAGTAAGGATCATCGATCTGGCAAAAGCTTTTCCTTCTGTACGATTTATCATAATGGGAGTCGGCCGAAATAAAAAATTTGATCAAGAGTTACGCTGGCAGATGAACAACATCTCTAACTTAGAGGTGATCGGGTTCATTAACCAATTTGAATCGGACCAATTATCGGAGATCTTATCGAAAAGTTGGGTATTGATCAATACGGCCGCAAGAGAAGGATTGCCTAACGCCTTTCTGGAAGCATGTGCATATCAATGTGCCATCTTGAGCGAGGTAGACCCGGACGGGTTTGCTTCAAATTATGGATTC
>JBEKEX010000116.1:0-8403 GCA_050013615.1 Anaerolineaceae bacterium
CGCATTTGGAGCCGCAGCAAGAACGGGCATCCCTTGTATCACTACAGCCTGAGCGTCACCCTGTTGAGCCAGCTCCCGACTTCCCCTATTCATAGCCTGCCGGTCCGCTTGTTCACCGACCCATCCCAGATCATCCTAGGAAAAGACCTTTACCAGGATGGGATACTGTTCCATGGGCCGGCATTCCAAGGCGTCAAGCGGGTGCTGAGCATGAACGAGACGCAGGTAGTCATGGAATGCATGCTGCCGCCCATCAGCGCTGGTCAGCAGGGGCAGTTCCCGTTGCAGACTTCCAACCCCTTTATCTACGATGCCATCGTTCAGTCACTATTGATCTGGACACAATATAACGACCACGCGCCCTGCCTGCCGTCACACCTGGTCAGCCTGGAACAATATAAACCCATCCCATTCGACGAAACCTGCCTGGTGGATATGCACATCGTCTCCCATACTGAAACCGCCGTGGTTGCGGATATTTGGGTCGCGGATAATGCCGGCGAGGTCTATGCGAAGTTTAACAGCCTGCAAGGCACGATCAGCCCCGCCCTCAAACGGCTGATCAGCGTCGAGGTTGTGGAACATGCTACCGGTACTGAGTTATGACCGATCCCAGTAGAACATTGAGCCTGGACATCATCGGCCTGGATGTCACTTCCCCCGGCTGTGAAGGCCTGGAAGCGTTCGGCTGGAGCGTGTATCGCGGGCAGCCCAGCGATGGAAAATCCTGGAATGAAGCTGAGTTTGAAGCTGCTGCCTGCCGGAGCGTGCAATGCGCCCTGTCCAACGCCGGCTTGACGGCCGATCAGGTCGCGGTGATCACTCTTACACATGGCCTGGAGACAATTCTCGAAACTTGCCAGCTGGGCAGTAACGTTCGCATTACCGCAACTACCTTGTCAACTGCGCTGGCATCTGCACAGGTTCAACTGGTAGAAAAAAGCGCATCTGCCGTTTTGATTATAGAAAGCCAACCCGAAACACAAACTATCGCAGCGATGGTTTTAACGGCACACCCGTCCATACCACACGCTGGAAAAGCCGTTTACGCTGTGATCGATAGCTCATCGGTTGCCACAAGCGGCCATTCCTACCGGGATGCGCTTAGCAGCGTCGGCATCTCACCGGAAACGATCGGGCTCATCGTGATCCCAACCCTCAACGCTTCCTGCACTTCCCCGGCCGAAACGCAGGCATTATTATCCGCTTTCCCTGCGACCGACGAGCCGGTCTGCGCCTTGAGCGGAAGTGCCGACGGTCTGTTGGGATTGGTCAAGACCGCCTGGTGTCTCTACCAACGGGTCATTCCCGGCTCACCCAATTGGCGCGGGCCCGAGAGTCCCGAGCTGTGGCAGGGATCGGCCTTCTATGTGCCCACCGCCTCGCGCACCTGGTTCGGCAACCGCAGGCAGGAGCAGCGCATCGCCGGATTCAGCTCAACCACAGCCACCGGCGACCAAACACTGGTCTTGCTCAGGGAAGCAACATCGGATACTCCACGCTCCAATGACGCGCTCAGGCAGGAACCGCTTTGTCTCTTCCCGCTGGCCGCCGAGTCCATCGACGGGCTGATCGAGAAAATAAATCAGTTGCAAGCCCAAATAGTCTCCGGCACAAGCCTTCCGATTGCCGCACGAAGTTGTTACGACCGTTTTGTAACGGAAAAAGCCACCTCGAAAGTACAAGCTTGCCTGCTGGGTTCATCCGTCGAAACGCTAAAGAAGGAAATCGGCTTCGCTATCACCGGCATCCCGACCGCCAACGAAAAGAAATCGGAGTGGCAGAGTTTGCAAGGGAGTTACTTTACCGCCCAACCGCTGGGCGAGACGGGCAACGTCGCCTTCGTCTATCCCGGGGCGTTCAACTCTTACCCGGGCGTCGGACAGGACTTGTTCTATCTCTTCCCTTCCATCTACGACCGCCTCTACGCCATCAGCCACCGCATGGATGAGCTGCTCAACGAGCGGTTGCTTTATCCACGCAGCATGACTGCGCTGACGCAGGCCGAGCTGAACGAGTTCGAAGCGCGGCTGACCGCCGACCCGATCGCCATGCTGATCTCCGGGACAAGCTTGGCCACTCTCTACACCTTTTTGCTGCGGGACATCTTCGACCTCCACCCGACCAGCGCCTTCGGGTACAGCCTGGGTGAGATCAGCATGATGTTCGCCGGCAATGTGTGGACGGAAGCCGAAGCAGTGGCTGCCACATTGCGGGAGTCGTCGTTGTTCCATACCCGCCTGGCCGGTCCGCAGGAGGCCGTGCGTGACTATTGGAAGCTTTCACCAACCAATACGGCAAGTGCCGCAAAACCCTTGTGGGAAAACCACTTGCTCATGATCTCGCCTGAACAAGTCAAAGCCGCCCTGGCCGGCGAACCGCGCGTCTACCTGACCCACATCAATACCCCGCGCCAGGTGGTGATCGGCGGTGACCCGGACGGCTGCCGCCGGGTGATCGAAGCCCTGAAGTGCAGTACGTTGAAGGCACCCTTCAATTATGCCCTGCACAACGCAGCCATCGCCTCGGAATATCCCGCCATGGAAAAGATGCTTTATTGGCCGGTCGACCAGCAGCCCGAAATGACCTTGTATGCCTCGGCCACCTACCAGCCCATGACCATGGAGGCCCACACGAACGCCCAACAACTCGCCGAAGGCTTGTGCACCTGCCTGGATTTCCCCCGGTTGATCCGGCAAGTCTACCAGGACGGCGCACACGTTTTTATCGAGCTGGGCGCCGGCAGTAACTGCACCCACTGGATCGATGACACATTGAACGGGCAGCCCCACGCGGCGTTTTCCATCAACCGCAAGGGTCTGGATGATTTCTCGTCCATCCTGAAGTTGCTGGCCCGCCTCGTTTGCCACCGCATCCCGGTCAACCTGGAACCCCTTTACAACTAAAAGCTTATGGGCACTTATTCCAAAGAAACCATCTTAAAAAATTACCTGGATTGGCTGGCGCCCCACGCCCATCGCCTGGCGCAAGTGCACACCCAACTGCTCGAATTGAGGCAACAGGGACTGCGCCAGGTGACGACAGTCATCGCCCAACAGTTGAATTCTCTCCGGCCGCAGCCGCGCGAACGCTTCTCGCTGGCCGACCTGAGAGAATTCGCCGAAGGTGACGTCATGAAATGCCTGGGAGAACGCTACACTGTTTACAACGGCAGGCGCTGCCCACGCATCCCCAACGGAGACTTGCTGCTGATGAGTCGCATTCTGGCCATAGAAGGGCAGCCGGGGCAATTCGATCAACCGGCTGTCATCACCGCGGAATATGACGTCCCGGAAAATGCCTGGTATCTGGAAGACGGGAAGACTCAATTGCCGATATCTATCTACCTGGAAATCGCGCTCCAACCCTGCGGCTTTCTTTCGGCGTTCCTCGGCACCCCCCTGCGCTTCCCGGACGTGGATTTCTTCTTCCGCAACCTGGATGGACAGGTGCGGCTCACCGCCCCGGCCAATGGGCGCGGCAAGACCATCCAAACCCGCGCCACCCTGCTGGAGACCGTCTTCAGCGGCACCACCATCATACAGCATTTCTCGTTCGAACTGGCTTGCGAGGGACTCGTTTTCTTCAAAGGTCGCTCTTCATTCGGATTTTTCCCCAACCATTCCATGGATCAGGTGGGACTGGATGGCGGCAAGCCCAGCGCCCCCTGGCTCCATGACCATCCCGTGCCAAACGGGATGCAGACTCTCCCGGGAACCGGAGCCGGTCTGCCGGATGGGAATCTCCGGCTGATCGAACAGGTTGCCATAGACAAGAACGGCGGTGCCAACCAGGCCGGCTATGTCTACGCCAGCCGTCCCAACGCCTCCACCGATTGGTACTACGCCTGCCATTTCTATCAGGACCCCGTAATGCCAGGCTCCTTAGGCATCGAAGCCATCGTCCAGGCAATGACAACTCTTGCGCGGGAACAAGGATACTCACAACCTGACCTGTCGATGGCTATGGGTCAGGAAATGACATGGAAATACCGCGGCCAGATACTCCAAAAGAACCGGCAAATGCAGGTGGAAGTTCATTTAAGAAAGAGCCAGGCGGCCAATAGCGCCCGGCTCATGAGTGGCGACGCCAGCCTATGGGCTGATGATATCCGCATCTACGAAGTCCACAACGTGGCACTGGCTTTGCAGGAACCGCGTCCCTAAAGACGAGTTCCAGAAAGTGATCAACCGATGAACAACTTTAATGGCTTGAATAAAATGTTAACCCTTGAAACAAGTAGTGAATTGAGCAGCCTTCTCAACGATTTGGCTCATCCCTTCTGCGCGGTGCGCAGAGAGGGGAAGCCGGTTTTCCTACCAGCCGATTCGTTCGATCCAGGTGCAGGTAAAGAGATGATGGCCTACATTCCGGCGCTGCCCATCGAAGCCCTGGGGGACCCGGCCTTCAAAAAGGCCTACGGACTACGCTATGCCTATTACGCCGGGGCAATGGCCAATGGGATTGCCTCGACCGATCTGGTCATCGCCTTGGGCAAAGCCGGCTTCTTGGGCTCGTTCGGCGCCGCCGGTCTGGGGAGCAGCCGTCTCGAAGCAGCCATCCAGACCGTGCAAGCCGCACTGCCAAACGGCCCTTATGCCTTCAACCTGATCAACAGCCCCAGCGAGGAAGCCCTCGAACGCAATGCGGTGGCGCTTTATCTGAAATATGGCGTCCACGTGATCGAGGCTTCGGCCTATTTGGACTTGACCGCCGCGCTGATCCATTACCGGGTCGCAGGCCTGAGCCAGACGTCCAATGGCGAGCTCCGGATTGCCAATCGGGTCATTGCCAAACTCTCCCGCCGCGAGGTGGCCGAAAAATTCATGCAGCCCGCGCCGGAAAGTTTGCTCAACAAACTGCTGGAAGAGAGCCGCATCACTTCACAGCAAGCCGAGCTGGCCAGGCAAGTCCCCGTGGCCGACGACGTGACGGTCGAAGCCGATTCAGCCGGCCACACCGACAATCGCCCCCTGGTTTGTTTATTACCCAGCATCCTGGCGTTGCGCGACGCCATCCAGGCAAAATATCGCTATGCCTCGCCGGTGCGCGTGGGCGCTGCCGGCGGGATCAGCACACCGTCGTCTGCCCTGGCGGCATTCATGATGGGCGCCGCGTATATTGCCACCGGCTCGGTCAACCAGGCTTGCGTCGAATCCGGCGCATCCGAGCACACGAAAAAGATCCTGGCCCAGGCTAGCATGACGGACGTGACCATGGCGCCTTCAGCCGACATGTTCGAGATGGGCGTCAAGGTCCAGGTACTGAAGATGGGCACGCTCTATCCCATGCGTGCCCAAAAACTCTACGAGCTCTATAACCGCTACGAGTCGATCGAACAGATCCCGGCCGGCGAGCGCGAAAAACTGGAACGGCAGGTCTTCCAACGCGACATCGATTCCATCTGGCAGGATACGGTCAAATTCTTTACCGAACGCGACCCGGCCCAGATCGAACGGGCCGCCAACAATCCCAAGCGCAAGATGGCCTTGATTTTCCGCTGGTACCTGGGCCTCTCATCACGCTGGTCGGTTGCGGGAGAAAAGGGGCGCGAGATGGACTATCAAGTATGGTGCGGACCTGCCATGGGCAGCTTCAATGATTGGACGCGCGGCACGTATCTCGCCGAGCCTCAAAACCGCCACGTGGTGGACGTGGCACTGCACTTGCTGACCGGCGCCGCCTACCAATACCGGCTCCAGATGTTGAAACTGCAGGAGTTGGATTTACCGGGCAACCCAGCGCCTTACATCCCCGTTTCAGCTTTGGCAGATTGACCATGGGCATCAACTACTGGGGCAAAGGGCCGTACGATCCCACCATCCAAGCCGGAGAAACTCAAGTTTGGCTGGCTAGGTTGGACGAACAGCAAGCTGCAGAATCTTGGGGGCTTCTCTCTGAAGAAGAAAAAAGCCACGCCGCTCGACTGCGTGACCCGCTGCACTCACACCGCTTCGTGAACGCGCACAGCATCCTGCGCCTGCTGCTGGGCGCCTATCTTCAGCAAGACCCTCGCAAGCTGGTCTTTCAATATGGTCCTCAGGGAAAGCCCGCATTGGCGCACATCACAACAGAAGTACTATCTTTCAACTTATCCCATTCGGGGGATCTGGCAGCCTACGCCATCGCCAAAGGATTGGAAGTCGGCGTGGACATCGAGGGCATCCGCCCGCTCGACGACCTGGAAACCATGGCCGGCATGGCCCTCTCAGCCATGGAATGGGCAAAGCTGAAAGACGAGCCTCACGACGAAAAATTGAGGCACTTCTTTGCCCTTTGGACACGCAAGGAAGCCGTCCTGAAAGTGACCGGCAATGGCTTGACACATTCCATGAAAACGGTAGAATTTATTAATTTTAAATCCACCCTGGAAACCAGCGAAATCCTCTTACCCGATGGCAGGAGTTACAAGGTAAGCCCCTTGCCGTTGGACGAAGGCTATACCGGCGCAATCGCAACCGCTGATAGAGCCTGAATTTCGGATAAGTCCACCAGAACGAGAAAGCACTGCACAAGGTAATCTTATGAGCGAAGAGATCATTCACCACCTGGAAGAAAAACGAACCGCTGCACTCAAAGGAGGCGGAGAGCCGCAAATCGAAAAGCAGCACGCCAAAGGGAAGCTGACCGCCCGCGAGCGCATCGAAAAGCTGCTCGACCTGCATACCTTCATCGAAACGGGGCTATTCGTCACCCACCGCGCCAAGGGGTTTGGGATGGAGAACTCCCACCCCGCCACCGATGGCGTCATCACCGGCTGGGGTAAAATCGACGGACGGCTGGTCTACGTCTACGCCCAAGATTTCACCATCCTGGGGGGCTCGCTGGGCGAGGCGCACGGGAAAAAGATTGCTGACCTGATGGACTTAGCTTATCAGAACGGTGCGCCCATCATCGGCCTGAACGATTCGGGTGGGGCGCGCATCCAGGAAGGCGTCGATTCGCTGGCCGCCTACGGAGAGATATTCTTTCGCAACACACGCGCCTCGGGTGTCATCCCCCAAATCTCGGTCATCCTGGGGCCATGCGCCGGTGGCGCGGTCTATTCCCCGGCCATCACCGATTTCATCTTCATGGTCGATTCCACCGCCTACATGTTCATCACCGGCCCCGAAGTGGTCAAGGCAGTCACCCACGAGGCCGTGGATGCCACTACCCTGGGTGGCACCGATGTGCACCGGCAGAAAAGCGGGATTGCTCATTTCACCGCGCCAGACGAGGAGGCCTTGTTCAACCAATTGCGGCACCTGCTCTCGTTCCTGCCACCCAATAACCTGACTCCCCCACCCTACGAGCCGCCATCGGACGACCCGCAGCGGTTGGTGCCGGAACTGGAACAGATCGTCCCCCTGGACCCGCAGCAGCCCTACGACGTCCACACGGTGATCAACGCCATCGTGGACGACAATGAATTCCTCGAGGTGCTGCCGAGTTATGCCATGAACATCGTGGTAGGCTTCGCCCGCCTGGACGGCCATCCGGTGGGAGTCGTCGCCAACCAACCCGGCTACCTAGCGGGAGTGCTGGACATCAATGCCTCGGATAAAGGAGCGCGCTTCATCCGCTTCTGTGACGCCTTCCACTTCCCGCTCGTGACGCTGGTGGATACCCCCGGGTTTCTGCCGGGGATCGAGCAGGAGCACAACGGCATCATCCGGCATGGGGCAAAAATGATCTATGCCTACGCCGAAGCGACCGTGCCAAAAGTGGCTATCATCCTGCGCAAGGCCTACGGGGGTGCCTACATCGTCATGAGCTCGAAGCATTTGCGCTGCGATTACAACCTGGCCTGGCCGCAAGCCGAGATCGCCGTGATGGGGCCGGAGGGTGCGGTCAAAATCGTCTTCAAGAAAGAGATCGACGCTGCAGAAGATCCAACTGCCGCGGCGGCCGAACGCACCCGCCAATATCGCGAAGAGTTTGCCAATCCCTACCTGGCAGCCTCGCGCGGCTATATCGACGACGTGATCGTGCCGGCCGAAAGCCGCCTGCGCCTGATCGCCGCCCTGGAAACCCTGCGCGACAAACGCCAGGAAACGCCGGCGCGCAAGCACGGCAACATTCCCCTCTAGAAAGGTGCTCACATGAAAGTCCTTGTCGCCAATCGAGGGGAGATTGCTGTGCGGGTGCTGCGTGCCTGCCGTGAATTGGGGTTCCCCAGTGTCGCCATCTATTCCGAAGTCGACGCCGAAGCCATGCACACACGCTATGCCGACGAAGCCGTGCTGATCGGACCGGCTTCGGCAGCGGAGAGCTATCTCAACATCGAAAAAGTGTTGAAAGCGGCCAAAGAAACCGGGGCAGATGCCATCCATCCCGGCTATGGCTTTCTCTCCGAAAACTTCGAGTTCGCCCAAGCCGTCGAAGACGCCGGGTTGATCTTCATCGGGCCACAACCTGAGA
>JBEKEX010000117.1:0-8395 GCA_050013615.1 Anaerolineaceae bacterium
TTGTTGGCTAATGGTATCGATTTGGGGGATTACGGCTCGCGCGGCCAGGCACGCACGGCGTTGTTATCGTTGAAGCTGGCGGAAGTCGCCTGGATGAAAGAGAAAACAGGCGAATGGCCGGTGCTGCTGCTGGACGAGACCATGGCGGAGTTGGACGTGAAGCGCCGCACCGATCTGCTGGCTTATCTGAGCGATTGCGAGCAGGCGTTGCTGACCACCACGGACTTGAACCTGTTTGCATCCGAATTTGTCGAAAAATGTACGGTCTGGAAAGTGGAAGACGGCCGCGTGCTTTCGAGCGTTGAGAAACACGAATAGCGTAGCGCTACCAGGCTCCATCAACTCGTTAATTTATTCCAGAGGTTTCTTGGCGGCTACCCCTGTCCGGCGTGGGAATTGCGGTGGCGTGGTGGCAACTTTATCGATCACAACCAGGTAACGGTCATCTGCCACCCCGGGCAAATTGACTTGCATTACCTGGCGTAACCGTCCACCCAGCAGTTTGGCAGCTTTTTCCACGGCGTGGGCTTCGGCCGGCCCGCTTTGGCCTTTTTGGGCCAACATGCTTCCCCCAACGCGTACCAATGGCAGCAAATATTCGGCCAACACCTGCAAGTTGGCCACGGCGCGGGCCACGGCCCAATCGAAACGTTCCCGGTATTCGAGCATCTGCCCCAAATCTTCGGCGCGTGCCTGGACTACCTCCACATGCTCGAGTCCCAGCTTTTCGATCATGTGCTGGCAGAAATCGACCTTTTTGCCGACTGATTCGACCAGCGTAAGCTGCAGGTTAGGCAGGGCGATTTTGAGCGGGATACCTGGGAAACCCGCACCGGTGCCGATGTCGATCAGACGCAACGGGGAGCTTTGCCGGATGGCCAGCAGGCAGGTGAGCGAATCCAGGAAATGTTTGGTGCGGATACCTGGCACGTCACGGATGGCCGTCAGGTTGAAGCGCGCATTCCAATCCATCAACTCGGTTTCATAGCACTCATAAGCGGCAAGTTGGTGCGGGTTGAGGTTGAGTCCGAGCAATGTTTGTACTTGTTGCGGAAAAGCATCCATCGAATTAATTATAACTGATACCTTCGATGGCCGGTTTGGGTACAATTGCACTGCTTTCGGCTCGTAACAATTTTTTTGCTGCCAAAATCTTGTATAATCCTTGTGTATTGGTAAAGAAAGGAGAGCAGCAATGTCTTACCAGCCATCTTCAACGCGGTATGACGAAATGGTCTACAACCGCTGTGGAAATTCTGGAGTGAAGTTGCCGGCAATTTCTTTGGGTTTATGGCAGAACTTTGGCGGCATCAATTCATTCGAGAATTCACGCGCCGTCGTCCGCAGGGCATTCGATTTGGGTGTGACACATTTCGATCTGGCAAACAACTACGGTCCCCCGGACGGTTCGGCCGAGGAAGCCTTTGGCTGCATCCTCGACAAGGATTTGCGCAGCTATCGGGATGAGATGATCATCTCGTCCAAGGCCGGTTACTACATGTGGCCGGGGCCTTATGGGGAATGGGGTTCGCGCAAATACCTGATTTCCAGCCTGGATCAGAGCTTGAAGCGCATGGGCCTGGATTATGTGGATATTTTCTACCACCACCGGCCGGACCCGGAGACTCCGTTGGAAGAGACCATGGGGGCCCTTGACCAGATTGTCCGCAGTGGAAAGGCGTTGTACGTCGGCATTTCCAATTACCCGGCAGGTGAGACGCGCCGGGCGGCCAAGATATTGAATGAATTGGGCACGCCGTGCCTGATCCACCAGCCGCGCTACAACATGTTCGACCGCTGGATCGAGAAAGACCTGGAAGCCGTTCTGAGCGAAGAGGGCATCGGCTGCATCGTATTTTCACCACTGGCGCAGGGATTGCTCACCGACCGATATTTGAACGGCATTCCCGCCGGTTCACGCGCCGCGGGCCCGGTGGGCTTCTTGAAGACATCGGATGTGAGCGATGAAGTGATCGACAAGGTCAGGCGGTTGAACAAACTGGCCGAGCGGCGTGGGCAGACCATGGCGCAGATGGCGCTGGCCTGGGTGCTGCGCAACCCGGTCATCACTTCGGCGCTGATGAGCGCCAGCAGCGTCAAACAGCTCGAGGACAATGTGGCTACGCTGAAAAACTTGACGTTCGAAGCCGGGGAGTTGAAAGAAATTGACTCCATCCTCGAGGCAAAGAAATAACGTGTACGGCTCCCCACAGCCGGCAGGAACCAATTCTCAACCCCGCCAGGTCAGCTTATGGACTCTGGCGGGGACGTTTCTGCTGGTGGGCTTTACCGCCTTCGGATTCACCATTCTTCAAAATTTGAAGAGCCTGGTCAAAAAGCGCGGCTGGCTTTCAGATGAGATCGTGGACGAGGGGTTGGCGTTGGTGCAGCTTTACCCCGGCCCCATGAATTTCGATTTCACCGCCTTTATCGGCTATCAACTACGCGGCCTGCCAGGGGCATTGCTGGCAGTGTTCGGCTTGCTCGTCCCATCGTTCGTGATCATGACGGCTTTTTCGGCCGCCTATTTTACCTACGGCAAGGTGGCCATTGGCACTCAGATCTTTGCTGCGTTGGAAGCGTTGATCGTGGGGGTGATCTTCAACCTGACCCTGGATTTTGGTGAACGCCAGTTGAAAGGGCGTGTGCACGCTGTGATCGCCCTGGGGGCTTTTTTTGCCTTGCTGGTCAATTTCAATTCGGCCTTGCTGGTGCTGCTGGCCTTGCTATTGGGGGTTTTGCTGCTCCGACCGACGCACGATTTCCAGGCAGCAAATTCGTTGGTCTCACTGGGCCGCGGCAGCCGTTGGGCGATTGTGATCTCGGCGGCAGTCGTGTTGGCCGCTGTGGCTTTTACCGCTTCAATGGGAAACACGCTGGGCGCGATGGGCCTGGATTGTTTCAAGATTGGCTCGATCGCATTTGGCAACGGTGCGGCCATCCTGCCGATCTTGCGCGCCGACGTGGTGCAAACCTATCACTGGCTGACGCCGACAGAATTTGTCGATGGGGCTGTGATCGGGCAGATCACACCCGGTCCCTTTCTGATTACCGCGGCCTTCGTGGGTTACAAAATGGGAGGGCTGGCCGGGGCGGCCCTGGCGACCTTTGCCGTTTTTTCTCCGTCGTTCGTTTTCACTCTCATCGCCTGTGAGATTTACCGTCAACTGCGCAGTAATCGCTATGTCCAGGGAGCCTTGTCCGGCGTGATGGCGGCTTTCGTGGGCTTGCTGGCAGCGGTGACGTTGCAGTTCGCAGAGACGGGCATCAGCGGCCCAAAATCGCTGCTCTTTGCCGGCGCAGCATTGATCGGTGTGCGTTATTTCAAACTGGACGTCGTTTGGGTGTTCCTGGGGGGATTGGGCTTGTGGTTTCTGGCAACCTTACTGGGTTGGGCGGTGTGAACGGGACTGGTGGTCACCGAGCCCAATCTTCAAGACCTTGTTGCGTCTTATCGTCTGTTCCATATGTTATACTAGCGCAGTAATTTATTGCAGCAGGCAGGGAATCGATATGGTGCAATCCATTAAAGCAGTCATTTGGGATATGGGTGGGGTGCTCCTCCGCTCGGAAGATCCGCAGCCCAGGGCAAAGTTGGCGCAACGCTTTGGGCTGACTTCGGACGAGCTATCTCATCGCGTCTTCGAGGGTCAGGCTGCTGCCCTGGCAACTCTCGGTAAGATCACCGATGAGGAATTGTGGCGCCTCGTGGCTGCTGGTGTGGGCGCACCGGAGAGCGAAGCGATGGATATCGCCACACAGTTCTTCGCCGGGGACAGGCTGGATCAGCCATTGGTCGATTTCATCCGCTCATTGCGGCCGCGTTTCCAGACTGGCCTGTTGAGCAATGCCTGGCCTGGCGCACGTCAGATGTTGACGGAACACTATCCATGTATCGACGCCTTCGATGTTGCCGTCATTTCGGCCGAAGTGGGCATGGCGAAGCCGGACCAGCGCATTTTCCAACTGATCACCGAACGCCTGGGCGTCCGGCCGCCGGAAGCAGTTTTCATCGACGATTTTTCCGTCAATATCGACGGTGCCCGCAGTGCGGGTCTCAACGCCATTCATTTCCGCAGCCATGACCAGGTGTTGCAGGAATTGGGCGCACTGTTGGAGCGTTAAGGATCTAGTTATCGTTGCCTCCCAGAGTAAATTTAATCGCGTTATTTTGCATTCGTGGTCGAGGCTTTTCTGCTTGGTTTTCCGCAGGTTAATATCATGACGCAGCTCGTCGAACATCTTCATAATCTATTCCCTCTCAGGTCTTTTAGCAAGCCGGCGCGCTTGTTTTTGATCGCCGTGGTGATCGATGGCATCATTTACAGTGCCTGGCAACTCTTTTTTAATTTGTTCATCCTGGCACAGGGCTATGACAAGACCTTCATGGGCCTGGTCAATTCCGTGCCTTCCATCGCTACGCTCATCCTTGGCGTTCCCTTGGGAATGTTATCGGACCGGATCGGCCGCCGCCCGGCGATGCTGCTGGGCTTGGTGGTCAACACAACCGGCAGCTTGCTCATCGTCTTATCCAGAACCCCCGATCTGCTGGTAGCTGCCTCATTCCTGGCCGGGATCGGCAGCACGTTATACGTGAACAGCCAGGCACCTTTTATGATGAAGGCTTCGAACGCGTCGAACCGCGCTTTGTTGTTCAGCCTGAGTTTTGGGCTGAACACACTGGCAGGCACGGTCGGCAACCTGTTTGCCGGACAACTGCCGGCATTCTTCGGCGGACTCTTCCATGTGGCAGTAGATTCAACCCTGGCGTACCAGATGGTGTTATTGTGCAGTGTGGCTTTGGGGAGTTTCTCGTTGATACCGGTTTTTTTCATCAAAGAAACACCCGTGGCCATCGTCGCATTGCAAAATCCGTTGAAGTCATTTGTCGGCATCTTGAGGAAACGAGTCTATTGGCTGTTGTTCTTGCCCAATTTGCTGATCGGTATTGGCGCGGCGATCTTGATCCCGTATATGAATGTTTTCTTTAGTGAAACCTACCAGTATACGGCCGGAACCTTGGGCGTCATGTTCAGTCTATCCGCCTTGCTGACCGGGTTGGGCTGTATTGTCGGGCCGCGCATCGCCGACAGACTCGGCAGCAAGATCAAGACGGTCGTGTGGACGCAGGGGCTCAGCCTAGGATTCCTTTTACTGGTCGGTTTTTCGCCTTTCGGCTGGCTGGCCGTGATCGGGTTTCTGGCACGTGGGACTCTGATGAATATGGCGAATCCACTCTACAGCGCTTTTGCCATGGAGATCACTACGCCGACCGAGCAAGGTGCGGTCAACAGTTTGCTCAGCATCTCCTGGACGATCGGTTGGGCCGTGGGGCCCTTCATCTCCGGCCTGGTACAGGATCATTACGGATTCACGCCTTTGTTCGTGGCTACGGCGCTGTTGTATGGCACGTCGACCAGCCTGGTCTGGCTTTTCTTCCACCGACGCGAGCAACAATTGATCGCTGCGGGCGAGCAGTCTGCCTGATGGATAGATTGTGGAAATCAGGCCGCTGCTCGTGGTTGGGCCGAAGGGACTTGAGGTTTGGCGATGTCCGATGAATTGATGGAACTGCTCGATCGTGCATTGTATGCCCGCACCGGGTTGTTGGTGGGAGAGCATACTTCTGCTCTCCGTTTGTTCAATGGTTTCCTGGAGGGCTGGCCGGATCTCTCTGTAGAGGTTTTTGGCAGCACGTTGGTGCTTTACGATTACAGCGATCATCCGGCAGAATCGATCAATCCATTAACCGAGGTTAGAACTCATTTGACCTCGCGGCTGCCGTGGGTCAAAGCGGTGATCGTCAAAACCCGCTCGGCGGCTGACTCTCTTAGAGGCCGGCCGGATGCGCGACGCGGGGTGTTGGTGCAGGAGAGTGAGCCGGAGCGATCCATAACGGAAAATGGCGTCCGCTATGCGCTCGACCTGACCCTGAATCAGGACGCCAGCTTTTACCTGGATGCCCGTAACTTGCGGACATGGTTGAAAGAAACGCTGAATGGGAAAACATTGCTGAACGCGTTTGCCTACACGGGCAGCCTTGGGGTGGCCGCCCTGGCGGGTGGTGCAGTGCGTGTGGTGCAGGCAGATCGTAACGGCAGATTCCTGATGCTGGCAGAAAATTCTGCTGCCCTGAATGGCTTCCCGAAGGAACGCCACGAGGTGCGGCCCGAGGATTTCTTCAACACGGCGGCGCATTTCAAGCGCAGCGGTGAGTTGTTCGACTGCGTGATCGTCGACCCACCATTCTTTTCCGCCACCTCGCGTGGCAGGGTGGACCTGGAGCGCGAAAGCCAGCGTGTGATCAACAAAGTGCGCCCGCTGGTCAAGGATGGCGGCGTGTTGGTCGCCATCAATAATGCACTGTTCTTGAGCGGAACCGAATATACCCGCCAACTTCAGGAATTGTGTGCGGACGGTTACCTTGCGGTGGAGGCATTGATCCCGGTGCCGGAAGATTGCACCGGATATCCGGCCACACGGATGGGCGTGCCGCCGGTCGACCCGGCGCCGTTCAACCATTCCACCAAGATCGCCGTGTTGAAAGTGAAGCGCAAATCGTCCGGAAATGCCTAGAAAAAACGAGAGGCGACCTGCTAGGTCGCCTCTCTAATGACTTTGGAAGCCAACAACTTGCAGTTTAGATAAAGATAATCTGTGCTCCATCGGTCATGTCGATGAAGTCGCTGGCGGTGACGATGTCCTGCACGCCATCCACGAAGTCCTCTTTCTTCAACCCCATCATATCGACCGTCATTTTGCAGGCGTAGAGCTTAGCGCCGGCATCCGAAAGCATCTGGATGTATTCGCGTACCGGCGGCACACCCAAGACTTTCATCTTATCGTTCATCAACTTGGTGGCAAAGGCGGTCATACCGGGCAACACGCCCATCAGGTTGGGGATGCCCAGGTGACCCGGCACACCCATCAGACTCATCTTCATGCTGGTATTCGCCACGGGCGGGACCTCGAGGTGATCCACGCGTGCCTTGGTGATCATGTCCAAGCCCCAGAACGTGAAGAAGATGGTCACATCGATACCATTGCCCAGCGCGGCCCAACCCATGATCAGGGCGGGGTAGGCCATGTCGAGGTTTCCTTTGGAGCAAATAAATGCGATCTTGCGTTCGTCAGCCATAATTCATTTTCCTTCCATTTAGTTGATTGGTGGAACGATCCGGCTACACACAGCCTTCGGGCTTGCCCAGGCCGGCAATCTTGGCGACTTTCTTGGCCGGACCCTTGGGGTATAGGGTGAACAGTTCTTTGGTCGAGATGCCGGTGCCGCTGGTGATGGTGCGCAGGGTGGGGGCGCTGCCGGTGGAGGCAGCGTTCTGGCGGCAGAAATCGATGATTTTCCAATGTGCCTCGCCGAGTTCGAGAATGCCTTCTTCCTTGGCGATTTCGACGGCGATTTCCTTGGTCCATTCTGCCGGGTTGGTCATGTATCCTTCTTCGTTCACTTGGATGGTCTTGCCAGCGATGGTTCGAGTTGCCATATGTCCTTCTCCTTTTAAGTCGTTGATCACTTTATCGAATGAGTATACGTTTTGGTCACCGGCAGAGTTCCGTTGCCGGTCGATGTTGGGGTATCAGTCCGCGGCGACCTTCCGCTTGCCGGTCATGCTCATGGTGGCGGAAACCGGCATTTCCAGTCCGCGCATCAAAATGTTCCAGTACAGCCAGCGGAACATCAGCTTGCCCCAATGATTGATCACCGATTCTTCCAGCAGGGCAAAGGGGCCGATGATAGGCAAGGGATAGCGGCCGGGCAGGGGTTCCTGGGTGTAGTTGAAATCGAGCAGCAGACCTTTGCCGTAGCCCGTTTCGACGTAGCAGTTGGCGTGCCCATCGAAGGTGGGCAGCAGTTCTTTGCCCTGGGTGTAGCGGACGAAGTTGTCGCCGAACAGGTCCACAGCAAAGTGCGCCACGGAACCGGCTTTGGAAGTGGGGGCGTTGGAGGCATCGCCCAAAATGAAGATGTGGTCGTCGTGCTTGGAAAGCAAGGTGTGGGGGTCGACCGGTGAGTAGTTCAATTCGTCGCCCAGTCCCGATTTGCCTACGAAATCGGCGCCCTTGTTGAGGGGGACGCTGACCAGCAGGTCGTAGCCGATTTCGCGCTCATCGTAGGAGACGATCTTCTTCGCATCCGGGTCGGCGCGTTCGATCACGTAGTCGGGCTCGACCTTGATCCCTTTCTCGTCCAACAGGCTGCCCAGCATCCTGGATGCCACCGGCTTGGTGAAGGCACCCGGCAGCGGCGTGGCGTAGACCAGCTCGACCTTGTCGCGCATACCGCGTTGATGAAAATACCAATCGGCCAGCATCAGGAACTCGAGCGGCGCGACCGGGCACTTGATGGGGTTCTCGACCACGTTGACCACCAGTCGCCCGC
>JBEKEX010000118.1:0-8328 GCA_050013615.1 Anaerolineaceae bacterium
GTAATGAAAACATTTTCACGGTGCATCCCCACCTTGCCGAGCAGTTCTTCCAGGAACTTGCCAGCCTGCCCGACAAAAGGACGCCCCTGTTCATTTTCAAAAAAGCCCGGCCCCTCGCCAATGAACATGATCTCTGCATTGGCTGGCCCTTCACCGGGCACCGCTTTTTTGCGCGAATAGTGCAAATTGCAACGCAGGCAAACGGAAACCTGTTCCGCAACTTCTTTTAACACTATATTAGCTTCCATTCTGCCTCCTTTTATATCGAAAATACACGTGAATCTGTTTCTTTAAAGAAATAGAAATCAAGGTTCTACTCGTAAACGCTCCAGCTCGCCGGGTACAATCGCCACCAAGGTCATCAGTAGAGCATCTTCGCCGTTGTCGGAATAATAGCGCGGGCGCACGTTGGTGACCTCGAAACCGAACCGGCGGTACATCTTTTGTGCGTTGACGTTGCCGCGCCGCACTTCCAAATAAACCTGGTGCACCCCTTCCTGGTAGGCTTCCAGTAATGCCGTCGCCAGCAGGTGTTTGCCGATGCCCACGTGGCGGAAATCCGGGTGGACGGCAATGGTGCCGATGTGTGCTTCGTCGATGATCAACCACAGGCACAACATGCCGGCGATCTGTTTTTCACCGTTGGCGCCGGTCGCCTCGGCCACCCAACAGCGCGAGGCCTTGTTTTCCGTCAGCTCATAGCGGAAGGAACTTTCAGGCCATGGCAGACTGAAGGAAGCTGTGTCGATGGCATGCACTTGTGGCACATCTTCCAGCACCATCTTGCGGTACTGGACCTCGCGGGCAGCTTTCGCTTCCATTACCCAGGGATTTCCTCCGCCACATGCAAATAGATCGGCGACAGGGTAATAACGTCATCCACTTGGTTATCTTGATACCGTTTCCAGGCAATCTCTGCCAGGTAAGACGGCCGGCGCAGGCTTTGAGCAGGCGAAGCCAGCCGTACATTCTTCCATTTTCTTCCCAACGCCTGCCGGTCGTCAGCAGAAAGTTCGCCGCACACCAGGGTCGGCTTGTGGATCTCCTGAACGAGCTCCTGTGCCGTGCACAGTTTGGCATCGCCATCCGCCTGCCAGCCAGCCTCGCCGGGCGTGTACCAGCCCACCGCCAGCCGGCTGCGTCCCGCTTGGAGCACGGCTGCCAGCGCCACGTCTTCCAGCGGTTGTGCAGCGACCAAAAAATCCAGCGTGGGCACACCGATCACCGGCAAGTGTTGCGCCAGCGCCAGCCCTTTTGCCACGGCCAGTCCGATGCGCAGACTGGTAAAGGAACCCGGTCCCAGCGCCACCGCCAGGACCTTCAACCGCTCCGGCAGCATCCCGGAGCGCTTGAAAAGCGAATCGATGGCCGGCGCCAGCTCGACGGTGTGATGGTTCTGGGTCTGCCAGACCGTCTCGCTGAGCACCTGGGAGCCATCGAAGAGCGCCAGGCCCATCCATTGTGTGGAGGTGTCAATTGCCAACAGCATGCTTAACCTCCAAACACCTGCTTACGGAAATGAAAAAGCAATTGCTCGTAATGCAATCCTTTGGCGTTGAAGACCATGCCGCGCTGCTCGTCAGCCAGCCAGCGCATGGCTACCCACAAGACTTCCTTGGGCAGTACCGCCTTGATCCGTTCTGCCCATTCCACCACCATGGCACTTTGTTCCAACAAAGCATCCAGGTCCAGGTCTTCGGCTTCAGCCGCATCACGCAGTCGGTATGCATCCAGGTGAGAAAGTTGGTGCCCATCGGGTCGGCGGTATACGTTCACCAGCACAAACGTTGGGCTGGAGACCATATCCATGGAGCCCCATCCCTGGGCAATACCCTGCATCAACGTCGTCTTGCCGGCCCCCAAATCACCGGAAAGGCAGATCACGTCACCCCGTTCCAGCAATGCGCCCAGGCGCATCCCCAGCCGGCGCGTCTGTTCGGCGCTGCGGCTGATGAACTCCAGGGTGTTTTCATCCATGATGGGCATGAGCGTATTATAAGGCAGAGGGGGTGGATAAACAAGTCGCGCCTGGAAATCTCAGCCCTGCGACGCCTCGCCCGACTCACCATGGTCGCGCGGCAGCAATTTCTTCATCCGATGTGAAAGTTCGCGCCGGGTCAACATCACCCGGTGGCCGCACTGGCAGCATTCCAAGCCAATATCCGCCCCCAACCGCACCACTTTCCATTGATAACTGCCACATGGATGCGGCTTGCGCAATTGGACGATATCCTCAAGCTGAAGGTCTGGCAACACGGTCAGATTATAACCCATGTTATAATCCTTCCTACGAGTTCCATGGAGTATCATGTTAGGTCTGAGTTTAAGTGAGCTTGTTACCCGCCTGATCACTTTGGTGATCGCACTTTCATTCCACGAATTTTCCCATGCCTGGACGGCCAATGCATTTGGTGACGACACGCCGCGTGCCAATGGCCGCCTCACCCTCAATCCCCTGGCGCACCTCGACCCCATTGGCAGCTTGATGCTAATCCTGGTAGGGTTCGGCTGGGCCAAACCGGTGCCCATAGACCCCTATAACCTCAACCGCCGCTCGCCTTCGGCAGTGCTGTGGGTTTCGTTGGCCGGGCCATTCTCCAACTTCCTTTTAGCGATGCTGGCAGCCATTCCATTACGGTACGGCCTCATTGCCGGCCAACCCACTCTGGAAAATTTCCTCCTGGAGTTCATGTGGATCAATTTGGTCCTGGCGCTGTTCAATTTGATCCCCCTCTATCCCCTGGACGGCGAAAAAATTGCATCCTATGCCTTTCCGCCAGCGTTGGGCGCTTTCCTTGATACCATTCGCCCTTATAGCACGTTCATTCTTATTGCTGTGTTCTTCGTACTGCCTTATTTGGGCGTAGATGTCTTCGGAACAGTCATAAATCCGGTTCTCGTACGCCTTTCAGGTCTGCTGCTCGGCTCGAATTTTTATTAATGCTCACCAGTAGCCGCCAAAGGTGGGGAAATGCCTTTCTTTTGTTACATCGTCGAATGTGAAGATGGCAGTTTTTACACCGGCTGGAGCACCGACCCGGTGCGCCGCGAGCGGCAGCACAACAAAGGGACCGGCGCCCGTTACACCCGTGTGCACCGCCCCGTCCACCTGGTGTACGTAGAGCCCCAGGCCGACCTGCACGCCGCCTTGCGGCGCGAGCGTGAACTGAAAAAGCTATCCCACCAGCGCAAGCAGCAGCTCGTCGAGAAAGCCACGAACTAACAGGCAGGCTCCCCCGCGTCCCCTATACCCAATCCCAGCAAGAGCTATAATTAAAATAAGAAATTATCCTTAAATCTTAAGCGGGGCAACAATGGAAATCAAGAAGTTGCAAGAAATCTTACCATCCGCAAAACTCCTCTCAACAGCGCCGGGGCGGGTCAACCTGTTGGGCGAGCATGTGGACTACAATGGCGGCATGGTGCTGCCGGCAGCCATCAATCGCGCTGTGCACATCGCTGCCGAGCCAATGCCCGGCAACCACATTGCATTGACAGCATTGGATCTGGGTGAAAAGGTGGAGTTTGCCACAACCGATCTCAATAGCCGGATGGACGTACATGGCAATACGCTGCCCCCCTGGGCGCTCTACCCCGCCGGGGTTGCCTGGGCGTTGAAGCAGCGCGGCCTAAAACTCAGCGGCATGAATGCCGTTTTCACCTCTGACGTGCCTATCGGCGCCGGGTTGAGCAGTTCGGCCGCGGTGGAGGTGGCATTCGCTTTCCTGTGGCAGGCCATCTCCGGCTGGGAAATGGATCGTATGAAGCTGGCCCTGGCTTGCCAGGAGGCCGAAAACCGTTACGTCGGCGTCAACTGCGGCATCATGGACCAATTCGCCAGCGCCAACGGCGTGGAAGACCATGCTTTGTACTTCGACACCCGCAGCCTGGAATGGCATCCCGTGCCGCTGCCGCCGGATACAGTCATCGTGATCGCCGATTCCGGTGTCCGCCGCTCGCTGACCAACTCGGCTTACAACGACCGGCGAAAGGCGTGTGAAGAAGCGTTGGCGCTCCTGAAGCGCGACCTGCCCGAGATCCGCGACCTGCGAGACGTCAAACCCGATGTATTCAGACAATTGGAGCATAAACTGCCGGAAGTCACCCGCAAGCGTGCCCGCCACGTGGTCAACGAATGTGCCCGCATGGAAAAAGTGACCAATGTGCTGCAGCGCGGTAACGCCGAAGCTTTCGGTAAGCTCATGCTGGAATGCCACGCTTCTCTACGAGACGATTACGAGGTCAGTTGCAAGGAATTGAACATCCTGGTCGAGCTTGCTCGGGAGTTAACTGGTTGTTATGGGGCGCGTCTTACCGGCGCAGGTTTCGGCGGCTGCACCGTGAACCTGGTGAAAACCGACCAGGCAGAGCTTTTCATCAAGCGTCTCAAAGAGGGTTACCGGCTGGCTACCAATCACCAGGCGGATGTATATCTATGCCGCGCCGGCCAGGGCGCTTCCGTTGCGAAATTGTAAATACCCCACAAAAAAAGAAGTACCCGGCATCTCGAGAGATACCGGGTACCGAATGGATTATTCTGAAAATACCGGCAGATGGCCCAATGAGATGATATTGGCCCATTTGGCGCGTTCCCCCTCGGTCATGATGGCAGCTTCTGCAACCACCTTGGCGCCAGCTTTTTGCATGATCAGGCGCATGCCCTGCAGCGTCGAGCCGGTGCTGATCACGTCGTCCAGGATCACCACTGCCTTCCCTTCGATCAGTTTGCGGTCCTTTTCGTCCAGGTATAACGTCTGCGGCGCACCGGTAGTGATGGAAAGCGTCTCAGCTTGAAGGGCGTTGCCCATGTAGGGTTTGTAGCTCTTGCGCAGGATCACGTAGGGTTTGTGGTTCTCCACCGACATGGCATACGCCAGAGGGATGCTCTTAGACTCGGCAGTGACCACGACATCATACGTGACATTCTTCATCTTCTCCACCAGCGCCTTCGCACATGCCTGCACCAGTTCTGTGTCGCCTAGAATGTTCAAAATGGCAATACGCAAGCCGGTCTTAATCTCAAACAATGGCAGGTCGCGGTGCACGCCAGCAATTTCAACAGCATAAGTTGATCGTTTCTCGTTCATGGACTTCCTCCAAAATAAAGTAGGGCATCCCGGCCCCCAAGCGATTAAGTGTAACATAATTCTTGTCCAGGCACTTAATCATCCACGGAACGATCCAGAGCAAACACATCTAAAATATATTTTCATAAGATGAAAAATCTTACCCAACCCCTAGCCCCGCCCCAGGGAGGGGGAATGGGCTTAAAAGCTATCAATGCATTCCGAAAATAAGATGCAGTTGCCCTATGGGATGATTTAAACGGAACCGGCCCGTCCGCTACAGACGAGCCAGTTTTATCCAGGGTTTCCAGCTCTTGCATTATAATTACCACAAGCCGGGGACGCCGACCCCGGCTTGCAGTTAAGGAGGAGAAGAAGAGAAGTCGCCCTTTGATGCTGATATTACCCCAGGTTGTCTAACAATACTTGACGTTTACCCTACGCTTACCCTACGTTAGCCCTCCATTTTGATGATTTTTACTCTTTTTAGGGAGTTTTTATGCCTTTTTCCATAGAAACCGAGCACCTTGGCCGCGTATACAAGATCCGCAACACCAAGAAAGGCGACCCCGTGGAACGGATCGCACTGCAAGATATCAACTTGACCGTCCAGCCCGGCGAGTTATTCGGCCTGTTGGGTCCCAACGGCGCCGGCAAGACCACGCTCATCAAGATCCTGACCACGCTGCTTTCGCCCACCTCCGGCAAGGCATACGTGGCCGACCTGGACGTCGAAAAAAATGCCGCCCAAGTGCGCCCGCTTATCAATATGGTCTCAGGCGGGGAGGCGTCCGGATACGGGCTGCTGACCGTGCGCGAAAACTTGTGGATGTTCTGCCAGTTCTACGGCATTCCCAGCAAGGAAGCCTACCGGCGCGTTGACCGGCTGCTGGACATCATTGGGCTGGCCGACCGCGCCAACACCCGCTCCAGCGACCTTTCAACCGGTTTGCGCCAGAAGATGAACATCGTGCGTGGCTTCATGACCGACCCGCGCGTGCTCTTCCTCGATGAGCCCACGCTTGGACTGGACGTGGAGGCTTCGCGCGACGTACGCCGCTTCGTCAAATCCTGGGTGCGTGAAGAGCCATCCCGCACACTGCTGCTCACCACGCACTATATGATGGAAGCTGACGACATGTGCGACCGAGTGGCAATCATCAATAAAGGCAAAGTGCTGGCTTGTGACACGCCGGCTGCCCTCAAGCAAAACCTGCAGCGGCAGGCCATTTTCCAGATCAATGTCGAATCACCCAAGCCGTTGGAACTGGCCAGCTTGCAGCACATCCCCGGCGTGGCTTCCTGCACGCTGTCGGCCACCGACGGCTTCAACACCCTCGAGCTGGTGCTGGAAGAAGAAGCCGTGTTGGCGCAGGTGATCGCCGGCTTGACCGCGCAGCAAGCGCGCATGGCCAGCCTGCAAAAACACGAGCCCACTTTGGAGGATGTGTTTGTTCACCTGGTTGGGCTGCGCATGGAAGAGGTGGAGCATGGCGATGATGATCCCGCAGATAAGTAAGAAGCAGACCGGCTGGCGGTTCTTCCTGCAAACCGTCCTCGGGCGCTCTTACCCGCGCACGGTGGGACAGATGCGCGATGTCTCCTGGCTCTTCTTCGACGTGCTACTGCCCATGCTCTCCGTTTCCGCTTATGTGTTCGTCTATCGCGCCATCCAGGCCCCTGAAGATTACGTCGGCTTCGTGGTGGTGGGCGGTGCCATGACCGCCTTCTGGACCAACGTCCTGTGGAGCATGTCCACCCAGCTTTACTGGGAAAAGGAGCAGGGCAACCTGCCGCTCTACATCATCTCTCCCGCCTCACTCATGGCCATCCTGCTGGGCATGGCCCTGGGCGGCCTGGTCTCCACCACCCTGCGCGCCGTGGTAATCATCCTGCTCGGCAGCCTGCTCTTCCACGTGAACTACGTGCTCGTCAGCTTGCCAGAGCTGCTGGCGGTATTCTTCCTGTGCATGACAGCATTGTATGGCCTGGGGATGATGACCGCATCAATCTTCCTGATGTTCTCGCGCGAAGCCTGGCACTGGGCCAACCTGGCTCAGGAGCCAGTCTATCTGGCATCCGGATTCTATTTCCCCATCAGAAGCTTCCCTCTCTGGATCTCGTCCATCGCCTCCCTCATCCCCCTCACCCTGGGACTGGACGCCATGCGCCAGTTGGTTTTTGCCAGCGGGCCCACGTTGGGTTTTCTCAGCGTGCAAATAGAAATATTCATTCTGATCGGATTGTGCGTCGTCTTTCTGATGGGAGCCAAGCTGCTGCTGGGACGCATGGAGCGCCTGGCCATCCACGAAGGCCGCCTGACCGAGAGCCGGCGATGAAAGCTCGATTATCCTTATGAACTCATCCATCCATTTACGTTCCTTCCGCACGGCGGCCTGGCTGGGCTGGCAGATCGAATCCAACTGGGCCGACCCTTTCCTGTTCCTCATCTATTCCGTCATCAAACCACTCGCCAGTGCCGGCATTTTGGTGGTGATGTATGGTGTGATCGCCCAAGGAAACTTCGGCACGCCCATCTTTGCCTACCTGTACATCGGCAATGCCTTCTATCAATACGTCGCGGCGGTCATGGTGGGTGTCTCATGGGCAGTGCAGGACGACCGCGAGCATTACCGCACCTTGAAGTACATCTACACCGCCCCCGTCGATATCCCCTTTTACCTGATGGGACGTGCAGTGGCGCGTATCCTGACTGCCACCTTTTCGGTTGTGGTGACGATGGCCTTCGGCATTCTGTTTCTGCAGGTGCCCTTCAACCCCGCCACGGTGAACTGGGGCCTGTTCATCCTGGCTCTGGCCGTCGGCCTGCCAATGCTGGCGACCATGGGTTTGACCTTGGCCGGGGTGACTCTGATCACCGTGCACCATTCGGATGCCTGGGGCGATGCGGTCGCCGGGGCACTATTCCTGTTCAGTGGTGCCATCTTTCCACTCCAGGTACTGCCGGAGTTTTTACGTCCCATCGGCTATCTGGTGCCTATTTCATACTGGCTGGAACTTGTCCGCCGCGCCCTGGTGGGTTCGACGGCGCAGGCTTTCCCCACCTTCACCGGCTTGAGCAACAGCGATCTGCTGCTCATCCTTCTGGCGTTGGCACTGGTGTTCAGTGTCATCGGCTGGCTGGTCTTCCGCCGCTGCGATTACCTTGCCCGCGAGCGTGGCTTGCTCGACCGGACGTCGAACTATTGATCCGTTTGTGGTATAACTGGTCAATTCTAACGACCTGCAAAACGAAATAAAG
>JBEKEX010000119.1:0-8295 GCA_050013615.1 Anaerolineaceae bacterium
GCCACGACGGCCCTGTGGACATGAACTTCATGCTCTTGCCACTGATCGACCTGGACGGTCCCTCGCCGGCGCCCATCGAGCTGCCTTACGAAAAACGCAAGCTGAAAGCAGGCGTGGGTGGGCTGAACGTGCGCGCCATCGCCAACGACTTAACCTCGCAGGTGCTGCGCGTCATCTTGCCCGGCGAGATCATCCGCGTGGAAAAGCAGACCTCGGGCGTCTGGCTCAAGTTGTATGGCGAGCCGGGTTGGGTGCACGGTGGTTACACCATTCCGCTGGCATGAAGTTTAAATAAGCACCTGGCATTTCCAAAATGCCAGGTGCTTATCCTTTTCCATTTCTTCTGTGAATTTCGTCCTTAGGCCACCTCGCGAACTGGCAGCATGCCTTCCAATACTGTTTCCAAGGCAATGGTATGACTGCAACGTCCGCGCGTGCGGAAGAAATCGCAATCGCACTGCACCTGGCCGTTCTCAAGTTTTACCGTGTGGGAACTATTGTCGCCATCGACCTGCACCGTGAACGATTGAAAGTGGATGCGTTTGCCGCGTTCCTCGGCATACCGTTTGCCCTTCTCGATCTTCCCGATCATTCCGGAGTCCATCATGCTTTCTCCTTTCAGGTAAGATATAAACAAACAGGCACGCGCGGAATTCGCACGTGCCTGTTAAATACCTACCGTCCTTGAACGATTTGGTGCTCGCATAAATGAATCATATAACGACTCATCGAGAAAGTCAACGGATTTACCGAATTTGTTAAGTGCACCCCACCGGCTCAATACGTCTTTTGGATGGCTTTGAAAATCGCCTGCGCGCCAAAGTCCACCGCATCCACTGGCACGCGTTCATCGGCGGCGTGGATGGCGGTCTGGAAGTTGAAGTCATCCGGCAGCTTGAGCGGGGTAAAGCCATAGGTCTGGATGCCGAGCAGACTGAAGAAACGTGCGTCAGTCACGCCCGCGGCCACGTAAGGCACCGGGACGCCCTGCGGATCCAACTCGCGCAAGTCTTCTGCCAGTATATCGAACATCCCCATGTTGGGTTCTGCCGGCCCGGGGTCGAACATCGAGAGCTCAATGTCGTAATCTTCACCCAGCAATGCATGCAGCTCGCGGGTCATGTCCTCGGGCTTGAAACCCGGCAGCAGCCGTCCATCCAGGCCCAACGAGACTTCCGCAGGGATGACGTTGATCTTATCGCTGGCCAGCAGCATCGTCGGGCTGACCGTGTTGTGCAGCAAAGGAGCAAACATTTGGCCGCCTGCCCCCAGGGCCTTAACGATCTGGTCGGCTACCAGCGGGTTGGTCGATTGGCCAATCACAAAACCAGGCAGGCCGCCCAAGGTCCTGGACATTTCCCCGAGCATCATGCGCACGGCCGGGGTCATGTGATAGGGCAGAGAAGACCGGTTGATCAGGTCCAGGGCACGGCCCAATTTTGCCATGGCCTGGTCGTGCACCGGCATGGAGCCATGGCCGCCGCGTCCATGGAAGGTGAGCTTCATCCAACATGCCTGCTTTTCCGCCACCATGATCGGGTAGACACGCTTGCCGGCCAGGTTGATATTGAACCCGCCGAATTCGCCAAAGGCGTAGCGGATGTCCTTGAACAGCCCGGCATGCTCCTGCACCAGGTACTTAGCGCCGAAGTTACCGCCGTTCTCCTCATCAGCCACCGCACAGAAGATCACATCGCCGGGCAAAGGTGTGGCTTCCGCCTTGGCCTTTAAAAAGGCAGCCAGCATCATCGCCACGCCACTCTTCATATCCAGGGCACCCCGTCCCCAGATATAACCATCGACGATATTCGCCGCAAAAGGCGGCTGCTGCCATTTCTGGTTCTCGGTCGTGACCACGTCCACGTGTCCATAAAGCAGCAGCGGCGGCACTTTGCCCTCACCTTTGATGCGGGCGATCAGGTTGGGGCGGTTTTCAACCTTCCCCACCAGTGTGCTTTGAATGCCGGCTTCTGCCAGCAAGCCTTTGATGTATTGGATGCATTCGAGTTCGTTGCCGGGAGGGTTCGTGGTATTAAAGCGGATCAACTGCTGCAGCAGTTCGGCAGGACGGTCGTAAATCGGGGTGTTTTCCTTGTTCATCATGGTTCCTCCTAAGAGGTCAATGTCGTCATCATTCGATAAATGCTTGCCTTTGATTTTAGCGCAATTCTCCCCCAAGCATTAAGTCAACACGTCTTCAGCGTTTCTTCTCCATCACCAGGGCATCCTCACCCCCCAGGTAATAATGTGACCAGATATCCACCAGGGTATAACCGGCATGTTCGTACATGCGGATCGCCAACTGGTTGGACTTGCGTACGCACAGCCGCACGCGCGGGAAACCGGCCTGTTGCTCGCATGCTTCCAGCAACGCTTTCCCAATTCCGCGTTGGCGATAATCCGGCAGCACGCCGATGGTGGTGATCCACCCCAGGCCATCCCCAGGACGCAATTCTGCCGCGGCGAAGGCTACCATGCTCTCTTCCGTAACCACTTTCAAGCGCACGATCCCCGGCAGGGTCAGCACGGCTATCAGGTCCAGCAAAGGCCAGGCGTCTTCAGCAAAGCACGCCTGTTCCACCCGGCGCACGCCACCCAGGTCGTGCAACCCGGCCTGCAGGATTTGAAAGGGAGGAAAAGAAAACATGCAGCTATTATACCTTGCGGTTTTCCAGTAATTGGTATGAGGACGTTTACAAAAGAGTAAAGGGGGCTATTGAAAGGGTGTCACAGGTCTTTCACCGGCCGAAAGCTTTTACGGTGGATCTCACAAGCCCCCAACTGTTCCAAAGCGGCTCGGTGAAAAGCCGTGCCGTAGCCTTTGTGACGCGCCAAGCCATAACCCGGGTATTCCGCGTCCAGCGCTACCATCACTGCGTCTCTGGCCGTCTTGGCCAGCACCGACGCGGCGGCGATGCTCAACACATGCACATCGCCCTTGATCAAAGCTTTCTGTGGAATGGCAATTTCCGACAAATGCACCGCGTCCACCAAGAGTTGCTCGGGGTCACAATCCAATTGCTCCAGCGCCCGGCGCATCGCCAGCCGCGTGGCCGGCAAAATACCTACCGCGTCGATCTCCTCATTGGAGGCCATCCCCACCCCCCAGGCGCGCGCCGCTGCCTTGATCTTCTCTGCCCACAACGCACGCTGGCGAGGGGTCATTTGCTTCGAATCGCGCACGCCACTCAACACCTTGATGATCTTCGCGTCGGCCGGCAGTATCACAGCCCCGGCGGCCACCGGGCCTGCCCAGGCACCGCGCCCGGCTTCATCGAGCCCGGCCACCAGCCTGACCCCCGCCTTCCAAAGTTTTTTCTCGTAAGATAGATCGGGAGATATCATGATGAAATGGTGTCAATTCCCCTGGGAGGCTACTCGTTCGCGGTCAAAAATCGTAGAGGCCATTCCGGGCGTTGCGGCGGATGTCCATCAAATCCAATGCCATGTGCAGTGAATCCTGGAACAGGCGCACTCGGCTGTCGGCGTTGAAATACCACGGGATGGGCACTTCCGTGATTGAATAACCGTGCCGGCAGGCCATGAACAGCACTTCCACATCGAAAGACATGCCGGTAAACGTTTGGTGGGGGAAAAGCTTCTCGGCCACACCGGCACGGAAGCATTTGAAGCCGCACTGGCTGTCGCTGAGCCCGGGCAGAGCTATCAGCCGTACCATGGTATTGAACACGCGCCCGATCACATGGCGGTAAGTGGGTTCGTGATAGCGTACGGCCCCGGCAGCCTCGCGCGAAGCAATGGCGATATCCACATCCAGCGCCGGCGGGATGAAACGGTTTAGCTCCGTCACCGGCATGGAAAAATCCACGTCGCAAAAGATACGGAATTCTCCGGTCGCTTCCAGCATGCCGCGCTTCACCGCCAGTCCCTTGCCGCGTGCTTCTTCATGAAACACGTGTACAAACGGCATGCGCTGCGAATATTCCTGTGCCAGCAGCAGGGTACGGTCCACACTGCCATTCTCGACTACGATCACTTCCGCCCGGTAAGGTTGAAGCTTCAAGAATTGGTCGATCTGCTCCAACGCCGGCGACAAACGATGTTCCTCATTGTGGGCAGGAATAATAATGGAAAGGAGTGGAGATGTCATGATTTATCCATCGATAAGTGGATGCACACAAATAATTATAGTGCAAGGTGTTGGCGTGTATGGACGGCGGGGTATGTCAAGCTTCTATGCTTTACTACCTGTCAAACGACCGGCGTCTTGCCCAGGTCATCGTGCTCGTTTTGGTCCGAGCCGCAAACCACATGCGCTGATTCGCCGTTCCCTTCCAGGTGTACCGGCTCCAGGGCTGTGAACGTGCTGGCCAGGTTGAGTACCCGTCGCCCGCTGGCAAACTTACGACCTGATTGGATCTTGCGGATGAGCTCCGCGCGCTTCAATAACACCACATCTGAATACGTAGCGCCGCGTCGCTCATAAGCCCGCACCCAATCGATTTGTGCATCCGGTGCATAGTGCACCGTCTCGATCACGCCATCCCATGTTGTTTCAGCCATGTCGAAAACTCCTCGAAAAGCAAACCGCCGAGGGGGTCTCGGCGGGTGTATGCCAGTCGGGGTGGGCGGACTTGAACCGCCGACCCCCGCGTCCCAAACGCGGTGCGCTGCCAACTGCGCTACACCCCGGCAGGTAGAGTATAATCGTTCTTTAGGCTGCGCGTCAAGGAAGAAGCGATTTCATCGGTGACAGTGTTCAGCCTGATTTTATCCTGTTTATAGTCATTCGCAATTTCCACCCATTCAGTGAACAAACCGTTCGCTCCCATCATTTTGCTCTTGATTCTGGTGTGCCTTACCGGCTGCGGCTTGGGCGCTGTTCCCGCCACACCCACGGCCAAGCCGACCGCATCGCCAACGCCGCCACCCACGGCAACCCTGACCTCCACCCCAGCGGGTTGCACGGAGACCCAAGGGCAGGTCCTGCACCTTCAAATGCCCTCCACGTTGCTGTCCAAACCGCTAACCTTCAGCATTTACCTGCCGCCTTGCTATTCTGATCACCCCGAAGCGCTCTATCCCGTGCTGTACATGCTCCACGGCCAGGGATTCACTGATGACCAATGGGTGCGGTTGGGAGCCACCCAGGCTGCCGACCAGCTCATTTCTTCCGGCCAGGCACGCCCGTTCCTTATCGTCATGCCTTACGAAGAGAACAGCACCCTTTCGGATCCGAACACGTCGCACTTTGGTGACGCCCTGGTGAGCGAGCTGGTGCCCTGGATCGACGCCCATTACCCCACCTGCAGCCAGCGCATATGCCGCGCCATCGGCGGGTCGTCGCGCGGCGCCGCATGGGCCGTGCGCATCGGGCTCACCCACCCGGCACTATTCGCTTTCATTGGTGCTCACAGCCTGCCCCCCTTCATCGGCGACTTGTATCAGGCAGAGTATTGGCTGCGCGACATCCCGGCAGGCCAGATGCCCCAGCTCTACCTCGACATCGGCCGTTCGGACATGTACATGCCGGACGCTCGCCGCTTCGAGCAGGTGCTCAGCGACCACCACGTCCCGCATGTCTGGCTGCTGAACAATGGCAGTCACGATGAAGTTTACTGGGGGGCGCACGTCACGGAATACATGCAGTGGTACGTATCAAATTGGGGAAAATGAGCCTTGAAAAGGTTGCCTGCGCTTTAAAGCTGAGTATAATATCCCCATGTCTCTGACCCTTAAAGAAGTCGAACATATTGCCGAATTGGCACGGCTGGAGTTGTCAGCCGAAGAAAAAGAGCGTTACCGCCAGCAACTCTCCGCCATCCTGGACTACGCCCGCAGCCTGCAAGCGCTGGATACCGGCGGAATCCCGCCCACGTCCAGCGTGCTGCCACCGCGCAGCGTTCTGCGCCCGGACGAAGCCAAAGAAAGCCTGCCGGTAAAAGCCGTGTTGAAAAACGCCCCGCAAGCAGAGGACGATCAGTTCCGCGTTCCGCCGGTGTTTGGAGAAAACGATGGCTGAGTTAACCGATCTCACCGTCACCCAAGCGCTGGCCGCACTGCAAAGTGGAACGTGCTCCAGCCAGGAATTGACCCATGCCTGCCTGGCGCGCATCGACGCGCTCGAACCGGAGCTGCACGTCTTCATCACCCGCACCTCTGAGCTGGCCATGGCACAGGCGAAAGCAGCCGATGAACGCCGGACCCAGGCTGCAAAAAAAGGCGACCCCGTCCCACCGTTGCTCGGCCTGCCCATCGCCGTCAAAGACGTGCTCTGCCTCAAAGACGTGCGATGCACCTGCGGTTCCAAGATCCTTGAGAATTTCATCCCGCCCTTCACTGCCACGGCTGTCCAACGCTTGCTGAATGCCGGTGTGGTGGTGGTCGGGAAGACCAACACTGACGAATACGCCATGGGCTCTTCCACCGAGAACTCGGCTTATGGCGTCACGCACAACCCCTGGGATTTGCAGCGTGTCCCCGGTGGCTCCTCTGGCGGTTCAGCCGCGGCCGTTGCGGCTCATCTCATCCCCGCCGCTTTCGGCACCGATACCGGCGGCAGTGTACGCCAACCGGCTTCGTTTTGCGGCGTCACCGGAATCAAGCCCACCTATGGCCGTGCCTCGCGCTACGGGTTGGTCGCCTATGGTTCCTCACTGGATTCTGTCGGTATGCTGGCACGCACTGCCGAGGATGTGGCCCTGTTGTTCGGTCTGTATGCGGGCCACGATCCACTCGATGCCACCACCATGGACGTTGCCGTCCCCAAGATCAGCTTGAACGGCAGCAAAGACCTGCACGGCGTTCGTGTTGGTGTTCCCAAAGAATATTTCATCGAGGGCGTCCAGGCCGAAGTGGAAGCCGCCGTGCGGGCTGCCGTCGAGCAGCTCAAAGCGCTGGGTGCAGAGATCAAGACGGTCAGCCTGCCGCACACCGACTACGCCCTGCCGGTCTACTATCTCATCGCTCCGGCCGAAGCCTCAGCCAACCTGGCGCGCTACGATGGCGTGCGCTATGGCCTGCGGATGCCTTCCGATTCGATCATGGATATGTACTGCAATTCACGCGGCGCCGGCTTCGGTCCCGAGGTCAAACGCCGCATCATGCTGGGCACGTACGCCCTCTCCGCCGGCTATTACGACGCCTATTACGGCCAGGCCCAAAAAGTGCGCACGCTGATCAAGCGAGATTTCGAGGAAGCTTTCGAGGAAGTGGACATGGTCGCCGCACCTGTGGCGCCCACCACAGCCTTCCGCATTGGGGAGCACACGGAAGATCCACTGGCCATGTACCTGGAAGACGTCTTCACCCTGCCTGCCAACTTGGCCGGTGTCCCCGGTCTGGCTTTCCCGGTCGGGTTCGACTCCAAAGGCCTGCCTATCGGCATGCAACTAATGGGCCGTCACTTCCAGGAAGAAGCCATCTTCCGCGTCGGCCATGCTTTTCAGCAGGCCACCGACTGGCACCTCCGGCAGCCAAAATTATGATTTCGAGGTAGGGGCGAACCATTGGCTCGCCCCTACAACGTAAGCGTTATAATCCCAGTTATGAAGCATAATTTATCCCGATCCCTGTGGGCTCTGACCGTAATCCTTCTGATCGCAGTCGCCTGCACGCCTACATCAACAACGCCCGCGCCCATCAATGATGAGTTGACTCCTTATGTCCCATCCGCCACGGCGACGCCGACACCCACAGGAGTGAACACTCCCACCCTACTGCCCTCGCCGACACCCACGCCGCGCTATTACACGCTCGGCGGGAACGACACCCTCTCCTACGTGGCCTGGGCGTTCGGCGTCAACCTTTCCGACCTGCTGACCGCCAACCCAAAGATCGATCCCTACCTGCTGCACGCCGGCACCGTAGTGGTGGTGCCTCCTGCCCAGCCGGGACAGACCGGCACGCCGGGTGCCTTTGCCGCCACGCCGGTCGGCGTCAGTATGAGCAAACCCATCTGTCACCTCACCGCGGAAGGCGGCGCATGGTGTTTTCTGCTGGTCAAAAACGATCAAACCACGGCCGTGGAAAACCTTTCCGCCACCGTGCGCCTGGCTGACAAGAACGCCAGCCAGGTGTTGAGCCAAAGTGCCACAGCGCTGCTGGATATTTTGCCGGCCGGTAGCTCCATCCCCCTGGCGGCATATTTCGCTCCACCGCTCTCCACACCTTTCCAAACCGATGCCACGCTGGACACTGCCCTGCCCGTCCAGGCCAACGACGCTCGCTACCTGGCAGCCCACCTCGAAGCCACCCAGAGCAGCATCACCAGCGATGGGCAATCGGCGCAGGAGAGCGGGAAGGTCGTTCTCGACGACAGCAAAGCCACCGCCA
>JBEKEX010000120.1:0-8079 GCA_050013615.1 Anaerolineaceae bacterium
GCCAGCCCGCGGCTGATGCAGTTACGCTTTGGGGACATGTCGGTCATTGTACCAGAAATGGGCAGCAGGTCTGGGATTGGTGATAAAAAATTCTTAGAAAATTCTTAGTTTTTACCGTTTTGCAGAATGATATAATGGCTCTCGTTCAAGGATTAATGTAGCGATGATGCCGGATAGCGCAAAGAGACCACAAGGTCTTTTTTTATTGTTGAAATCTAAAGTCGAAAAATCTTATCGGTCGGATTGGTTTTTCCCAATCGTTCTGCTATTGGTTTGCCTGATCACTTATGCTTACCAGATAGGGAAAATGGGTTTTTATTGGGACGATTGGCCGGTGGTCTTCTTAGCCAGGTTGAACTCTTCGCAAGCCTTTTGGGCGTATTACGCATTTGATCGTCCTTTTTCCGCCTGGACTTACCTGCTGACTTTTCCGGTACTGGGTACTCATCCTTTATACTGGCAACTTTTCACGATCAGCTTGCACTGGTTGAGTGCGCTGGGTTTCTGGGTCACGTTGCGAGGGCTTTGGCCCCGGCGTTCCACCGAGGCCGGCTGGATCGCATTATTATTTGTCGTATACCCGGGCTTTTCTCAAGAGTCCATTTCAGTGGCATACAGCCAGCACTTTATTTGCTACGCTCTGTTTACTGCTTCGTTGGCGCTCATGGTGTGGGGATTACGCAAGCCGCGCTGGTTCAAGTTGTTCACCGCTTTGTCGATCTTCACCTCCATCCTGCAGTTGTTCACGATGGAATATTTTGCCGGTCTGGAACTCCTCCGGCCATTCCTGATCTGGGTGGTGACGCGTGAACCGGGTGAGAAACGGCTGACCACGGCCAAACGGATGCTGCGGTATTGGCTGCCTTATCTGCTAACCCTGATCGCTTTTCTGTTCTGGCGGCTGGTATTCTTTAACTATTTCGTGACCGCGGGCGACCCCAATGCACCGGTGATCCTTCGTGAATTGATCAGCAGCCCGTTCTCAACACTTGTTTCCTTGGCGCAAAGTATTTTGCAGGATTTTGTGCAAATCAATCTGTTCGCCTGGGTAAATACAATCAGCGTTGACCACATCATATTAAATGCAAGTGCGAACTTGTTCAGTTGGTTCGTCGGGGCAGTGGTCGCTGTGGGGTTCATATATTATTTCTTGCATGTGGAACCCGACAAATCGAGCGATGCGGCTGACGATGACCACTTCGTGTTGCAGGGCGTGGTGATCGGGTTGGTGGGTTTCCTGGCTGGTGGAATACCGGTGTGGGTGACGGGAGCGCAAGCCACCACCGGCACCTGGTCCGACCGTTTCTCGCTAGGACCTATGTTTGGCGCCATTATCCTATTGGTTAGTCTGGTCAGTTGGCTCAGCAAAGGTAAACTGCAAAAGGTGATCCTGTTGGGGGTGATATTTGGTCTGGCAATGTCATCCCAAATGCAGACGGTCAATAAATATCGGTTGAACTGGGATTTGCAGCGCAGTTATTACTGGCAATTGGTGTGGCGCATGCCGGCTTTGAAACCCGGTACGGTGTTGATCTCTTCGCAAATGCCATTCAATCTTGTGGCTGAATATTCGGTCGCGTTTGCCGATGACATCATTTATAGTTCTTCTATCCCGATGAGCACCGATGCAAACTATTGGTTTTTCAGCGGTACACGCCATTTGGGTAATGATGTTTCAGCACTTCTTGCCGGGCAACCGATTTCGTATCAATTGCGGACGATCGATGTCTCATCCGATACGAGCAAAATAGTAGCGGTCAATTGGAATACACAAACGAGTTGCGTACGTGTCCTGGGACCGGACGATGTCCTCACTCCTGAATCGTCAAACGATCTTTCAAGTTTACTAAAGATTTCCAATCTGGGTCAGATCCTCACCGATCCTGAAAAACCGGTGACATTACCGGCCGACATTTTCGGTTCAGAGCCGGAGCATACCTGGTGCTATTATTACGAAAAGGCTGACCTGGCTACCCAAAAGGGTGATTGGACACAAGTCATTAAGCTTTATCAAGAAGCCGAGCAGCAGGGGTTTACCGCGACGCAGAATGTAGAATTAGTCCCATTTATCAAAGGGTTTGCTTATACCGGTGATTGGAATAAAGCTTTCGAATTGACGGTCACAGCTTACTCTGAAGATCCAAACCCGGATGCCTACTTGTGTTCGATTTGGCAGACTATCGATCAAACGGCAAACGATTCTTCAGGAAAAGCAGCCGCATTCCAAACTGCCAGCCAGAAGCTTGAGTGCCCAGCTAATTCAGCACCCTAAACTTTCCATGACAGGCTTGGGGGAGAAACAGGACGAATTTCGTCCGCTTTCTTGTTATAATCGCTGCTATGAAGTATTACCTTTGGACTGAAGGCTGCCAGATGAACGTGGCCGATTCGCAGCACGTAGCTTCCGCGTTGGATCATATGGGTTACCGGTCGACGCCGGTGCCTGATGATGCGGATGTGATCGTGTTGAATACTTGCGTGGTGCGGCAGAGTGCCGAGGATAAAGCCTATGGTCGCCTCAGCTCGCTGCGTAAGTTGAAATCCCAACGTCCCGAGATGGTCATTTGTTTAATGGGCTGCCTGGTTGGCGTGCGCGACAACCCCAAGTTGCGCCAGCGCTTTCCCTATGTGGACGTTTTTGCTCCACCATCGGATCCAAGTTCGCTGATCGAGTTTCTCGGCCAGCACGAAGGACGCGCGGTCGAGGAAGCGGAGACTGCGGCACGCTTTGCCATGATGGATGGCGATAAACCATTCACCGAGGCAAAGGAGCGATTGGTGGCGGCCAATGTTCCCATTGTGCTAGGATGCTCGCACGCTTGTACCTATTGCATCATCCCTTATCGCCGTGGGGCAGAGCGCAGTCGTGAGCCGCAAGAAATATTCGATGAAGTGACGACACTGGTGTCTCAGGGAGTGCGTGAGGTCACGTTGCTAGGGCAGATCGTGGACCGTTATGGCAAGGATCATCCTGAGTGGCCCAATTTGACTGGCTTGATCCGCCAACTCCATACCATCGATGGCCTCGAACGCATCCGTTTCCTGACGTCGCATCCCAACTGGATGACAGATGAGCTCATGGACGCCGTTGCAGAGCTGCCCAAGGTGATGCCTCACATCGAGGTACCTGCCCAAGCCGGCGATGACGAAGTGTTGGCCAATATGCGCCGTGGTTACACCGCAGACGAATATCGTGTTTTGATCGAGCGTATCCGCGGGCACATCCCGGCTGTCTCCATCGGCACGGACATCATTGTGGGTTTTCCGGGCGAGACGGAAGCCCAGTTCCAAAATACTTATAACATGCTGGCAGAACTCAAACTGGATGTGGTCCACCTGGCGCGTTATTCACCCCGGCCGCAAACGGTGTCGGCGCGTACGATGGAAGATAACGTGCCGGCCGAAGAGAAATGGCGCCGCTTCCGGCTGGTGGAGGAATTACAAGCGAAGATCGTTAGTGAGATCCATGCCGGTTATGTGGGGCGAACGGTACCCGTGTTGTTAGAGGAACAAGTCAAGGGCCGTTGGAAAGGCCGCACGCCTACCAATAAACTGGTCTTCGCAGAGGCAGCGGACGACCTTTGCGGCCAGATCAAGCCGGTGACCATCACCCGCGCCGGTGCCTGGTCAATGAACGGCAGCATCGCGGGATGAAACGCATGCAGTGGGTTATCCTGGTTGGCTTGATCATCGGCGTGGCCACCTATTTTTTCTTCGTGCGCCGTCCGGGACAGACGCAACGTAACCTGCGCGTGGTGGAATGGATCAATCATCCATCTGCCCATCCCGATTGGGCCATTCAGGCGCGCCAGCGCTGCGGCACGGCGCCTTTCCTTTTTCCCACCACGGGTTACATCGGTTATTTATGGGGTGATACATTCCAGGCCGGACATCCCCACCAGGGGATCGATATCTTTGGTGGCACCCAGCCGGACGTAATGCCGGTTTATTCGGTCTACGATGGTTACCTTACCCGCCTGGCAGGCTGGAAATCGTCCGTAATTATCCGCTTTTCCTCCGACCCGCTCCAACCGGGGCGACAGATCTGGACTTATTACACGCACATGGCCGATGCGGCAGGCAATTCTTTTATTTCTTCCCAGTTCCCGCCTGGGACGACCGAGCTTTTTGTGCCGGCCGGCACGCTGTTGGGTCATCAGGGGAACTATTCCGGCTCTCCGGATAGCCCGGTGGGCATACACCTGCATTTTTCCATCGTCAAGGATGATGGCAGAGGGGGTTTTACGAACGAACTGGATATCAACAATACGATCGATCCCTCACTTTATTTTGGACTGCCCTTGAATGTGGCACAAAACACCGGTGAGATTCCGGTTTGCCAGCCCATTCAACTCACACCCGGGTCGTAGATTTTCCTTGTAAACTATTCGTTGTTTTTCGCATATAATAATAAGTGACTTATCATTGCAGGTGGAAGGGCAGGTCGTCTGATGGACATTCCACCTGTTTTATTTGGACGACCAATGTGGATTAGGACATGCTCACTTTTCGTGACGTGGTTAGCGGGTTCCGAAAATTAAAAATAGAGTCACATTTTCCCGTGGTGGCACATGGCTCACTCTCGGCTTTCGGCGAGGTGCGGGGCGGTGCAGAAACCGTTTTGGCTGCCTTGCTTGCCTCCGTGGACGACGTCATGATGCCGGCCTTTACCTATAAGACCATGGTCATACCTGAACTGGGACCCGAAGGAAATGCCATTGCTTATGGCAGCGGGCGCGATTTGAACCGTCTGGCGGAGTTTTTTACACCCGATATGCCGGCCGACCCGATGATGGGAATTTTGCCTGAAAAGCTCCGACATATGCCTGATGCGCGCCGCTCCAATCATCCCATTCTGTCATTCACAGGCATTGGGGTGGACGCTGCCTTACAGGCACAGACCTTATCGGAACCTCTTGCCCCCATCCGCGTTCTCAGTGATGCGGGCGGCTGGGTGCTGTTGATCGGCGTGGACCACACGGTGAATACCAGTCTGCATTATGCGGAAAAGTTGGCCGGGCGCAGGCAATTCACCCGTTGGGCGCTGACGCCTTCCGGGATTCTGGAATGCCCGGGTTTCCCCGGTTGTTCGGATGGTTTTGAGAAAGCTGCCCCCTTGTTATCCGACCTCACTCGAGTGGTTCAAATTGGTGAAGCACATATTCTGGCGCTGCCATTGAGCGAAATGCTCCAGCGCATCAAGAACCGGTTGATAGAAAATCCAACAGCCGTGTTGTGTGACCGCGTCGACTGTGAACGTTGCAACGAGGTTCGGCGGTCGGTCGAGAATTCGTCACCACAGCAAAGGCCTTCATCTGGTTGACTGTGCTATACTTTAAAGCAGGGAGAATTGCATGACAGCGGATCGAACACGGGCGTCTCTGGAGTTATTATTCGATATCGGCCGCGAATTGGCCTCTTCTCTGGATTTGCGAACAGTGCTAGACAGGGTCATTGCCCTGTCCATCGATAATGTTGGCGCGGAGCGCGGCAGCCTGATCGTATTGGATGAGAATCGCGACCCGGTGACCGCTTCGGTCGTCCACAGCGGCAAATCCTCACGTCTGAACAATATCAAACAACCGAACGATCTATTGGAACATGGCCTGGCAGGCTGGGTGATCAATTCCGGCCAGTCGGTATTGATTGAAGACACCAGCAAGGACGAGCGTTGGTTGCAACGGCCGGATGATGCTGTCGAACGCACCGGACCCAAATCAGCCATTTGCGTGCCATTGGTGACTCGTGAGCGTATGGTGGGCGTGTTGACCATGGTCTACCCGACGCCCGATCATTTCAACAAAGATAGCCTGGCGCTACTGCAGGCAATTGCCGATCTGGCAGCGATTGCAGTCCAAAATGCGCTTCTCTTCGATTCGCTTCAAGCGGCTCACCAACGTTACTATGAGTTGTTCGAAGATAGTATTTACCCCATTCTGATTACCGATTGGGACGGGAATATCCTGGAAGCTAACCGTATGGCGGCACAGGCCAGTGCTTCCAAGATGGAAGAGCTGATCGACCGTCCTGTTTGGGGCTTCCAGGGAATCGCCAAAGAAGCTTTTGATGAGAACTACAAGCAATTGAAGGAAGATAAAACAATCGAATATAGCTCGACCTTCTTGCGGCAAGATGGCACCACTTTCCCGGCCGAGATTTATATCCGCAAGATCAGATTCGAGGGGGCCGATTCACTGCAATGGATCATCCGGGATATTACCGAACGGAAAGAGCTCGATTCGCTGCGCGAGGATCTGGCCGCCATGATCTACCACGACCTGCGCTCTCCGCTTTCGAATATAATCTCCAGCCTCGATATCTTGGGCACGATGCTGCCTATCGAAACGTCCCCCTCCATTCGGGCGGTCTTTCAGATCACGAACCGCTCGGCAGACCGCATGCAGCGGTTGATCAGTTCGCTGCTGGACATCAATCGCCTGGAGACCGGCCAACCGATCGCAAACCGTAAAACCGTGAGCATTCTTGAGCTGGCGCAAGAGGCACGCGAGGTCGTGTTGCCTACGCTGGAGAGCAAACAGCAGGTCATCGCCACCCGTTTCCCTGAAGAACTGCCGCCTGTGTACGTAGATGCTGATATGATCCGACGGGTGTTGATCAATTTGTTGGAGAATGCCATCAAGTTCACCCCTATGAAGGGCAGTATCGAACTTGGCGGACGCGAAGAAGGTAAATGGATCTATTTGTGGGTGGCCGACAATGGCCCGGGGATTGCCCCGGAGGCACAGGAAAAGATCTTCGAGAAGTTCACTCGTTTGAAAACCGAGAATGCGCCCAAAGGGGTGGGGTTGGGCCTGGCTTTTTGCAAGCTGGCAGTGAACGCACATGGTGGTAGAATTTGGGTCGAGAGTCAGCTTGGCTCCGGCAGCCGTTTCTATGTCACGCTTCCGGTGAAAGAGTCCGGCCAGCTTGTACTTAATTCAGCTTAAGGATATCCAATGCAAGAAATTGCACCACATGTTTTTATCGAGACCGCTTATGCCGGAGTAACCTTAGGAGCGATCAGTTGGAATCATGGGTTGGTATTGATCGATGCCCCGTTCCGTCCGGATGACGTGCGTTCCTGGCGGGCGGCATTGCTGAACCTTGGCAGCGGCGTGGATCGTTTGTTGATCAACCTCGACGCGCAACTGGACCGCACACTGGGTGCTCGTGCCATGGAGTGCACGGTGGTCGGACATGAGAAGATGGCCCAGGTCTTTCACAACCGGCCGCTTACCTTTAAATCACAATCTCCCGAGACGGGAGCTGAGTGGGAGTTGTACGAGAATATCGGCAACACCCGCTGGGCACCTCCGGAGATCACTTTCACCGAGAATTTACAACTCCATTGGGACGATCAACCGCTTTTAGTCGAGCATCATCCCGGCCCGGCTGCAGGTGCCCTGTGGGCCATTTTACCCGAACAGGCCGTGATCTTCTTGGGCGATGCTGTGGTCATCAACCAACCGCCCTTCCTGGCCAGCTCCGACCTGCCCGCCTGGCAGGAATCACTCCAACTCTTGCTCAGCAGCCGCTTCCGCAACTTTACCCTGGTCAGCGGCCGGGGTGGTCTGGTGCCTGCAGAACAGGTGCATGCACAGATCCGTTACCTGACCCGGGTGCAGACGGCGCTTCAAACCCTTGCCGACCGGAATGCTTCACCGGAGGAGACCAAATCACTGGTTTCGGACCTCATGCGTGGGTTGAAAACGACACCTGAACGTGACACCTATTATCGCCAGCGTCTGACCTGGGGGTTGTATCAGTATTATTTACGCCACTACGGTCATGTGATCGGCGAAGTCTCCGATTGAGACCCTTTCAGTCTGATAACTTCTCGATACAGGAAGCCCCTATGTCATCCATGAACGATTTTGCGCCTCTCCTTGAAGTCACACGCGGACGGATCGTTGAGTCGATCCATTTTGGGGCCCTGGCGGTCGTGGATACTTCCGGAAAATTGGTTGCTTCTTGCGGCAACCCGGAGGCCGTCACGTTCTTGCGCTCATCAGCCAAGCCTTTTCAGGCGTTACCCTTTGTGGAACGCGGTGGTGTGGAGACATTTGGCCTCGCGGAAAA
>JBEKEX010000121.1:0-8068 GCA_050013615.1 Anaerolineaceae bacterium
GGCGTCATGGGGGTGGAATCTTTCACCCGATGTTTTTCCATTAAGACTAGGTCAAAATACCAGCCCCGGTTCTCCACGCTCTCTGCTTTCTTCATGGCGCGGTCCGATACGCCGGCGAAGGACAGGCCGGGCGGCAATGCAAAGCATTTCTGGGAAGAGGTCAACAAAAAGTCAATTCCCAAGGCGTCCATCTCGATCTTGACGCCGCCCAAGGATGAAACGGCATCCACAAGGATCAGGGTGTCTGGGCTGACTTCGCGCACCACCTCGCACAATTCCTTGACCGGGTTCTCGGCGCCGGTCGAAGTTTCGTTGTGGACGATGGTGACAGCTTCATAGTGTTTTTTCTTCAGGGCATCGCGCAGCATGTCGGGCGTGATCACCTGACCCCAATCCACCTCGATCTTATCGGTCTTCTTCCCGTTGGCGATGGCGACATCGTTCCAGCGTTGCGCAAATGCGCCGTTGACGCAGCTCAATACGCTTTCCTGGACGAAATTGCGGATGCCGGCTTCCTGCATACCGGAACCGGAATGGGTCCCTTGGAACACACGATATTGGGTGAAGAAGATCTTTTGTAGTTTCTCACCAGTGCGGCGGAAGATTTCTTCAAATTCCGTGCTGCGGTGTGGCATCATTGGCTTGGCCTGGGCGGCCAGCACTTCAGGAGCTACATCGACTGGCCCTGGAACGAACATGGGTGACATATTACCTCCTTAGAAATTTGAATTGCTCAACTCACCAACATGCAAAATGTTTACGAAAAGACTAGCGCAATACGAACGACAAGGCTACCAAAATAACGACAAATGATGTGACGAGAACCCCGATCCTTTTAAGGTCTTTAATCACGTAGGCGTAATCCGGTTTGAATTCGGCGCTGAATGGTGAACTGATGGGCCGCGATGCTGCGATGTTGATCGGCCGTGGGGTGGCGGCATTTTCCGAAGGGGTATATCTGGATTGGTGCTTTTGCTTTTTCGACATAAAGCTCTCCTTGACGAACTAGAATTCACTGAAGACCGCAGAAGTGCGGGTGTTTCTAAGGTTGTTGCTGCAGGTAGGCGGTGACCACAATGCGTTTGTTATCCACCATATAAGGATAACAAGAGATCAGCGTGGTGACTGCTTCCTGTGTACTGGCCATCAGGTCGGTGCGGGTCGGATCCACGATCTGCACCTGCTGGACGGTGTAGACGAATTCCTGCTGGCTGGTGGCAACGATGATCTCGTCACCGGCTTGCAGCTTGTCCAGATCGCGGAAGATCTCACCGTAAATGTCGTTGTGGGCCGAGAGAACCAGGTTGCCGTTTCCACCGGGATTGGTCGAGCTCACGTGCTGCCCAACACCGCGCTTCAAATCTTCCCAGCCATCACCCTGGACGACAGCTGCATCGACGTTGATCGCCGGAATGCGGATGCGCTGTGCCGATTGCGGGCTGGCGGTGGGGACGGGGATATCCGCTATGGCCTGGACACGTGCTCGCAGGTTTGCGGGGATCTCGGCATCGTTCGGACGGGCGCCATCGGGCGAATTGGGCGGCGTGTGGCCGCCTGGCAGTACAACTGCTTCGATCAACGGCGTTGGAGTGAGAGCAGGGGGCTGCAGAGCGGTAGCTACTTCGTGGTTCAAGGCGTTCAAAAGACTAGCGCCGTTCAGCAGCACGAAGATGAGCCCCAACACGCCGATGATCTCGATGGCCAAGAGCAACCGGTCAGCCCACACGTGACGCGGATTGGCTGGTGCTGGAACGACCGTCTCTACTGGCGGGGTGTCACTTGAATTGTCAAAGGACTGTGGGCGGTCCGAAGCGGGCTGCAGGCGACGCTCTGGCTCCAGGTTGACCACGCGCCCGGTACGGCGATAGTTTTCCAGGCGCGCTTGCCGTTCAGAGCGCCGCTTCTTGATTAAAAGCTGGCGCAGTTCATCTGCAGATAAACTCTCAACGCTGCGCTGGCGGGCCATAACGCATTTCCATGGTGATTATAACCGATTTTCCAATGCCTTTATAAATGTCTGACATCCGGTGATCTTGTTATTAAGGATGATCAATAGGCGGCAAATTGTGCAAAAGGCCTCATTGGATGCTGGCATAATAAAGTTCGTTGCCAAAGGCCAGGAAAACGATCTGGTCGGTATCGACGGCAAACGCGCTGATCGATTTCGAAGGCAGGGAATAACTGCCGTTCAATTTGATGTAATACAAGTGATAGAGGTTCAGTTGCAGACCGAATTTATAGAGTGCCACGGTTTTCGTATCTAAAAGATAGAGGGCGGTATCTGGCAATTGGGTGAGCATCATTTGACCGAAATGGATGTTGTCCATGGTCAACGGTACCGGCTGCCCGCTGGCACGGGTATCATTGTAGACCGCCGGGTCGGGGTCGCATTGTGTTTCCTTGACGTCCTTCACTGGACTATAAATACAATGGCTCATCTGGCCATCGCTGTGCAAGAGGAAAAGATCGTCCTGGTTAATCGCCAAGTCCACCATGTTTTCCATATTGGCGGGGACGAAATTGTCGAAGAAGTCGGTTGGCGTGTTGGTGTAGTGATACTCTGTCCCCTGATAACGCCAGACGCGATGAGTGGTCACGTCCAGCACATAGAGATTTCCTTGGTCGGTATCTATGCTGCGAATGGTGCCCCAACCGATGTCAGGCACAGGCAATGCCATGGCGGTCGGATTTTTGTTGGGTGCGCAGTACAGCAATGTCCCATTGGAATCGATGCCGACGATGGCAGCACCGCCGCCCGTGGTGCTGGGCAGCATTGGAAAAGAGTTTAACGGTAGGGCGACCAGGTCGATCAGCTTGCCGACCTTAATGGCACCGATAGTGCCGGGTTGGCAATTGAACGTGGTGTCGATTTGATAAGTGGATTGAGCTTCGCGTGTCAGATGATCAACTGCACCTGTCTCGCCGTCCAGGATATAAAGGTCGTTGTCACGCGGCACGATCTTAACGATCTGAATGTTCTGAGGCAAGCTCCCTTGGATGGCGGGGACGAAATTCAACCGGCCGACCCCTTGCATGGAGTCCAAAGCTGCCTGGATCTGGTCGTGCAAGGATTGGGAATCAGCAGTGATGCTGTACCCTTCGGCTTGCTCGATGTAGACCAGGGCGGCTTTCCAATCGGTCTCCTGAGAGCTCTGGTTGGGCTCGGTGATTGCCAGGCTGGCGTAATAGCGGGATGTTTCCATGGCGGTCTGGTAAGCCTGGGTGCGCCCCACGCGCAGATAGACTGTGGTGGCGATGGCCACCACCACCAACGGCACAGCCACGGCGATGAAGATCAACATGTTAGGTGAAATGTTGGTCGTCTCACTATCGAGACCGGGTAACATGCGGGCCAGGAAGCGACGGATGCCGGTGCCGAACTGTTCACGACTGGTGCGCCCTGCATTCCACTGGGCCATTCCACGTGCCAGCAGGGCACGCACCTTCATGGTTGGGGCTCCAGGCCGGGCTGTAGGTTTGACGACCGAATGCCTGTTGGCCGGCTGTGGCCGGACACGGGTTGTAGGTGGTTGCGACAAAGGATTGGAATCGAAGGCCGGCTGCGGCTCGGGGATCGGTTCCGCAATTGTCGCCGGAGGTTCCTCGGCTGCCGGCTCGATCTCGGGCACAGGTTCCGGTTCGGGAGGCAGCTTTGTTTCGGCTTCAGCAACGGTTTTTTTTATGGCTGTATCGGGGGCCGGAACGACAGCCGCCGCGGCGTGATTGATCGTCGTCGCGGGCTGGGCTGCCGAAGGAGCAGCTTCCACCAGCTTGCTGCGCAGGATCTGGCCGTTGCCGGGGACGAAGCGGATGATCTCGGTTTGCAGGTCTGGGCCGACCTGATTCAACAGACGGCGGCGCAACCCGTCCAGGCTGAGCTGCGGGCTGTTAGCCAGGTTGGCTTCCGTCCAGGATTGGGGCGGGTTGGGGCAGAGCACCAACAATTCACTTGCCTGCACCTCGCACTGAAAGAAATGCAACGGGGCGGATTTGCTGATGCCAATGCCGCGCTCTGCGCAGGAAGGATCGAAATAGTCGGTTATTTCGTCCCTCCCAAGAAAAATGGCGTGGGTCGGCCCGCTTTGGACAACATAGACCACCTCATTGTGCTGGATGACCAGATTGAGTGCTCCCACCACTTGCAGGCCGCCGTGCGAATTCTTCAAATTGTAGTTGAGCAGGACGTGGTTGAGATGTTCGACCGCTTCGCGCACACCCGAAGTGACTGGGCCGGAAGAAGCATAGTAGGTGGTGGAAACTTGCTGGAGCAGCTCTTGCGTTTGCAAGGGTGTGAAGGCTGCCGTCCCACTCAAGCTGAGCAGCAATACCAATTGGTCATTGCTGCGTCCATGGCCGGTACGCTTGGGGGGTGTGCTGGAAAGCACACCGGGAAGTTCAGGACTATTCTGGCCGGCAATGCGGTTAAGAGAGAATAAATGCAGATCCATCATGGGCTTTTTTGTCCGTTTCCACCGAAGCATGCAACACGTTTTGGAAGGCAACCAACATAACCTACCGTGCAAGGTTCATGCCGGGGATCGGCAAACGCTTGAGTATTTTAATCTATAATATGCTTATCCGCGATGCGCACTTCTAAAGGTTCATGGCTTGGATTGCTTGTCTTGGGTTGGTGTTTTGGCATCATCCTGTTGTATTACGTTTATCACAAGCCGTTCACACCGGACCTGGCGTTGAGCCTGGTCACCCTCATCGGTCGGTTGGCCATCGTTGGTGCCATGGTGTCCGTTGCAGGGGGGATCGGCGTCCTGATCTTTTCATCAGATAGTCTAGACCCATTGGCCCGCGCTGCTGTGCAGGCCGCGCTGGGCCTGGGTGCGATGTCGCTGGGATTCCTCATAATGGGGATGACGGTTGGCATCTATCCGCTTGCCCTGTGGCTGATCCTGCTGGGGCTACTGGTGGTGCTTTTCAAGCCCATTCGTCGCTGGTGGCAATCAATGACAGACGTGCGGTTGCTGCCTGCAACCGGCTTCCGGTTGTGGACGGACAGTGATTCCTTCGGACGTGCCCTTTTCCTTCTATTAAGTCTGATCTTGCTGGCTGGGTTGGTTACATCTTTGGGGGCGCCACTCAAATACGATGCTTTGATGTACCATCTGACCATGCCGGAAGCTTACTTGCAATCCGGACGGGTGGTTTATCTGCCCTGGATGGTGATGAGCGGCATGCCGCAGGTCACAGAGATGCTCTACACCTGGGCCATGGGGTTGGGGGGTGCGCCGGCAGCCACGACGCTGGGTTGGAGTTTTGGCTTGCTGGCATTGCTGGGATTGATGGGTTATTTACGCCAGCGGCTCGACCTCAAAGCGGCCTGGGCGGGTGCAGTCAGCTTACTGGCGGGGTACACGCTGTCAGTCTCAATGGCCTGGGGCTACGTGGATTGGCTGGGGCTGTTCTTCGGCTTCGGCTGCCTGGTGACATTGGATTTGTGGCGGCAGGAAGGGGAAGTCCGCAACCTGGTGCTGGCCGGTGCTTTTGCCGGCTTGGCCTTCGGCACAAAATATACGGCCGGTGTGTTGCTGGCCGTGAGCGGAGTTGCGTTGTTGTGGCACATTTGGAAGCGCAAGGCTAACCTGATCGCGTCGGTTTTTGAATTCGGTGTGACCGCGCTTGCTGTTATGGCGCCCTGGCTGCTCAAAAATTGGCTGACGACGAGCAACCCGTTGTATCCGTTCTTTGTCGCTTCCGGCGCCATGGATGCCCTGCGTATCGCCGTTTACCAGGGATCGCCGGTGTGGGGCAACTGGCAGGACCTTTTGCTGCTGCCGCTGCGTGCTACGCTGATCGGGACGGAAAGCGGCGGCGGTTATGGCGTTTCCATGGGGCCTCTGCTGTTGGGGTTGGGCGCCTTGGCCTGGCTCGGCTGGTCCAGACTCGAGGCCGGGCAAAAAGCTGCACTGGAAAACGCTGCCCTGTTGGGCGTAATCGGGGTGTTGGTGTGGGCGATCGGGAACCAATTCAGTGGATACCTTATCCAGACGCGCATGTATTTCGCCCTGTTCCCGGCATTCGTCGTATTGGCCGCTTATGGTTACCATGGAGTGAGCCAGATCGAGATCAAGCCCATCCGGCTCAGGTTCGTGGTGAACTTTCTACTGGTTTTTGTGCTGGCGTTGAATGTTATCCAGGTGGGAATGGACTTTGTGCAGAGCGGCGCTTTGAATGAGGTATTAGGGGGCCATACCGAAGAACAATATCTGACCGATAATTTGGGATGGTTCCAACCCACGATGCAGGTTATTAATGCTTTACCACAAGGCAGCAAAGTGCTGATGCTCTATGAGCCGCGCGGCTATTACTGCCTCCCGCGCTGCGACCCGGATGAAATTCTGGATCAATGGCAGCACGATTTGGCACTTTATCACACTCCCCAAGCGATCATTCAGAACTGGCAGCAGGAGGGATTTACGCACGTGCTCTATTACAAAGCGGGGGGCGATTTCCTACGCACTTCCGACGATCCGCACCACAGCGCTGCCGAGATCGATTCGCTCGAATCGCTATTGTCCACCCTGCCGACACTGGATGATTTCGGGGGCACCTACCAGTTATATTCGATTGAAAGTCATTAAACTGAATATTTAATATGCCGAATCGATCAGCTCATTTCCTGCCTGCCGGCCAGCGCCCGCAGCAGCGTGTTTTGATCGGCATATTCCAGGTCACCACCCATGGGAAGGCCGCGTGCCAGGCGGGTGATGTGGACATTCAACGGTAAAAGCTGCTGGCGCAGATAGAGCGCTGTGGCATCGCCTTCCATGCTGGGGTTGGTCGCCAGGATGACTTCTTTGATGGTGCCGCTACGCACGCGCTGGATCAGGGGGTCGATCTTGAGATCGTCCGGGCCGATGCCTTCGATGGGCGAGAGTACCCCGTGCAGCACGTGGTAATGGCCGTTGAAGCCGCCGGTCTGTTCCAGGACGAGCACGTCCAGCGGCTCTTCCACCACGCAGACCAGGCTGCCATCCCGTTTGGGGTTGGAGCAGATATCGCACAGTTCCTGTTGTGCCAGGGTGATGTTGAAGCATTGCGGGCATTGGCTGGTGGCCGATTTCAAAGCCAGCAGCGCTTCGGCCAGTTGTTGCGGAATTTCGTCCGTGCCGCGCAGCAGATAGAATGTCAGGCGGGAAGCGGTTTTAGGGCCGATCCCCGGCAGGCGCTCGAAGGCATTGATCAAATTCTGGACGGGTGCAGGTAAGATGGGCATTGAATTTCTCTTTATAGCCCGGGGATACCGCCTGCCAGCGGGCCAAGTTTATCGGAAGCCAGCTGGCGGGATTGGTCCAGCGCCAGGTTGACCGCACTGAGCATCAGGTCTTGCAGCATTTCGGCGTCAGCATCCTTCAACAGCGCCGGGTCGATCTCCACGTTCTTGCAATGCTGGTCGCCGGTCATCGTGACCTTGAGCGCTCCGCCCCCCACGCTGGCGGTGACCGTTTCGACGGCGAGCTGGGCTTGCGCCGCTTCCATTTGTTCCTGCAGCCGTTTGAACTGTTGCATCATTCCACTGTTGCCGCCCATGCCACCGGCGGGACGGTTGAAACCTTTTGCCATGTTGCTCTCCTCTAATCTTTATGTACGACCTGTCCGCCTTCACTGATCGCCACGGCGACGATCCCATCGCCGTCCGCTCCCAGATCCTCGGGGGCAGTCTTGGCTTTGTTGCTTACTACGGCACAGGTGATCCTGATATCCACACCCAAGGTATCTTTGATGGCCTGGTGGGTCACCTCCAGGTTATCGTTAAGCTCCATCTTGGACTTCAATACTTCACTGGCAAAACCCAGGACCAGGACGTTGTTCTTGACCGAAATCGACTTGCACGAATTGAGCAGTCCTTCGGTCTGCCAGTGCATTTTTTTCACGGTCGTGCGAATGCGCGACCAGTTCTGTTGGATAGCAGCCGCGCCGGTCGATGGCACGGCTGCAGTCGATTTGTTCGATTCGGCCGGTGCACTCGGCTTGGGTTGTGGTGCTGGTGGAGTTGCTTCAGTATGTTTGGGTGATACACTGACCACTTTGCGGCCGGAGTTGATGGGCGGTTGCG
>JBEKEX010000122.1:0-8055 GCA_050013615.1 Anaerolineaceae bacterium
ATCAGTGGATAATATTCGCTTTTCTCGATCTTCAGCCGTTTGAGGTAGTCATAGGCCAGGGCGACGCTCGCCAGGCCGGTGGCAAGGAAGATCACCTGCAAGGCGTTGTCGAAATGGTCCAGGATCACCATGTTGTTGAAGGCAATGAAACTACTGGTGGTAAGGTGTGAGCTTTCGGCCAGCACGATCCCCAAGTCGATCGACATACCAAAGGCAGCCAGCAGAGCCGTGATGCCTTTATGCTCTTTGGGGATCCACAAATCCACCAGCAGGAGGACGATGGCCCAAAAGATGATGAACACAGGGGGAATGATGGCGATTAAATCGGTTAAAGTCATGGTCAAAGCTCCGCTACGGCACCAAAGACACCAGTTTTGCAACAGTTGGGTTGATCAGGTTGAGGAACGGCTGTGGATACAGGCCGATCCAGAAGATGAGCACGAGCAGCGGGACGAGCAGAAGGATCTCGCGCACACTCAAATCCTTGAGCGTCTTGTTCTCGTCGTGTGTGACCGGCCCCAGGAAGATTTTCTCGAAGAAATGCAGCAGGTAAACCGCCGCCAGGATCACACCCAGCGTGGCTGCCCCGGCGATCCAATGGGCACCCGGCATGGCCGAATTGAACGAACCAACCAGGATATTGAATTCGCCGACGAACCCGTTCAGACCCGGCAGACCCATCGAAGAAAGTGTCACCACCAGGGCCAATGCACCCAGCACGGGCATCACTTTCCACAGCCCGCCGAAAGCGGCCAGTTCACGCGTATGGCGGCGCTCATAGATAAAGCCGACAATAAGGAACAATGCCCCGGTGCTGAGCCCGTGGTTGACCATCTGCAATATGGCGCCCGAAAGGCTCTGCGGGGTGAGGGCAAAAATACCCAACACCACAAAGCCCAGGTGGCTGACCGATGAGTAGGCCACCAGCTTCTTGGCGTCCTTTTGAGCAAAGGCCACCGCCGCGCCGTATAAGATACCCACTACAGCCAATATTCCCATCCACGGGGCAAGCTGCAGCGTGGCCCGCGGGAACAGCGGCAGGTTGAAACGCAAGAAGCCGTAAGCGCCCATTTTGAGCAGCACACCAGCCAGGATGACCGAGGCGGCCGTGGGCGCCTCGACATGGGCATCCGGCAGCCAGGTGTGCAACGGGAACATGGGGACTTTGATGGCGAAGGCCAGGCCAAACGCCAAGAACAGCAAGGTCTGTGCGCCAGCGAACGCGGCCCGCTTGGCGATCAGGTCAGGCAATATGAAAGTGCCGCCCTGCATACCCACGTAGACGATACCCGCCAGCATCAGCATCGAGCCCACCATGGTGAACAGGAAGAATTTGATGGCGGCATACACGCGCCGTTCACCCCCCCACAACCCAATCAGGAAGTACATCGGCACCAGGGTAAATTCCCAGAAGACGAAGAACAACACCAGGTCCAGCGCCAGGAACACCCCCAACATGCCGGTTTCCAACATCAGGAAGAACAGCATGAAGCCTTTGACATTCTCATTGATGCTTTCCCAGGTGGAGAGGATGGCAATGGGAGTCAGCAAAGCGGTCAGCAGTACCATCAAGATACTCAAGCCGTCCACACCCAGCATAAAATGGATGCTGATCGTGCCCGTCGTGACCCAAGGCATATCGACGACCATCTGCGCGTCGGCGTTGGCGGTATTGAATTGGGACAACATCCACAGCGACAAGCCAAAGGTGACCAGGGTAGTGATGAGCGCCACCCAGCGGATGGCATTTTTCTGTCCTCCATCGATCAGCAGGATGATCAGAAACCCAACCAGGGGAAAGAAGGTCACGAGAAGCAAAGGACTTTGGAGTAAATTCATGGACGCATCCCCATTCGTTTATCTGAGAACGATGAACAAAACAATAGCAGCCACACCGGTCAAGAAAACCAGCGCATAGGAGCGCACATAGCCGTTCTGCAGCTTGCGCCATACGGATGCCAACCACAGGTTGGCCTTGCCCACCCCGTTGACGATGCCGTCGATAAATCCCTGGTCGAAATAGCGCGCCAGGACACCGGCGCCCCAGGTATAAGGCTTAACGATCAAGAATCCATAGATCTCATCCACCCACCACTTGTGCTGCATGCCCAGGAAGAGCCAATGCAGGTTGGCGTCCAGCGGATCCCTTTCCTGCGGGGCGAGCACCGGCTTGCGGCCGTACATCAACCATGCCGAACCAATGCCGGCCAGCGCAAGCAGGGTGGAAAGCGCTGCGACGCCAAGACTGAAATCGACCGTCTGCATCTGCGCCAGGGTGTGCGCCAGCCAGTGTTCCAGTGGAACGCTGCCGGGCAAATTGATCTCGCCGCCCAATAACGTCAGGGCAGCCAGGATGACCAACGGCACTAGGATCAGGGAACCGCTTTCGCTGGCATTGGACGCGGCTTCGCTGCGCGGCGGCCCAAAGAAGACCATCATCACCTGGCGGCCGATGTAGAAGGCGGTCAGGAAAGCTGCGATGGCCAATACAACGAAAATCGCCAGGTTGCCCTGCGCGGCGAAAGCCAGTATCTCGTCCTTCGAATAAAAGCCCGCCAACGGCACGATGCCCGCCAATGACAATGCCGCAATGCAATAAACGGTGGCTGTGACCGGCATACGCCGGAACAGCCCGCCCATGTTACGCATATCCTGCGGGTCGAAACTATCCGCATGGTCTTCCGTAGGCTGTGTTTCGTGGCTGCGCTCCATGCCCAAGATGACCGAGCCGGCAGCCAGGAAGAGCAAGGCTTTGAAGAAGGCGTGCGTTGCCAGGTGGAACATGCCTGCCACCACGGCGCCCATACCCACTGCGGCGACCATGAACCCAAGCTGGCTGATGGTGGAATAGGCCAGCACTTTCTTGATGTCGGATTGGCCCACGGCGATGGTGGCGGCAAAGAGGGCTGTCAATGCACCCAACCAGGCGGTCACCTGGCCGGCCAGCGGTGCGGCTACGAACAACGCCTGCGAGCGAGCGATCAAATAAACGCCGGCCGTGACCATGGTGGCAGCATGGATCAAGGCTGAGACAGGCGTGGGGCCCGCCATGGCATCCGGTAGCCACACGTATAGTGGGAGCTGGGCAGATTTGCCGGCCACGGCCAGCAGCATGAACAGCGTCACGGCCAGCACCAGGGCTTGCGACGCCTGGCTGGCCTGGCCGAAGATGGTATCGAAATCCAGGCTGCCGAAAGCGCCAAACAATAAAAAGAGCGCAATCAGCAAACCAAAATCACCGATGCGGTTGACTAGGAAAGCTTTCTTGGCAGCCCTGGCGTTGCCAAGGCCCTCGGCACCTTTTTCATACCAAAAACCGATCAGAAGGTAGGAGCACAAGCCCACCCCTTCCCAACCGACGAACAGCATCAGGTAATTATCCGCAGTCACCAGCACCAACATAGCGGCGATGAACAAGTTAAGGTAGACAAAGAAGCGGGAATAACGGCCAGGGTCATCATTATGGCGTACGTCGTCGTGCATGTACCCGATGGAATAGACGTGGATGAGCGTACCTACGCCCGTGACCACCAGCATCATCAGCACCGAGAGCGTGTCGATACGGAATGCCCACTGCACCTGGAACGTGCCAATGCTGAACCAGTTGGCCAGGGTAACGATCACCGGGGTGGGGTTGGCAGCGAGTGTGACGGCAATCCAGGCCGAAAGGGCAAAGGACAACCCGGCTGCCAGCGATGCCAGCCAGCCGCTGGCTTTTTCGCCCAGCTTTCGTCCGAAGAGCAAGTTGATCCCCAGCCCGATCAGCGGGATGAAGACTGCCCACGGGATCAATGAAAACGGTGAACTCAAGTCCATGCTATCTCCTAAGGCCGTGCGCTATCCTTTCAGGCTGCTTACCTGGTCCACATCGATGCTCTTCTTGGAGCGGAAAATGGCCACCAGCAACGCCAGCCCCACCGCCACTTCCGTGGCCGATACGGCCATCACGAAGAACACGATCAATTGCCCGCTAAGGAGCTGGTAATACGCAGCAAAGGCCACAAACACCAGGTTGGCAGCATTGAACATCAACTCCAGCGACATGAAGATCACGATGGTGTTGCGGCGGAGGACCACTCCCAGCGCGCCGATGACGAACAGAATGGCGGATAAGACGAGGTAATAAGTGACAGGGACCATCGTGACTCCTTACACCTTGGGTTCTTTCTTGGTCAACAAGACCGCACCCACCAGGGCTGCCAGCAGAATGATCGAGGTAATCTCGAACGGCAGGGCGTAGCTGTGGAACAAGGCCAGCCCCAGTGAAGCCGGGTTGGTGAAAGCGTCGGTGGGCGCCGGCGGGGTGGCGATGACGCCTGCCCGATAAGTGACCGCCATGGCCAACTCACCCAGGAAGATGAAGCCCACCAAAAGTGCCAACGGGCGATGTGCCCGCAAGGGTTCGGCAGCGGGCAACTTCTCAGTGCCCAACAGCATGATCACGAACAGGAACAGAATCATGATGGCGCCGGCATAGACCGAGATCTGCGCCAGGGCAATGAAAGGTGCGCCCAGGATGAGATAGAGCAACGAGACCGTGGCAAAGTTCAGTACCAGGAACAAGGCCGCATGGACCGTGTTGCGGCTGAGCAACATTGCCAAGCCAGAGCCGATCGCAACCAACGCTATCACACCAAAAACCAGCAATTCCACCATACCGTCCTCTTCTCGTACCCCGTCAAACTGAATGTATCTTTACGTCCGAAATGTTTTACCTCATCATGAAAGAAAATATTATACGAAATGAGGTTTGAAGGGGCACTAACTAGTCCACTGGGTCTTTCATCTCCGGTACCGCACGGGTATAGACTCCCTCAGGTGTCTTCTGCGGAGTGGGCTTGCCGCCTTCGGCGACCGGCTCCAGCAGCATTTCTTTGGTGTAGATCGAAGACGCCCGGTCTGTGAAGGACAACTCGTACTGGTCGCCCAGGATGATGGCTTCCGTCGGACAGGAGTCTTCACAAAAGCCGCAGAAAATGCAGCGCAGCATGTTGATCTCGTAGACCTTGGCATAACGCTCGCCCGGCGAATAGCGCTCGTCGTCCGTGTTCGCTGCAGCTTCGACGAAAATCGCGTCTGCCGGGCAAGCCGCGGCGCACAAAGCGCAGCCGATGCACTTTTCCAGCCCGTTATCGTAGCGTTTGAGCACATGCCGCCCGCGGAAACGCGTCCGCACCTGCCGCTTTTCCTCCGGGTATTGGATGGTCACAGGCTTTTCGAACATCGACTTGAACGTCGTTAAGAATCCCTTGAACATACCTTTAACCTCCCAACGCCACGATGCCGGCGGCCGTCAGAGTCAGGTTGAGGAGCGCCAGGGGCAGCATGATCTTCCACCCCAAGGCCATCAGCCGGTCGTAGCGAATACGCGGCAAGGTTGCCCGCATCCAGATGAGCACGAACAACCAAACCAACACTTTAATAAAGAGATAGATAGGACCCAGCCACCAAAACTGGTCGACGCCCGGGCCCATGAACCCGCCCAGGAACAGCGTTGCCCCAATCATCGAGACGCAGATCATTTTGTCGTATTCCGACATGAAGATCACGGCAAACTTCATCCCGGAATATTCCGTGTGATAGCCGGCGGTCAATTCCTGCTCGGCCTCGGGCATATCGAAAGGCGCCCGGTTGATCTCGGCGATACTGGCCACGAAGTAGATTAAAAAACCAACCGGCTGCAATAAGATGAAAGGCAGCGTTCTTTGGGAGTTGACGATATCGGTCAGGCTCATCGAATGTGCCAGCATGACCGGCCCGATGGTTGCCAGGCCCAGCGCCAGCTCGTAGCTGATCATCTGTGCCGTGGAACGCAAGCCGCCCAGCGTGGCATATTTGTTGTTGGACGACCAACCCGCCAGGGTGATGCCGTAGACCGATATGGAGGTGACCGCCAGGATGTACAGCACGCCGACATTCACGTCGGCGACATGCAATTGGATGGTGCGCCCGAACAACTGGAACGACGTACCCCAGGGCACGACCCCGGTGATGATCAGGGCGGGAATGAGGGTGACGATCGGCGCCAGGAAAAAGATGACCTTGCTGGCACCCTCAGGTGTCAGTTCTTCCTTAAAGATAAGCTTGATCGCATCGGCGATGGGGAACAACAGGCCCTGCCAGCCTGCCCGGTTGGGTCCCGAGCGCACCTGGATCCTGGCCAACACCCGGCGCTCGAACCAGGTCAGGTAGGCAAACCCCACGGTGAGACTCAACACCAGCAGGAGCGCTTTGACGAACCACTCAAGAATGAGCCAGAGATCCATAAATACCTCGAAGCACGATGCAATAGCCTTTCAATGCGATTTCAACTCAATCTTCTATTCGCGTTCCAACGTCCCCACGCGTGGCCCTGCCAGGGGCACGCCCACGTTACGCGGCAGCAGGGCAACTTTTTCCGGCGCTGTTTCATCCAGGACGATTTGCACATCGAATTTATTGTCTTCCAAAACCAGATGTGCGGTCTCGCCGGTTTTCACTTGCTGTTTGGCGGCCAGCTTGGGGTTCAGCACCAGCACCGGAGATGCCATGCGTTTTGCCAAGAGCGGTGCGGATGTGGTGGCAGTATCCCGGCCATACAGTCGGGCGATGGGGACCACCAGCAGTTCTCCGGCCTTGGGACGGGGCAGCTTGACCGCCTGTGGCTTGGACGGCTTCACCGTCTCACCATTTTGGGATGACGGAGCAAGCTGAACGCCCAACCCCTGATGATTATCATAGGTCGTGCCGCCGTAATACAAGTCAGAGCGGCCGACGATGGGATATTGTTCGGTTACCTTTGCCAATTCCTGGTAGGTGAGACCGGCGTAAGCCGGCACCTGCTCGGCCAGTTTCTGCAGCAGCACTGCCGGCAAGGTTTCCAGTTGCAAGCCGGTACGCTGTGCCAATTCGGCGGTGATGGCGTAATCAGGCCGGGTACCTTCCAGAGCGGGAATTGCAGGGTAGAAACGCTGCACGCGGCGCTCGCCGGAAGTGAGCGTGCCTTCCCGTTCGGTGAAAGTTTGTACTGGGAATACAACGTCCGCCAGTTGAGCGGTCTCGGTCAGGAACATCTCCTGCACGACCACGAAACTGGCTTTCTTGACGGCAGCGGTCGCTTGCGGGTTGTGGGCAGCAGGATCGACACCGGCGATCAGCACCAACCCAGCCTGAGCTAACTTGTCGTCCAGGTCGAGTGCGGGGCGGAAGCCCATGTCCCAGGCGCCCTGGGTATTGCCATCCGGCCAGACGGCCACCAGGCCATTGTTGACATGCCCGGCATGATTGGTGCGCACCAGCAGCTCGGCGCAAGCAGCAGAGAGAGCCATGGAGCCTTCCAGCCCAAGCCCTTCGCTGCCGTAGAAGATGATCGTATTCTCAGCCTGGGTGAAAGCCTCGGCTGCCTCAGGGTAAGCACTCTTGTGGCCAGGTACAAAGCTGGCCACCAGATCGGCTTCCTCGCCGTACTCATAGCGCAGGACGTGCGTGGCGAATTTATCCAACCGCGTGGAACGCGGGTTGGCGACGATGAGGGTAACGCCGCGTGCCGCTGCTTGCTTCAGGCGCAGCCACCACACGGGTGCTTCTTCGTGCAGGTCGCTTGCCACCACCAGAACGGTGGTGCCTTTACCCAGCGTACCCAGGTTGGTGTCTTTGCCCAGCCCCACCTGGGCGACTAAATCGCCGCCGGCCATGTGACTGAACAACAGCGGCTCGCCCCGGTGTGCCAGGGTAAACTGCTGCAAATTGAACAAGTCTTCGTTGGCGAGCTTTCCGCCCACCAGCGTGACCAGGTTACCGGAAAATTCGTTGACCTTCTCCGCAACTTTGGTCAGCGCTTCGTTCCAGTCCACGGGTACCAGCTTGCCATCCTTGCGGAGCAAGGGCTGGGTCAGCCGTTTGGGGCTTTCGGTGAAGTGGTAGCCGAAACGACCTTTGTCGCAGATCCAGATCTCGTTAACCGATTCGTTCTGGCGCGGCATCACACGTTTGATGACCGACTTGCCGCCTGAGGCGGCTTCACGGCGCACGTTGAAGGTTATGTTGCATCCCACCGGGCACAGCGTGCAAATGGAC
>JBEKEX010000123.1:0-8029 GCA_050013615.1 Anaerolineaceae bacterium
AAGGTTCTTCGTGTAACATCGAATTAAACCACACGCTCCGCTGCTTGTGCGGGGACCCGTCAATTCCTTTGAGTTTTAACCTTGCGGCCGTAGTCCCCAGGCGGTGAACTTATCGCGTTAGCTGCGGCACCAATGGTTTTGAAGCCACTGACGCCAAGTTCACATAGTTTACGGCTAGGACTACCGGGGTCTCTAATCCCGTTTGCTCCCCTAGCTTTCGTGTATGAGCGTCAGAGATGGTCCAGGAGGCCGCTTTCGCCACTGGTGTTCCTCCGGATATCTACGCATTTCACCACTACACCCGGAATTCCACCTCCCTCTACCACTCTCTAGCCCGGTAGTATTGAACGACCTCTCCCAGTTAAGCCGGGAGCTTTCACATCCAACTTACCGAACCGCCTGCACACGCTTTACGCCCAGTAAATCCGGATAACGCTTGCCTCCTACGTTTTACCGCGGCTGCTGGCACGTAGTTAGCCGAGGCTTATTCTAAAGGTACTGTCCTTCCTCATCCCTCTAAAAAGTGCTTTACGACCCGAAGGCCTTCATCGCACACGCGGCGTTGCTGGTTCCCGCTTTCGCAGATTACCAATATTCCCTACTGCTGCCACCCGTAGGTGTATGGCCCGTGTTTCAGTGCCATTGTGGGGGTCCACCCTCTCAGGTCCCCTACCCGTCATCGCCTTGGTAGGCCGTTACCTTACCAACTAGCTGATGGGACGCAGGTCCCTCCCAAAGCGCATTACTGCTTTTGTCATAAGGCTTCTAATCCAAATGACCACATGCGGTATTAGCAATCCTTTCGGACTGTTATCCCACACTTTGGGGCAGGTCACCAACGCGTTACTCACCCGTTCGCCACTAAGTTGTCGTATTGCTACAACAACTCCGTTCGACTTGCATGTATTAAGCACGCCGCCAGCGTTCATCCTGAGCCAGGATCAAACTCTCCGCAAAATAATTTTTCACCAATTACTTGGTGTAAGTTACGGATCTTACTGGATTGATCAGGTTCTCGCTTCCTATCACTATTCAATTATTAAGGTTCCGCCCGCACCGTTAGGTGCTGTACCCATGGGCATCTACACCCTTGGGTGCTTACATCGAGGGCGAGATTCTACTCACCTTCACTCACCCTGTCAAGGGCTGAGGACAAAACGCCGATGTTTTCCTCTCGTACTGTCTTTCCGGGATCACATCGGCCGTCTCAGCGATGTCGTCGAGGCTGTCTCGCCAGCCACTTCAGTTGTTAGCGATCCGCCTTTCGGCAAGATCTCAACTCTCAAATCGGACTCTTATTTTAAGCACTTCCCTCAAGTCTGTCAAGGGTCGTAGCCACAAAAAGTACCGATGTCGAACTTCAACATCGGCGCTGCAACTTTCTGAGTTCCGGGTTGGCTTTGGCGATATTCGGTTTTTATCGATCAGCCTTGCTTATTGATCTTCTACCTGACAACGGGCTGGATTATACCGCGAGCCATTCCGTTGTCAAGGGTTTTGCCCATATTTAAGGTTTAATCTGTGGCTGACATTTTCCTTCTTGAGATTTTACAAACTTCTGCCTGCCCCACCACGAAATGCTATAATTCCATTATGCAAGTTATAAGCCGTCCTTTTATTTCGACTCAATCAGTGATCCGGCAGGTATTTCTGGCGCTCTTCTTTGGCGTCTGTGTATTCCTCTTTGTCCTCTTTATTCTCTCCCTCGGTTTTCAACTGGTGTTCATCGGCCGTATCTTGCCGGGTGTCACTGTCGCCGGCATCGACGTGGGAGGGATGACCGTCACCGATGCCGCCAGGAAGATCAACGCCACCATCACTTTCCCGCGGTCCGGCCACATCACATTGCAAGACGGCGATCAAACTTGGCAGGCCACACCTGCCAACCTGGGCCTCATCCTCGATCCCAACGCCTCTGCCGAGTCCGCCTTTGGAGTTGGCCGTGAAGGCAATCTGATCAAGGCCATGGCCGAGCAGTTTGGTGCTATCTACTATGGTCATCCCGCCTCGCTGGCGCTTATTTTCGACCAGCGCACGGCGTACCAATATTTATCCGGTCTGAAGAAGCAGGTTGATCTGCCCGCAGTCGAAGCTAATATCAGCCTGCAAGGCACCAATGTGGTGGTCACCAACGGTCAGGCAGGACGAACGTTGGATGTCGAAGCGACATTGGCGTTCTTGACACCGTTAATGAGTTCGTTCCAAAACAGCACGCTCCCCCTGGTGGTGCACGAGACCCAACCCGAAGTGATGGACGCCACAGCCCAGGCCAACCTGGCGCGTCAGATCCTTTCCCAGCCGCTCACCCTCACCCTGCCGGATGGTCAGCCCGATAAAAGCCAGTTGGGCCCGTGGGTCATACAGCCAACTGATTTGGCGGCGATGCTCAATTTCGAGCGCATCAACACCAACGGCACCTCCGCTTCTTACCAGGTCACCATCGACAGCGAAGCGCTACGCAGCTATCTGGTCAGCCTGTCAACCGCCGTGGCTCTCGACCCGCAGAACACGCGCTTCACTTTTAATGATGGCACCAGCCAGCTCGACGTGATCCAGCCCGCGGTCATTGGCCGTGTCCTTAATATAGATAAGAGCGTTGCCACCATTCAGCAGCAATTGGCGCAAGGGAACCACACCATCGCCCTGGAATTCGACTTCACCTCCCCGCAAGTGACCGATAACATGACAGGCTCCCAACTCGGCATCACACAATTGATCTATTCTGAAACAACTTATTTTTTTGGCTCACCCAGCGCCCGCATGCAAAACATCCAAATCGCGGCCAGCCGCTTCCATGGCCTGCTGGTGCCACCGGGCGCCACTTTCTCCATGGCACAGCAGATCGGCGATATCAGCCTCGATAATGGATACGCCGAAGCGCCTATCATCGTCGGTGACCGTACCATCAATGGCGTTGGCGGCGGGGTCTGCCAAGTGAGCACCACCCTCTTCCGCACCGCCCTCTACGCCGGTTTCCCCATCGTTGACCGCACACCGCATGCCTACCAGGTTATGTATTATGAACAGACTGCGACCGGGCAGCACGATCCAAAGCTGGCCGGCATGGATGCCACCGTCTTCTTCCCCTTGGTTGATCTTCAATTTACCAACGATACGCCTTATTGGTTATTGATGGAAACCTACTTCGACGCTTCCGGCCATTCGCTCACCTGGAAATTCTATTCCACGTCGGATGGTCGCTCGGTTGTCGTAAACGCATCCGGCCCCACAAACATCGTCGATCCGCTGCCGGATGTTTACAACGAGAACCCCGATCTGCCAAAGGGCGAGATTAAGCAGGTTGACTGGGCCGTTCAAGGTGCAGACGTGACCGTCAACCGAACAGTCAGTCGCAATGGTTCGATTTATTTCAGCGATACGTATTCCACCCATTATGTCCCATGGCCAAATATATTCGAATATGGTCCGGGTACAGATATCCCCAGTTCGCCTTCAAAATAACCTTTTCGATAATAGGTTTCTCTGGATAGAATCATCCTCGCAAACGCCCTGCCCCATTTGAAGTTACGTTGAGACCAACGCATTCCCTGTGGTAAAATTAAAAACCAGGTACACTTTTTTGGAGGAACCATGGTCCATCCAGACCTGATCGAGATCTTGCGTTGCCCTGTCTGTGTTCATGAAAAAGAAGGCCGGCTGGATTTCTACAAAGAAAGCTGGCTCGTCTGCAATGAATGTGGTCGCAAATATCCCATCGTTGAAGACATCCCGGTGATGCTGATCGATGAAGGCGATAAGTGGATCAGCACTCCGGTCGAGCAACTTCCAATTCCCCCACCCAAGATCAGCTAGATTTTTGTCAACGGCCATGCCTTGACATAAAAAGCGGCGTGGCCTGGCATCAACCTTGCAACCTTTGTTGAAATTGACACGCTCTGGCGTATTATAGGAAAAAACGTATGGCTCGCATCAATAGAACAACATCACGCAGAACAGCTCGCCCCGATAAAACTTCCATGATCGTCCTGGGCATTTTTGTTGTCCTGGCGGTCGCCACCGCCATCACTGGGTTTATCGTTGTGCGCAATCTGGTCACTTCATGGAATTTGACCAGCGGCAGCAGTAGCCTCCCGGGCGTAGCAGTGCCTACCACCAGCAACGGCTCTTCAACTTCCGTCGCCTCCAATCAGCCGGCTCAATCTGAAGCCGGTCCAACCCCTGTACCTTGGGACGGCAAAAGCCGGGTGAACATCTTGCTAATGGGTTATGACTACCGAGACTACGAAGCTGGCAGTTGGCCGCCGCGCACGGACACGATGATCCTTCTTACAATTGACCCCTCTACTGCCACGGCTGGCATGCTTTCTATTCCGCGTGACCTGTGGGTGCAAATCCGTAATTTTGGCAGCGATAACGGTTATAACAAGATCAACACCGCTTTTTATTATGGCGAGCTTTATCACTTGCCTGGCGGCGGCGCCGGACTTGCCATGGAGACGATCGAAAACTTGCTGGGCGTTCCCATCAACTACTATGTGGTAATGAATTTTGATTCCTTTGTTAAAATTATCGATGATATTGGTGGTGTCGTCGTCACCCCCAGCGTAGATACAGTGGTGCAGCCCATCGGCAGCAACACGTACAAACAAACTTTGAAAGCGGGTGTGACCTACACGCTTCCCGGTGATTTAGCACTTTCTTACGTGCGTAATCGCGATTCGCTTCCAGGCAACGATTTTGATCGTTCCAAGAATCAGCAAGCCGTCATAATGGCTGTGAAAAACCGCATCTTGTCGCTCAAAGAGCTTCCCTCTCTGTTGCTTAAAGCTCCGTCGATCTATCAGGATATCCAGGGTGGTGTCAATACCAACCTCTCCTTTGATCAAGCCCTGGCGCTCGGTCAAATGGCGCTGCAAATTGACCCCAATAAAATTATCAGAGCCTCCATCGGCCCTGATCAACTGGTACAAGGCGTCTCGCCGGGAGGCCTGGACATTTATATGCCCATTCCGGATAAAATCCGCACTGTGACCGATTCGATCTTTGCTACCGGCGGTGTAACCGCCCCCATGGCAGTCGCTTCAGATCAGCAAAGTGCCATGCAGTCCGAAGCCGCCCGCATCGTCATCGAAAACGGTTCCGGCACCGCTGGCCTGGCCGATCAAACAGCCACTTACTTGAAGCAGCAAGGGCTCAACGTGATCCAAACTGCCAATGCCGATCAGCAAACCACGGATAGCATCATCTATTTGTACAATTCGAAGCCCTACACCTTGGCCTATCTGACCAACCTTTTCGGTATCAGTAGCAGCAACATTTACAACAGCAATGACCCCTCTCAACCTTACGATATTGTGGTCATCGCCGGTCAGAGTTGGGCCAACTCGAACCCCATGAAATAGCCCGTTCAAGCAAACTACAGATGAGCAAATAGCCCCGCGCAGAAACTGCGCGGGGCTATTCTTGAATATATCAGGTATAATTTAAGTTGACATTGACCTGTTTTCATGTATAATCAATCAATTAAACTTTGTTGTTTTAACTGATAAGGAGGTGGTGCCCCAAATCAAGTTAAGCGATTCGTGATTCGTTTGTTTTTTGTTCCACTTGCTTTCTCAAATTTAGAAGGAGGAGATTCGTAATGAAGTCAAAGCTGTATTTATTACTTACGTTGGTCATTCTGGCCAGCATGGCGTTGACAGCTTGCGGTGGCACTGCCACAGCAGCTCCAGCGACCGAGGCTCCAACAGCTGCCGCAGCGACAGAAGCCCCGACCGCAGCACCGACCGCCGCCGCTACAACTGCGGCCTCCAATCCGGACACCATTATCATCGGTACTACCGATAAGGTCTCCAGCCTTGACCCCGCCGATGCCTATTCCGTTCGTGACTGGGAAATCGCTTACAACATCAGCGAGGGCCTCGTAAAATGGAAACCCGGCACGACCGATCTAATACCGGATCTTGCCACCGACCTGGGCACTGTGTCCAAAGATGGCTTGACCTACACCTTCACCCTGAAAGATGGCATTAAATTTGGTGATGGCACCCCCTTGACCGCAACGGTCTACGCTGCCCAGCTCAACCGTTTGCTCACCATCGGCCCCAAGTGCCCGAACGACGTGGCCGATTCCCTGGCAGTTCCGTTCGTCAAGAGCATCGCGGCGCCCGATGCCAAGACCATGGTTTTCACACTAACTACCCCGATTGCCTACTTCCCGCAGATCCTGGCAGGCTCTCCGTATGTTGCATCTGACCCGAACATTTTCAAGGCCGACGCGTGCAACCTCAACCCGACCGCCCCGATTTACGGCGTAGGCCCCTGGTTCATTTCTCAATACGATCCGGACACCCAGATGGTCTTCGAGCCCAATCCTTATTACACCGGTGATATGAAGCCGCAAGTCAAACAGATCATCGTCCGCTTCTATTCTGACCCCAATACCATGTCTTTGGCCGTGCAGAGTGGGGAGATCGACATCGCTTGGCGTTTGCTATCTCCTGAACAGCTCACTCCGCTCGGAAAGGTTGCTGGCCTGACAGTCGGGACGATCAGTGGTGGCGCTATCCGCTACCTGATCCTGAACCACACCATGGCGCCATTCAATGATCCAAACGTCCTCAAAGCAGTTGCTTCGGCCGTCGATCGCAACGAGATCGCCGATACCGTCTATGGCGGCCAGGTCACTCCATTATATTCTCAGGTCCCGCCCGGCTTCTTGGGCGCAACTGAGGCTTTCGATACCAAGTACTCGGCGCCGAACCTCGACGCAGCCAAGAAATTTTTGGAAGCCTCCGGTTATTCCGCCACCAAACCCGTTCAGATCACCCTTTGGTACCCACCTGAGCACTACGGTGCATCGACCGCAGCCTGGATGCAGGTGATCAAGAAGGAACTGGAAGCAACAGGCGAGATCCAGGTGACCTTGCAGGCCCAGGAATGGAGCACCTACGTTCCCGCATTGACAGGCGGCAAGTCCTACGCGGGTGGTGTTCTGGGTTGGTTCTTCGATTACCCAGACCCGTCCAACTATTTGGATCCGTTCGTCTATAACCGCGGCGAAGGCACCAATGTGACTGCCCCAGCAACGGGTAGCACGACCGGCACCCCAATCAATGACGAGGCCAAGCAATTGGTTGCATTGCTCCAGCAGGCTGACATCGAAACCGACTTGACCAAACGTGCCGATGAGTACAAGCAGGCACAGGACATATACGCTGACCTGGTTGTAACTCTGCCGTTATTCTTCCAAGCAGAGCACGTGGTTTACGCCAGTGATATCCACGGCTCATCTGCTTTTGCCACCCCTGAAACTTTGAATATCGGCGGCAACATCATCTTCAATTACTCGCTGCTTTCCAAGGGCAAGTAAACTCATTACACTCGAATGGGGCGGGCGGCAAGTCATCCCGCCCCATTTCTATTTTTCCTCTTCATAAAAAATGACCCCCATTGGACTTATTGCTCTCATTATTGGCATTCCCTCTCTTCTCCTATTGACGTATGTTTTCGTCAAAGGCTCGACGGGCCTCCGCCGCTATATCCTCACCCGCATCGTTCTGACATTGCCAATGGTTTTCATCCTGGGCACTTTGGTATTCCTGATCCTGCATATCTTACCGGGTGACCCGGTCTCTTCTGCCTTGGGTCCCAAAGGTACTCCGGAGATGATCCAGAATATCCGTGCCCAGCTTGGGCTCAACGATCCGTTGATCGTCCAATACGGCCGGTTCTTGTGGCAAATGGTCACCCTAAAATTCGGGAATTCTCTGGTGGGCGGCCATCGCCCGATCATCGATGAGATGAGCGAGCGTTTCCCTGCAACCCTGGAATTGATCATCCCTGCCTCGATCCTGGCATTACTCATCGGCATCTATGGCGGTACGCTGGCAGCTTCCAAGCGTAAAAAAGCGGCCGATTTTGCCATGCGCATATATGCTGTCGTTATCTATTCACTGCCAATATTCTGGCTCGGATTGATTTTGCAGCTCTTCTTTGGCGTTACACTCAGATGGTTACCGATCTCCGGTCGCATCGATCCCATTATTGGCACCACCCTAAGAACCTA
>JBEKEX010000124.1:0-7928 GCA_050013615.1 Anaerolineaceae bacterium
CCAACACTCTTTTGGCTAAATTGGCAATCTCGCCCAAGGGTTCTTGCAATGCCTCAACGACATCCTCGGTGGTCAACGTTACCGAACGCGGCAAACCGGAGACTTGATCCTGCCCTTGCACTTCCATGGACTGGATCTGGCTTTCGGGTACTGCCGAGCCGATCCGGATTTTCAGCATCTCGGCTGTGGGTTGCCCGATCATTACGCCATATTTCTTGCGCGCATAGGCAGCAATCGCATCATCCATCTGCAACCCGCCGGTGCGCGAGGTATCGGCCGTGATAATGTCATTCATCGCGATCACCGCCACCTGGTTGGCACCGCCGCCCAGGCAAACGATCATATTTCCCGATGGGGTGGCAATTGGCAGATCGACTCCCAACGCAGCTGCCAGCGGTTGTGGAATCAAAAAGACCTCGCGGCTGCCAGCGCCCAGGCCGGCTTCATGCACTGCGCGGCCTTCAACGCTCGTGATCCCATACGGCATCGTCAGCATGATGCGCGGTCTGAAAATAAAGGTCTGTCCAATAACTTTCTTGATCAAATATTGGAGTAAATTCTCGGTAATTTCGAACTCGGCAATGACGCCGTGGCGCATCGGCCGGACAACTTCGATACTTTCCGGGACACGACCAATCATGTCTTTAGCCGCCTGGCCCCAATCAACCATTTTTCGTTCATCCGGAATGATCGCCACGATGGTAGGTTCCTGTAATAACACCTGATTACCCTCTGCAATCACGGTGTTCATTGTCCCAAGATCGATCCCTAATTCTCTGGTAAAGCTAGGCATGACCTAGTATCCTTCCTGTAAACAACTTCACAATTTCATCTTCCAACAATAAATAACGTCATATTGTAACACAGTCAAATGAGCAGATACTTAAGTCGAAAAGTATTTTAGCGCAATGCGAAGTCGAGTTTCGACGTCATCGGGGGTATCCCGCGGGATGGATTGGACGGCCGCCTGTGCCTCGACCACACTATACCCCAAATTCGTCAATGCTTCGACTACCTCACCATCCACATCCACCATCACCGTGGCGCCCTGCAGCACGGCCGCCGTGGCAATCTTGCCTTTCAGGTGCAAAATGATCTTTTGGGCGGTCATTTTTCCGACCCCTGAGACCCGGCCGAATACATCAGCCTGCTCGCCGGCCACCGCATTGCGGATCACATCGACCGATAAAGTGGAAACGACTGCCATGGCAATCCTAGGGCCAACGCCGTTAACGCCGAGCAACAACACAAAGATATCCCGTTCTTCCTGTCGCTCAAAACCATAAAGCGCCAGAACGTCTTCCCGCACCACCAGGTAAGTATAAAGAGAGATGCGGTCTCCCGGCTTGTTTTGGTTTCTGACGGCGCCGGTCGCAAAGACTTTGAACCCCACGCCACCAACATCGACAACAAGGCTATCATCGTTGATGCCAATCACTTCTCCACGGAGATGAGCGATCATTTCATAACCTCACAAGCCTAACCATTCTATGGATGCGTTTGGTTGAAAACCTCATATAGTATCACTGCCGTCGCAATGGCCAGGTTCAGCGAATCACTCCGGCCGACCATGGGTATTTTTACTATATCGTCACACAAAGCCACGTGGGCTTCGGTCAAACCCTGCCGCTCGCTGCCCATCAGCAGCACCATTGGCAATGAAAACGGATATTGATGGTAATTGTGTGCTGCTGCCCCAGACGTCCCAATCACTTTACACTTGCAGCGTTTCTTCCATTCACCGAACTCGGCCAAAGTGGCTTTGATGAGCTTCTGCGAAAAGATGGCGCCCATGCTGCCACGCACCGTTGCAAGATCGAAGGGATCGGTCGAATGATCGAGCAGTATGACCCCTTTCCCGCCCACGGCATCGCTGGTGCGCAAAATGGTCCCTAAATTGCCCGGATCCTGAACCGCATCCAAGGCAATATACAGCTCTTTTTTGCCAGGAACCAATTCTGCCAGCAGAGCCCAATGTTGCTGAACGACCGCGGCAATCCCCTGGGGGTTTTCCTTGATGGCGAAATTTTTGAACACTGACTCGCTGACTTCCAGCACCCGAACTCCGTGCCTGGCTTGTTCATCCACAGCTTGGCGCCCAATTGGGCTGGTAAGTAACTCTGGCGCCACAATTAAAGTATCGATAGCCTGTTCTTGCTGGATGGCTTCAATGACTATGCGCAATCCTTCGATATAATAAAGTCCACTTTCCTGCCTGGCCTTCCGCTCGCGCAGCCGTCGAACTTCTTTTACTTGGGCATTAGCCGTACTTGTGATCATAGACCTTCTGCATCGCGTGGTAATTTACTGTTGATGTGGCATATTGCCACTGCCAAGGCATCTGCCGCATCATCCGGCCGGGGAATATCCGGCAATGAAAGCAACGCTTTGACCATTAATTGTACCTGCGCTTTGCCTGCCCCGCCAAACCCCGAAACGGCTTGCTTGATTTCCATGGGGGTGTATTCCGCCACGGCGACCCCCGCTTCCGCCAATGCCAGCATGGCAACACCCCGCGCCTGCCCCACCGACATGGCAGTCGTCACGTTGCTTTGAAAAAACAACTTCTCCACCGCACCACTTTGGGGTCGATGGAGAAGCAATAATTCTTTCAATTGGGTATAGATTTGAAGCAACCGTTGTTCGGGGGGTATCTTGGCAGCAGTTACGATCACCCCGTAGTCGATCACCCGGAGTTCCCCGCTATCTGTCTCTTCGACAAAGCCATAGCCCGTCGTTGCCGTTCCGGGATCGATGCCGACTACTTGCATACCATCCTTATTCAGACTCCAGCGCCGCCATTGCCTCCTCAGAGATCTTCAGATTAGAAAAAACATTCTGAACATCATCCAATTCTTCCAGCGCATCGGTAGTGCGTAATACCTGCATCGTGTCTTCGACGCTTAATTCCATTTCTTGGTTGGCAAAATAGCGGATCTCCGCCTCTTCGATCTGGATATCCGCATCTCTTAACCGGTCACTCATTGACTTGAAATTTTCAACCGGCGCAATAATCTCGATCGTCTCAGAATCCTGGCTGACGTCGTCTGCGCCGCCTTCCACCGCCAACTCGAAGACTTTATCAAAATCATTGCCTTCCAGTGGGACAGCGAAATAGGCAGCACGCTTGAATTGCCAGGCAGTGGAGCCCGCCTCACCCAAGCTGCCATTTGAACGAGTGAGCACATGCCTGATTTCCGCTACGGTTCGGTTGCGGTTTTCGGTGACACACTCGATGACCAAAGCAATACCGTTAGGGCCATATCCTTCATAGATCACTTGCTCAAAAACGACACCATCTTTGCTTTCACCCGTGCCTCGTTTTATCGCACGCTCGATATTATCTTTTGGCATACTTTGCGAGCGTGCTTTTTCGATAGCAAGGCGCAGCCGGAAATTGGAATCCGCATCACCCCCACCATCGCGAGCCGCCATGACAATTTCCCGCGTCAAACGTGTAAACACCTGACCGCGTTTTGCATCTGCAGCACCTTTTTTGCGTTTGATGGTAGCCCATTTAGAGTGACCCGACATATGATTACACTCCCTGTCTTCAATTAAATTGGATTTTTCCATTATACCATGCGCTACTAAATAACGCATCTGATACACGCAAAAAATCCGGGTCTATAAGTTTGGTAACGTTTCCCCAACCACCTCATTCGACAACGATCCCAATCCTTCGATCGTAATTTCCACGCGATCCCCGGGATTCAAAGGCCCAACTCCGGCCGGAGTACCGGTCAAGATCAAATCGCCGGGTATCAGCGTCATAATAGATGAAACGTAAGTGATGATCTGTGGGATGCTGAAGATCATCTCGCGCGACGAGCCAATCTGTCGCAGTTCCCCATTGACACGGCAGGAAATCAAAACATCAGATGGGTCGATCTCCGAATCGATCCACGGTCCAACCGGGCAAAACGTGTCAAACCCCTTGCCGCGCGTCCACTGGCCATCTCTGTGCTGCAGATCGCGAGCAGTGACGTCGTTGGCAATCGTATATCCCAGCACGTAGTCCGCAGCGTGGTCCAGGGTAATCCAGCGTCCTTGTTTGCTGATCACCACTGCCAGCTCGGCTTCGTGCTCGACTTGTTGTGACTGCGGGGGCAAAACAATTTTATCCTCAGGCCCAATGATCGTGGTCGGAGGCTTCAGGAAAAGCAGCGGTACTTCGGGGATTTCGGCGTTTTGCTCTTTGGCATGCTCGACATAATTGCGGCCAACGCAAATGATCTTGGAAGGGACGACCGGAGGGAGCAAATGAACCCGATCCAAGGCAATCTCGGCTTCCAGGCGCCTGTATTCGCCAAACAGATCTCCCACGATGGGGCCGATTCGGTCATCTTCCAGCCAACCAAAGGCTGCCGATTCCTTTCCATACCGGTAACGGACAAAACGCATAATTGCTCCTCAACTTCTTTCAGAGTTTAGCATATTTTATTAACGATGAATATTGTATCTTTCTTTTTGGTTTTAAAACATAAGGGCTGTCCGATAATTGACAGCCCCGTTATGAGCAGTTTCCTAAACGCAACAGGATTATTTCAGCCTTCTACGATAAGTGGTCGCTGGCTTTGTCGAGCGCTTCGACCTCGGCTGCGTCCAGGCGCCACCCCATCGCTCCGGCATTCTCGGCCGCCTGGCGTGAATTCTTGGCACCTGGGATGGGAACGACGCCCTTGCACATGATCCAGTTCAACGCCACCTGCGAGGGGGTTTTGACATATTTTCGGCCAAGCTCCCGCAACAATTCGATTGTGGGGGTGGCTTTTTGAAGGTCCTCAGGCGTCACTGTGCGCATGTGCAAGCGTGCCGGCAGGTCTTCGAGCTTATATTTGCCAGTCAGGATACCGTAACCCAACGGCCGGTAGCCCACCAGGGTCACTCCCAATTCTTTGCACGTCTCCAGTAACTCGTTGCGTTCAGCCGTACGTTTCAGCAAGCTGAACTCGACCTGGTTGCTGGCCAATGGGATCCCGCGTCTTTTCAAAATATCATACGCCCAACTTGTCTGTGCCGCATTGCAATTGGAGATGCCTACCGCACGCGTGAGGCCAGCCTCGTAAACGTCCGCTAGCGCTTCGACCCAGGTTGCCAACGGCACAGGCGGGACGGGAAAATGCATGATGTAGAGATCCACTTTGGGGAGCCCCAATCGTTTCAGGCTGGCACGCAATGCTGCCGTCAGGCTGGACTTTATGATTCGCCAGGGATAAGGGAAGAACTTGGTAGCTATGATTACGTCGGCATGGGGTTTTTGAAGAGCCATCCCAACGGTCATCTCCGACCCGCCCAGGCTATAGATCTCCGCCGTGTCGATAAAGTTGATGCCAGCTTCCAGCGCCGCATCGAAGACCGGTTGCTTCCCGGGGTCTCCCTTCCGGTTGAAGCCCCAGGCATTGGTGCCCATGCCGAGCGGGCTGATGCGCAATTCACTTTTTCCCAAAGTGATACGTTCGAAAGTCTGTGTAGCCATTTCAATGATTCCTTTCTTCAATTACCCTTTATGCTATTATCCTTGATTATAGCAACGACCAATTGCATATCAAGCGCCATCACGCTTTGTATGGCATTTACAACATCATTATTTACTGCTATGTTGGGGATTTCGAGGCTCACAACTGTACGCAATTGCTTGAGCCTGACTAATACCAATCTACAAAGTGCTCATGAGAGGGTTTCGCCAGTTGATCGATGGCGATTTTAGATCTATGCCTTCGTAATTTGCGCGATAATAATAGCAGTTAATGGTCTAGCAAAAAAAAGTACCATTGTAGGGTGGTATTCCATTTTTAGGATATTAATCTATGAAAATGAATGACATATTCGACGCTTTTTCCAGACGTAATAAAGAACCTCAACCATACACCTCTAGTGTGCCTATAACATCAAGAAACAGGATATTCTATCTATGTAACGAATTGTTCGGTCAGAGCACGGATCACTTTGACTATACAGATGCATTCTGGAATGAAATTCGGTATTCATTTATTATTCTTCTTGGGAAAGGACAAAGACTAATTGATAATAAGCAATTAAACGCAATTCAGGACGTTACTGAATTCCTGAGTACATGCAGTGACGAGCATTACCTCACCTTTATCGAATATATTTTCAAAGTTAAACGCTTTCCCCAATTATGTTCGGATGAAAATGCACTTGTTGCCACAATCAACGAAATCTTTGCCCTTGATAACATTGCTTATGAACTAACCGAGATGATTAAAGAAGATGTACAACTTATAACAAATGATAATCCATCTCCTGATCTATCTCCACATCTTTATCCCTCTCGTCCTCCAATAATTGAACCAAAAGTAATTTCATACCCCCAAATAATCAGGAAGGATGATCAAATTGTTCATGCAACAACAGTGAAACCAACTCTACAATTGCTTAAGGACCCTAAATTCAAGACAGCTAATAAAGAATTTTTAGAGGCATTGGAACACTATCGAAAAGGAGAAAATAGTGATTGCCTTACTAAGTGCGGCAGTGCATTTGAAAGCGTTATGAAAATAATATGTGATAAAAAACGATGGCGATATAACCAAAATGATACCGCCTCTCCGCTAATCATGAAATTGATAAACAATAAAATGCTTGAGCCGTACTTTGAGCAACCGCTTATCGCGATTGCAACGCTTCGTAATCATTTGAGTTCAGCTCATGGTGCAGGCGTTAAGGAAAAAGATGTCCCACCAGAATATGCGAGTTACCTGATTAGCATCACCGCAGCAGCGATCATACTTTTAGTACACAAATCAAAATAAGTTGTTTTCTGAGAATATTGCTGGTGTAGTATTGAAAAATGTTCTTTACTATCAAAATAACGGTGCTATAATTTCACCACCTGATTTTGATATGACTATTTTTTTGTTTAATTAGCCGTTACAAAATCAGCATACATCATTCTTATATTAGGTGAATGATGTATCTAAGTCGGGCGGGTAGCTCAGTTGGTTAGAGCACATCGTTTACACCGATGGGGTCGCAGGTTCGAGTCCTGTTCCGCCCACCACAACGCACTTTGGCACATTACCAATTCCATATCCCGGGGATGACAGGCTTCGACGGAGGAGGTCGATCCCGGACTGCGAGCCGAGAGGTGCCGACCTCGAGAAATCAGCACAAAAATAAGTGCCAATAACACTTCCTATGCTGCAATGCCCTTAGCTGCATAAGCTAAGTACAAAGCGCACATGGCCTCTTAAACCAGGCCACGTCTGCCTGTTCCGATCTCTTGCCGGTAATAGGATCAGACGCTACAAAGCAGGAGTGCCGCACGGAACGCCGCGATCCGCGCGAAAGAGGGCTTTTGGGCCCAAGCGGCTGGCTGGCTGCTAGTTCTGTCCGTCTGATGGCTGCCAGCGACATACCAGACTAACTACGCTCGTAGATGTTCGAGGGTCCAGTCTTTCGGACGCGGGTTCGATTCCCGCCATCTCCACTCGATTTTGGGCTGCCTAATTTCATCGTTCAGGCAGCCCTTTTGTTATGTTGCAACAAAAAATCTGGCGGTTCACGCGACTGCCAGATTTTCGATTTAAAAACTTTAGCAAATAACTATCATATACGTTTGAATAATATTATGGACGGATCAACTTCCAGCCGGTGGCAAAGCCCAAGTTGTGACGCATTTGCAGCGTGATGCCCAGAAAGCCCAGGCCTTCAAGCTCGCGTGACCGCTGCAAGGGGCCGACGTCCACAGCGACCAGGCCGCCATCGCTGACCAGCTTCGATAGCGTCTTCTTGGCCGCATCGTCGTCACCGGCAATATAGACGTCCAGCGGCGTGCCGCCCACGTTCCCTGCCACCAGGGTTCCGGCAAAGGTTGTATTGAAGGCTTTGAGTACTTTGGCACCAGAAGAGACTACCTTGGCTAATTCCTCGGCTGAGGACGATCCCGGTGCAGTCGCCAGACC
>JBEKEX010000125.1:0-7871 GCA_050013615.1 Anaerolineaceae bacterium
GGGCGCTTGGCAGACACCGGCTACCTTCCAGTCTTTGGAAACCCCGGAATTTTCAGGAGTGGATGAAGCCATCCAGAACGGTGCGAGCACCTCTGCGGCCTCCACTCCGGCTTTCGCTCAGCAGACCTTACCTTCAGGCCAGTTGCCGATCTTGAGATTGGTGGGGCAGGTGGGTGCGACGTATCTGGTCGCTGAAGGGCCGGACGGCCTCTATTTGATCGATCAGCATGCCGCCCATGAGCGGGTGCTTTTCGAGCGTTTCCTAAGACAGCAAAGCGACGTGATCCCCTCGCAAGCGTTGTTGCAGCCCGAGGTGTTCCAACTGCCGCCGCAAACCTCGCGGATGTTTCAAAGCCAGTTACCGCATTTGAACAAGCTCGGTTTCGATGTAGAGGTTTTTGGGCAGGATACTTACCGGGTGCGGGCCATCCCGGCGTTGTTCAGCGGCGCCGACCCCGTTGCGGCGGTGAGGGTGGTGGTGGAAGATTTCGAGGAAGATGAAACACCGCTGCAGGACGAGATCGAAGCCAGGATCGCTGCCAGGGTCTGTAAGCGGGTGGCGGTTAAGGCAGGCAAGGTGCTGACGCTCGAAGAGCAGCGTGCCCTGCTGCAAGATTTGGAGGCATGTGCATCGCCGCGCACCTGTCCGCATGGCCGGCCAACCATGATCCATTTATCCGTCGACCTGTTGGAACGACAATTTGGGCGGCGCGGCAGCCGATGAAGTTGGGAATCGATTGGGGGAAATTCTGAATGAATTCGAGCTACTTCAAGCGACAGATTCTTTGTTGAAGGTGGAGCGCAACGGCATTTCGATGATGAAAGTCGAGCCTTTGCCTGCCTGGCTTTGAACCGTGATCGTCCCGCTGTGGCTTTCGATGATCTTTTTGCTGATCGATAGCCCCAGGCCCGTGCCATTGGCAAATTTTTCGGTGCGGCGCGAGCGGAAAAATTTTTCGAACATGTGCGATAGGTCTTCCGCGGCGATGCCGATCCCTGTATCTTGTATGCTGATCCACATATGTTGACCGTCAGAATGGGCGGCGATGGTCACTTTCCCTTTAGGTTCATTATATTTGATGGCGTTGCTGAGCAAATTTAATAAGACCTGCTTGATCTTGTCTGCATCGGCTTCCATCATCGGAAGATCGTCGGGGAGCTTCTGCCGGAGTTCGATGCTTTGTTCGTCCGCTTTCGATTGGACCACCTGGCAGCATTCGATGATCAGTTTTTTAAGATCGAAGCGGGTTGCGGACAGAGAAACACGCCCTGATTCCAACCGCGCCAGGTCTAAAAATGTCGAGGTTAAATTGTTCAGCCGCTGTGCTTCACCGTGGATGATGGTCGCCAATCGGATGCGTTCTTCTTCAGGCACACCGGGCTTTTGCAGCAAGTAGGCGATGGTGTAGATCGAGGTGAGGGGTGTACGCAATTCGTGCACCAGATTGGCGATCATATCCCATTGGTGGAACAGGCGCGTATTTTCGATGGCAACCGCGGCCTGTCCCCCAAGGGCCAGCAGGATGCTCTTATCTTCTTCATCATAAACACCCTCTTTTTTGTTGATCACTTCCAGAACACCGAGCAGCGCGTTGTTCGAGATCAAAGGTATGGCGATGAGTGAATGGGTATCGAAACCCAATTTCTTTTCCACCTGGTCGAAGAAGCGCTTATCCTGATGTACGTCGGAAACCAGTGCAGGTTCACGATGGGTGGCTACCCAGCCTGCAATGCTATCAGCCGGGACGGTGAGGCCTCGCATTTGGACATCTTCGTTTTCGTTGGCTGCTGCCTGGAAGAACAACCGGTCTTTAACCACATCGTACAGCAAAATGGAGGCAGCCTGTGATTTCAGGATCTCGGTCGAAAGGTGGACGATCTTTTTCAAGAGAGCGTTCAGCTCGAGGGTGGACGTCAGGTCGCGCGAGATTTCTGATAACCTTTGATAACGACGTAATGCCTGGGCGGCAGTCGAGTCATTCATAAGAGAGCCTCCGCAATTTTCGGAATTATAGTCACCGCATCATCGTGGATGACCACACGAGCGCGTGGATCCAGCGACGTGGGAGAAATGTTGTTGATGACCAGGGCGGCACCCGCGCGATAGGCCAGATAGGGCAGGGTGCTGGCAGGGACGACTTCCAATGATGAGCCTACCACCAGGAATAAATCAGCTTTCATACTGTGGGATTCTGCCTCGGTCCAAGTATTTGCGGGCAGCATCTCCTCAAAAAGAACGATGTCAGGCTTCAGGATGTGCCTGCATCCAGGGCATTTTGGTATTGCGCCATCGTTCAGCAATTCATCTTCGAACAGCTCCGATTGGAAAGATCGATGGCAGGAAGGGCATGTCATGGTCAGCGCAGAGCCATGCAACTCGATCACTTTCTTGGCACCTGCTTTTTGGTGTAGGCCGTCGATATTTTGGGTGATGATGGTTTTGATGATGCCGGCATTTTCCAATTTTGCAAGCGCCTGGTGGGCAGCATTGGGTTTCGCAGACATAATCGTTTTTGCCAGAGGTTTCAACCAGCCATAAAATCTTTCTGGATGAGCTTCAAAAGCAGTCAGAGACGCAACTTCCATGGGGTCGTCACGTTCCCACAATCCGGTGTTTTGAGATCGAAAGTCTGGAATGCCCGACGGAGTGGAAATGCCCGCCCCTGTCAACACTACGCCGTATTTGGAGTTTTTAAAGAGAGCAATGACCTTCTGAACAGCTTTTTCAGTTTCCGAAACGATCATTTTCCCAGGTGCTGGATGTAGAGATCGGCCAGATGTGCCATCTGCTGCGCGTATAAGCCATCCGGCTGTACTTGCAGCAGGGGGACTGTACGCAGGGCAGCTTGATAGGAAAGTTCGGGCACGGGCGGGATCATCTGGGCGACGGTCTGTTTCAACGATTCCTGAACCTGGCTCAAGGAAAGCTGCACGTCCACCCGCATGCGGTTGAGGAGCACCACAGTCAGGAACTTGCTCTTTCCAAAACCGCGCGCAATCAGGTTATCGATCAAGATCTTGGTATGTTGGACGGTGGCGGGCTGGGCATCGACCAGAAGCAAGACTTCCTGTGTGAATTCCATAATGGCATCGAAACCGGCTAGAAAAGGTGTGCCGACATCCAAAATGACAAAGGGACTACTGGCAGCAAGGCTGTGGACGACCATTTCAAGCCTATCGTCGCACCCTAATACCTCATTACCAGGCAGGTCGGTAGACGCAAGCAAAAGGCGCACTCCCTCGTTCATGCGTACCAACTCTTTTTCAACCCTGGTGGGGGTAATTTCGGCGGGTTTCAGCTTAAGCAAGCTCTCCAACCCGTTCGGATTCTGGAGAGCCAGTTCGATTCCCCACGTGCCCTGGCCGGCGCGAAGTTCGGCAGCGATGACATCTTCCTTTGTTTTGAGGCGGTAAGAAAGCGCCAAGTTGAGGACCGTACTGGAAACGCCCAGGCCGCCCTTGCAGCCCATTACGGCCACTGTGTAGCCATGTTGTTGTTCCTGCGTGCCTACCGCCCGGGATTTTCCGCGCGCCAACAATGCTTTGATATGCGCCACCAATTCGGCGGGATGGATGGGTTTGGTCAAATAATCATCGGCACCCACTTCGTAGCCGGTGACTTTGTCTTCCACCTGGCTTTTAGCAGTGAACAAGATGATCGGTGTTGAGGCTGTATCGTCATCCTTGCGGAGTTGGCGGGTGACCTCGTAGCCATCTACATCCGGCATCATGACGTCCAAAACGATCAGATCTGGCTTTTCATTGCGGGCGAGGCCGAGCGCTTGGGTGCCGTTTTGGGCGGCAACGATTTGGTAGCCTTGGCGTTGAAGCATCAGCCCTACCAGCCGTAGGGTTTCCATGTCATCGTCAACGATCAAAATCTTTTCGGCCATACTGATCCCTTCCCGTTCGAGGTTACCTTTTAGTCAGTCTAGCACAAACTTTCGCATGAGGCAAGTAAAAATTGCAATAAATACAATTTTATTGATTAATTCTACCATTTTAAGAGTGTGTGTCAATCAGAGCAGTCATTTTTATATTGGATTGGATCACCAGTGCTCAGATGTATTATTCAAATGATGAAGTTCTTTAACGAGGTGTGGGGGAGGAGATTTCGTATTCCCAATTATTCACATGAGGCGGATAAATAAAACATTCGTTATATAATTTAAAAGGTTCCAACATTATTGTTAGAGGGGTATTTCTCAAGAGGGTGATCTTACACGACTAGGATCTCAGTACTGGAAAAGGTGATCAAATTGCCATCATAAGGAGATTATATAAATGCAAGACGAAATTCTAGCGAGGCTTGAAAAACTCATTGATATGGCCAATATCCTGGTAGGAGACCATCCAACTGATGCAAGATTAAAACTTATGCTTATTAACTTGGAAGAAGTAAAATCCGAAATTTCAAAACCGGAGTTAAAGAAGGATAAACTTAGACAGCTTAGCTTTGGAGTTACTCGTATCTTTACAGAAATGCTGGATTATGAAATAACTCCATTTGGGGAAGAATTGAAAAAATTTTTGATTGAGTTTCATGATTTTTATGAAACTGTGAGTAATTAAGGAGGGTTAGTAATTGGATAACGAAATTTTGGCGATGCTTGAAAATCTCATAAATATGACCAATGCTATGATGAAAGGACATCCAACTGATTTGAGATTTAATTTCTTGCTTCTTAGTTTGAAAGAAATAAAATCCGAAATTTCTGAACCAAATCTAACAACTAAAGCTAAACTTAGACAGCTTGGTTATGATGTTACTCGTGTATATTCAGATATGCTGGATTACGAGAAAACTCCATTAGGAGAGGAATTGGTGAAGTTTCTACTAAAGTTTAATGACTTTTATGATACTTTAAATAATTAAGGAAGTTCCAGGTGAATGTCATCCCGATGCTATAATGACGGCATGGATCTGGAGCAAATTCGGTCATTACTGGGGGTGGAATGTGGACTGCAACCCGAAAAACCGGTGTTGGTCGGCGTTTCGGGCGGCCCGGATAGTCTTTGCCTGGCAGATGTGCTGAAAAGCCTGGGCTACACGTTGATCATCGCACATTTCAACCATCAATTGCGCCCTCAGGCTGAGGAGGATGCGCGTGCCGTGGAGGATTTTGCCAAAAAACACGGCATCCCGTTCATTTTGGGGAGCGAAAAGGTCGGAGAGTTTGCCGAACAGCATAAACTCTCGCTCGAAGAAGCGGCGCGGATTTGCCGTTACCGATTTCTGTTTTCACAGGCTGAAGCCGTGGGTGCGCAAGCTGTGGCTGTGGGCCACAATGCCGACGACCAGGTGGAAACTGTGCTTATGCACTTATTGAGGGGGTCGGGGCTTGCCGGGCTACGCGGTATGCCTTTCCGCAGCCAGGTCACCGAGTGGAGCTCGACCATCCCCGTGGTGCGCCCGCTGCTGGGCGTTTGGCGTGAGGAGATCCTTCAATACTGCGCCGTGAGGCATTTGCAACCGGTGACTGACCTTTCCAACCTGGACACAACGTTCTATCGCAACCGCTTGCGGCATGAGTTGATCCCTTTCCTTGACCAATTCAATCCTCAGGTGAAAGAACGCATTTGGAAGATGGCCAATGTGCTGGGAGCGGATTTTCAGGTGCTGGAAGGACAAGTGGAAGCGGCGTGGGCGGATTGCTTATCGAAATCCGGGAAGGGCTTTGTCGGTCTCGATCAGCATCAATTAATGACGCAACCACTGGGTTTGCAGCGTGCGTTGTTTCGCCGGGCTATAAAGACCATCCGGCCTGAAGCCAAAGATATCGAATTCGATGTTATCGAAAAAGCGGTAGCCTTTACCCGCCAACCGTCCCGCTCAGGGCATGCTGATTTGTTCCAAGGCATCGAGATTGCACTGCGGGGTAATTGCATCACTTTGTCCGAGGGCGAAGTTCTCTCAGCCAATCCAGATTGGCCCCAGCTTAATTCCCCCCAAAACATTTATCTCGATGAACAAGGAAGTGTCGAGCTTGAGAATGGTTGGCGCCTTACGTGCGAACTACTTCAGCTTACCGGCGCCATCCCCGAATCCGAGCTACATGATCCACAACAAGGATGGCTGGATGCGGGAACGGTAAAGTTTCCATTATTGGTGCGCACGCGTCAGCCGGGGGACCGGTTTCAACCATTGGGGATGACCGGTCACTCAGTGAAATTGTCAGATTTCTGGATCAATGCCGGTCTGGAACGTCAAGCCCGTGAACGCTGGCCACTGGTTTGTTCAGAGAATGTTCTCGTCTGGATACCAGGTTTTCGACCCGCCCAAGCATGCCGTATCACGCCGGCGACTCAACAAATGGTTCATTTGAAAATTTGTCGAGATTGTTGATCAGGAGGTGTGCGCCTCAGAATCGGACAGGCTGCGCAACTTCATGCTGACCTCGCGCCATTGAATCTTCGAAACTCCCAGTTTTTGACGGATCTTGTCTTGCTCGATGCCCGATTGCCAGTCGTTCAATGCGCTGGTCCAGCGGCACATGTCGAAAGACAGGTGTTTGGTCAATGCCACTTCTTTTCCCAAGTCTTCCAACAGATATTCCAGCCGGCGGGGTGACCAGGGGAACAGTTGCTCGGTCAAACGGTTTTGGCTGACGTATTCCTGATAACTTTCCACCCAATCAGCGCTGAGGGGGATCTTGCGCTCCTTATAGCGATTACTCGGACTGGCATAGCGGATGAACAGGTAAGGGCCTGTAGGCGCCTCCAGATCGATATGGTTTAAATTGATGGTCAAACATTCGCCTTTTTTGATGCCGGTTTCGAGCAATAGCGCCAGCAGGGTGTAGGGGCGTGCATCGGGCTTTTTATCATGGCGATGGCCCAAGGCGGCTTTTAGCGCCCTTTCCTGCTCTTCCGGCGTCAGCACTTCCGGCACGGGGCTAATGACCGACCTTTGGATGACCTTTTCAGCGGGGTCTGTGACCAGCCGGCCGCCTTGATGCAGCCAGCGGAAGAAGGCCTTTATCGAAGTCACACGCCGGGCCAGGCTTTTGGGGCTGCAAGGAACGCCGCGGCCCGATTGGAGCCATTCGAGGAAATGGTTTAAGTCAGCGGTCGTGATCGAACCGATATTGCGATCGGGGGGCAGAAAAGAAGCCAACAGTTTAAGATCGTTATTAAAAGCCTTGATGGTATAGATCGATTTGCCCTGATCTTGCAAATAAATTTCCCACGACTGCAACACAGGCAGAAGCGGTGAGGTTTCAGTGATATGCGCCACCGGCATTTGTTCGGAAGCCATAAGCGAATATCTCCTTTCGCATAGCTAAATCAAATTCAGTTTACATGATTTTTAATGGGATGTCAATCGGCAAAATAAAAATAAAGAGGGCCTTCGAGTGAGGCCCTCTAGCGAACTTTATCGTCTTGAAGATTATTTACCGGATAGTGCTTGCTGCAATAGGGCTTCGATGCCGTCGTAATTTGGCAACAACACATCGGCGCCGGCGGGGGTAATATAACCGGTAGCGAGGCTTGAATCAACGGCATAGCGATGGATCTTGCTTTGATCCGCAAGGACCGTGCTTGCCAACGATAAATAGGTGGTCAAGTCTGAAAGTGACAGATCGGTATCGATGTCGCTGCTGAACAACGAATAGAGTTCAGGGGCACGGGTGAGTGCATTCAAACTCATCAACTTTTGGAACATTCCCAGTACCACTTCCTGGGCGCGGCGGGTGCGGTCGAAGTCACTGGTGGAATAACGCGAACGCACGTACCAAAGGGCTGTGGCACCATCCATATGGACATCACCAGGGCCTACGTAACAATAGCCGGAATCATCCCGCCAGGAAAGGTCGCAGCGGTCATAGAGCGCAGCGGATGCAACGATATCTATTCCGCCCAGCGTATCG
>JBEKEX010000126.1:0-7714 GCA_050013615.1 Anaerolineaceae bacterium
ACGTCGCATTGCAGGACGATTACGAGTGCGTCTACTGCATCGTCGACATCCACGCCCTGACCACCATGGAGACCACCGAGAATCTACGCCAAAACTCCTATGAGATGGCGCTGGATTGGCTGGCCGCCGGCATCCGCCCGGACGAATCCATGGTCTTCATCCAGTCCCACGTACCGCAGGTGACCGAGCTGTCGACCATCCTGGGCATGGTCACGCCGCTCGGCAAGCTGACCGACCTGCCCACCTTCAAGGAGAAGGTGCGCGAGCAGCCCCATAACGTGAATTACGGGCTGGTCGGCTACCCGGTGCTCATGGCCGCCGACATCGCCCTTTACAAAGCGACTGTGGTGCCCGTGGGCGAAGACCAGGCGCCGCACATCGAATTCACACGTGAGGCCGTGCGCTCGTTCAACTTCCGCTACAAGACCAACTGCCTGATCGAGCCGCAGATGAAGGCCACCCAAATCCCGCGCGTCATCGGCACCGACGGCGTGCAGAAGATGAGCAAAAGCCTCAACAACCACATCGAGCTGGCCGCCACGCCCGAAGAGACCCAGAAGCGGGTGATGACCATGGTTACCGACCCGGCGCGCATCCGCCGCACCGACCCCGGAAACCCGGACGTGTGCAACGTTTTCTCCTTCCACAAGGTCTTTTCCAGCGCTGAAGAAATCCAGATGGTCAACGTCGAATGCCGGCGGGCCGGCATCGGCTGCGTGGATTGCAAGAAGCTGATGGCCAAGAACCTGAATGCCTCTCTGGAGCCCTTCCGCGCCAAGCGCGCCGAGTTCGCCAAGGATGAGCAGGCCGTGTGGGATATTCTGGATGACGGCGCCAAACGGGCGCGGGTCATCGCCGAAAAGACGATGGAAGAAGTGCGCTCCGCCGTCGGTCTGCCTTAGTAAACAAGGAAAATCAATGAGGGTGGTCATCCAGCGGGTCAAACATGCCAGTGTGATGGTGGGTGGTCAGCCAATTGCCGCCATCGGCTCCGGCCTGGTGATCCTGCTGGGGGTCGGCCCGGCCGACACGGACGAGACCGCCCGCCTGCTGGCCGCCAAGATTGCCGTCCTGCGCATCTTCGAGGACGACCAGGGGAAGATGAACCTCTCGGTGCGCGACGTGCATGGCGAAGCCATCGTCGTTTCCCAATTCACCTTATATGCCGACACGCGCAAAGGCCACCGGCCGTCCTTCACCGACGCCGCCGCGCCCGACCTGGCGCGCCCGCTATGCGACCGCTTCGCCGAAGACCTGCGTCTGGAGGGGGTACCCACCCAAACCGGCGAGTTCGGCGCTCGTATGCAGGTGGAGCTGCTCAACGACGGGCCGGTGACGATTGAGATGGAGATGTGACAAACATTCAGCATGATTACCGGATATAATATTTCTTAAATCATAGAATTCGTGTTTTGGATTTCAGAATCATGTAAATATTATCAGGTCTTTTTTTGCTAGGAGGGTTTTATGCCTATCCCCGATTTCCAAACATTGCTGTTGCCCCTTTTAAAGCTATCTTCTGATGGTCAACTCCATTATATCCATGATGCTGTCGACAAACTCGCATCAGATTATTCGCTCACCGATGAAGAAAGATCAAGGCTGCTTTCCAGTGGTCAGCAACCAGTTTTTTATAACCGCGTTGGTTGGGCACGAACATACCTTAAAAAAGCAGGCTTGCTTGAAGATCCGAAAAGAGGATATTTTCAAATAACCTCCAAAGGTCAGAACGTACTGAAAACAAATCCAGATCGTATCAACATGAAATTTCTCCAACAGTTTCCGGAATATATTGAGTTTCGGGAAACCAACAAAGAAAAAGGTAAATCTGATATTGTGGAAGAAGTTCTTGAAGATCTAACCCCTGAGGAAGTATTGGAAGATGCTTATCAGAGGATTCACAAAGATCTGGCTGAAGACCTGCTGGAATATGTGCTAAACAGTTCATCAGGTTTTTTTGAAAAGCTTGTTGTTGATCTATTAGTGAAAATGGGATATGGTGGCTCTCCGCGCAATGTTGCAAAGGCAGTTGGTCAAAGCGGGGATGAAGGTATAGATGGCATCATCGATGAAGACAGGCTGGGCCTTGATACGATTTATATCCAAGCAAAGAAATGGAAACCAGAAATTAAAGTGGGTAGACCGGAAATTCAGAAGTTTGTTGGTGCATTGGAAGGAAAACGCGCAAAGCGAGGCATATTTATAACAACAACAAAATTTTCCATTGAAGCATTTGAATATTCACACCAAATAAATTCAAAGGTCGTTCTAATAGATGGAGAACAGTTAACAAATTTGATGATTGATTACGGTGTCGGTGTTACCACACGTATATCATATGATATTAAAACAATTGATACAGACTACTTCGGAGAGAGTTCAGGCAATGAATAAAGCTGTCTACCGTCCTCTGTGATGGACTTAACCTAATATTTGGATATCTTCTTTTTCCTAATTTACATTTGAAAATTGAATGAAATAAACGGATAAATTGCCGACATTAAAAAATGTGATGAACATTCAATCGTTGAAATCCACCATCACCCACCAACACCACCGTGAATCCTTCTCCGGTGTCATCTTCCTGCGCCAACAGGGCCAGGTTGTCTTCGCTGAAGGCTTCGGCATGGCGAATATTGCCGATCAGCTCCCCAACACCGCCGACACCCGCTTCGGGACTGCTTCCGGCGCCAAGACCTTCACCGCTGTCGCCATCTGCCAGTTGGTGGAAGCCGGCAAGTTATCCTTCGATACGCCCCTGAAGGATTGTCTCGACATCCCCTTGCCGCACGTCGACCCCGGTGTTACCGTGCATCATTTGCTCACCCACAGTGCCGGCATCCCCGATTATTTCGACGAAGGAGTGATGGACGACTATGAAGTACTCTGGCGCGAGCGACCGATGTACGCCTTCCGCTCCCCCCGTGATTTTCTGCCCCTCTTCGCCAACAGCGCAATGCAATTCAAGCCCGGCGATCACTGGGCTTACAACAATGCCGGCTTCATCCAGCTGGGTCTGGTGGTCGAGCACATGTCCGGTTTACCTTTTACCCAGTATATTGAGGAGCACATCTTTAAGCCCTGCGGGATGACCTGCAGCGGCTATTTTGCCCTGGACCGCCTGCCCAAGGGCACTGCGCTGGGCTACCTCCCCACAAAAGACGGCGGTTGGCGCAGCAACATCTACTCCATCCCCATCATCGGCGGGGCGGATGGCGGTGCTTTCACCACTGTCAATGACCTGGCGCGCTTTTGGGATGCGCTATTGGGCTATCGCCTGTTGAACAAGGAAACGACCGAACGGATGCTCACTCCGTATTGGCGCACAAACCCCGATAACGATCGCTCATGCTACGGTTACGGCATCTGGATCAAATTGGAAAATGGAGAAAGGCAGATTTATTCCATGCAGGGCGAAGACCCCGGCGTGTCCTTCTACTCCGCTTATTACCCGAAGCCGAAACTCCAGTTCAGCTTGCTGGGTAACACAGTCGAGGCAACCGACGCTATGTACCACTGCATCGCGCCCTTCCTCCGGGACGCATAAAGACGCTGTAGTAACTGGTATCTTCAGTCAAATCCAGTAGAATTAACAGCACATGCTGTTCCCATCGTATCAAGGAGTTCTTATGTCCCCTTCTCAACCTAAAGGTTATCTTGCCCTTCCCCCATCCGGCGCCGGCCGCGGCGTGCTGGTGCTGCATGCCTGGTGGGGCTTGAATGACACCATAAAAGCCTTCTGCAACCGCCTGGCGGAGTCCGGCTTCACCGCCTTCGCCGCCGACCTGTATCACGGGCAGATCGCCACCACCATCCCGGAAGCCGAGAAACTGCGGGATGCCATGGATGTCAAACAAGCTAGAACTGACATTGCCGAAGCGGTGAGCTTCCTCAGCCAGCGCGCCGCCCAGGCCGACCAGGGCCTGGCGGTGATCGGCTTCTCGCTGGGCGCCTACTTCGCCCTGGCGCTTTCGGCTGCGCAGCCCAAGCTGATCCGTTCCGCGGTAGTCTTCTACGGCACCGGCCCGGTCGATTTCAGCACCTCCAAGGCCTCCTACCTGGGTCACTTTGCTGAGAAGGATGTTTACGAATCGAATGAGGACGTGGATGCGCTGGAGCAATCCCTGCGCACCGCCGGCCGCCCGGTCACGTTCTATCGCTACCCCGGCACCGGGCACTGGTTCTTCGAACCCGACCGCGCGGATGCTTACAATGCGGCCGCAGCGTCCCTGGCCTGGGAGCGCACGCTGGCGTTCTTGAAAGAGACGCTGCCGCTGGATTCCAAGTAATAGCTCCTTGAAGCTAACTTTGCACAGATAGCCAATCCTTGCAACCCAAAAAGGTTACTGGAATTGGCTTTTAAATCACGCAACCTCGGCTCTGAAAAACCGTATAACTAGATAGAAACAGTCAATAACCGAGGAGTATAAAATGACAACTGAAACAACCATCCACGAAGTACGTCCAACCACCAAGATCGTCCATCACACCAGCAACGGCGCCGGGGGCGCCATCTACGGTCTGGGCATGATCGGCGCCTGGGTGTATTACATCGGCCAGGCCACCACATTTGCGATCGGCCTGCTGGGTTTCCTGAAGGGCATCGTCTGGCCGGCTTTCCTGGTCTACGCACTGATGAAATACCTGGGCATGTAATCATCCACCAAGTGACAGACAAAAGAGCTGAACAACATGGGTCTCTACGTCCTGCTCATTAGCATCATCTCGTTCGTATGGTTTTCCTTTGAGGTTGGGCTGATGGTACGTGATGCCGTCCGTGGAAAAGGAAAAACCACAAACGATAAAGGAACGCGGTATTTCAACTTTATCGCCCTCGCCATCGGTTTTACCGCAGCGGGTTATTTAAATGGCATCCCGGCGTTCTTTTTCCCGGGAGGGAGGACGCCGTTCGTCTTCTTTATCGGGATGGCGATCATGCTTTCCGGCATTGCCTTGCGCTTTTTGGCCATCGCCGCCCTGGGTAGTTCCTTCCGCACCACCGTCGAGACCGACAACCAGCAGAAGGTGATCAGCAGCGGACCCTACCGTCTCATCCGCCACCCGTCTTACAGCGGCTTGCTGCTGATCTGCGGCGGTTATGGCGTTGCCCTGCAGAATTGGTTGTCGCTGCTGGCCGCCGTCCTCATTCCCTTGGCCGCCCTGTTGTATCGCATCAGCATCGAAGAAAAGGCCCTCGCCGCTTCACTGGGGCCGGATTATGTCGATTATCAAAAAAGGACCAAGAAGCTCATCCCGTGGGTTTGGTGAACGTCGGGTAGTGGTCGTCCAACGTCTTTGAACCTCCTCTGTACCAAGCAGCGCGATAATACCTGAAATGCTTGGGAGGCTTCAGATGAATTCACAATTGAAATCAAGCATCTGGCTTCAGTTCGGGGCCGCCATCGACACGCTCGACGACGCCATTCAAACCTGTCCGGATCGGCTTTGGCACGCTCTTTTGTGGAATGACACAACTGAGAATTCAAAGTACGCGCAATTCTGGTACATCGCCCACCATGCACTTTTCTGGCTGGATCTCTACTTATCCGGCTCCGTGGAAAGCTTTACCCCTCCTGCTCCATTCACACTGACCGAATCGGATGCAAACGGTTTCCCTGAAAGACCCTACACCAGGGACGAATTGCGTGCCTATCTCGACTATGATCGCAGAAAATGCCAGGCAACGATCGAAACCCTGACAGATGAGAAAGCAAAATCAAGCTGCAAGTTTCCATGGGGCGAAGTCAGTTTCATCGAGCTGCAGCTCTACAGCATGCGCCATGTGCAGGAACACGCCGCCCAATTGAACCTGCTGCTCGGGCAAAATGGAGTTCCCGTCAAAGGCTGGGTCAAAAAAGCCAGGGACAAAACCACCTGACACCAATGGTTCGCCTGCCTGCCACCTCTGGCAGGCATTAGTCTATTTGCCCCTCTCCCTCATTCCCCCGCCACAACACCGCATCCACCGCCACCGCCCAGGCGCCGGCGGCCAGCAGCAATTCCCCATCTTCCCTGCGATAAATCCCACCCGAAGCGATCACCGGCAAGCCGACAGGTAAAAGCATTTGCAGCGCTTGCAGCGTCTGCGGCAGCAACGCTGGGCCATAGAGTCGTCCGCCAGTCAATTTGCCATTTGCATCGGACAGCACGCCGCGCGGCGCGCCCACGCTGAGGGAACTCACGCCTAATTCAACCAACTCAGTCAGCCAGGGAGCATTGGCCAGGGCCGGATCGATCTCCACCACTAGCGGCAGTTCACCGCTGGCTGCCGTGATCAGTTCCATTGCTTCTTCGTGTGAAATATCAGCAGGCAGGCCCATTTCGACAGCGGTCACGCCCTCGCAATCTTCCAATAACTGCACCATTTCGGCCGCCTCCTGGGGCGAAGCGGGCAGGATGTGCACCCAGGTATCCACGGCGGCGCGCTGCCAGCGGGTGCGATAGCGCCGGATGATGGTCTTCAAGCCGGGGTTGGGCAGACCGGTGTGCAGTAGAAAACCGCCGGGATAGAGGAGCAGGCAGCGGTTGCCGGCCGGGGTGCGGGGTTTCAGGCTGACCGAATTGGTGACGAACGCTCCCTGCGGCGCGTCGAACGGCCAGGGTTTGCCGGGAGCATAGCCCAGCATGCCGGCCGCATTCAGCCAGGGTGAGGGAATCTGCAAATCAGAGCGCGGTGGCATGGGCTATTCCTCCAGCTCGTCCAACTCGAACACCGGCCCATCCTCACAGGCCAGCTTCCAGCCGTGGCGGGTATTGACGGCACACAAGCCGCACTCGGCCAGGCCGCCGCAAGCCAGCGGCGTACGCACCAGCACCTGTACCGGCACCGGGCAGCGCTGGCCGGGCTGCAGGTGCAGTAACTTGCGAATGGAGGAGACTTGATCTCCGGCCGCGTCCAGTGCAAAAAAATCCGCCCAGGCGAGCAGATCAAGCAGACTTTCCAACGGCAGCATCTCGACTGCGCTTGGGAAACCGCTGGCCGGGGAATCACTGCAAAAGACGATGGAAATCTCCTGTGCAGGCGCTTCCTGTGACAAAGCCGCTTCCACCAGCAGCGCCAGGCGTGAGCCATGATCAGTTAATGAAGCCAGTACGACGTGCCGGGCACCTGCCGGCAGCTTGAAGCCGTGTCCCAGCGGGCCGCGCACGGCCAGCTGCGTTCCCACCAACCACGTCACGGGCAAAGGTCCGGCCAGTTGCAGTCCATTCTCACGAATGCCGGAAGCAAACACCGGCGTGGGCAACACATCATCCCCACCGGCGACGTGGGCTAACAAGTATTGTCCGGCGCCCGGCCGCAGCGTGGGCGGGCAACGGATGATGCCCTCCACCCCATCGGGGCCGGCATGGATCTCTTCCAGCGTGCAAACGACTTCAGGCATGGTTAAATCCTATCATATTTCGCCAATCGGTCGGGCTGGCTGCCTTCCCCAGTTCGAACCTCATTGGCGGGGATTGATTCACGGTACAATAGGGGCAATCACGAATTCTGACTTTATTGTTCGTAAAGGTAAGCCTATGACCGAACAAATTAAAACCTCTTCCACAAGCCCTTTCCGCATGACCACCTTGTCGAGTTGCGCCGGGTGCGCCTCCAAGCTCAAGGCGCAAGCCCTGGCAGAGATCCTGCGCCCCATCAGCCAAGTCTTCAAAGCCGAGGATTACCCCGACCTGCTGGTCGGCCTGACTCCCGCGGACGATGCCGCCGTCTGGC
>JBEKEX010000127.1:0-7564 GCA_050013615.1 Anaerolineaceae bacterium
GAGACAAAGACCACCGGCTCGTCACGGTCGGGAGACGCACTGCGGCTGCAAACCGAGCAAGGACCATGTTCTGGCAATAACCGTTTGCACTGCGGGCAGCGCCGTTCCTCCGACAGCTCGAGCGCCGGATTGGAGGCCAGCTCCGATTCGATCTGTTCTTCTAGTTCATCGACCGGCAGAGCCAGCAGTGTCATGGTCTGGGCCAGGTGGGCCGTGGTGGCCGGGCGGATTGATTGGTATTGTACTTGTAACATACGCAACCTTTCGATAAAAGTATAGCAGTTTTATCTTTAGGGTGCAAGTTTCGTGCCAAACTAATTTTGTACGGGTGCCCACCACCCGAAACGAGATTGAATGCTGGTTAAAAGGCAATACGGCTTGGCTCATTTTCCTGGTAGCCAGCCACGTCGGAGCCCGCCACCTAGTGGCCCGCCACGTAGTGGTAGAATAATTCAATCGAATTCATTCTTGAACAGGGTACCATGCAGGAATTAATTGTTATCGGTGGCGGCCTGGCCGGTTGCGAGGCTGCCTGGCAAGCTGCTAACCGCGGCATCAAAGTCAGCCTATACGAGATGCGGCCATTAGTGCTGACGCCCGCCCACGTCAGCGACCGGCTGGCTGAACTGGTTTGCAGCAACTCGCTGGGCTCGGCGCTGATCGACCGCGCTTCAGGCCTGCTCAAGGAAGAACTGCGACTGCTCGGCTCGCTGCTCCTCGAATGTGCTGAAAAAACCTCCCTGCCTGCCGGCGGCGCCCTGGCCGTGGACCGCGAAGCTTTTTCCCAGATGGTCAGCGATAAGATCACTTCCCATCCAAACATCCGCCTGATCCGCGAAGAAGTCACCGTAATCCCGCCCTCGCCTGCCATCATTGCCTCCGGCCCACTCACTTCGCCAGCGTTGTGCAGCGCCATCCAAAAGCTGATCGGGCAGGAACGCTTATTCTTCTACGACGCCATCGCCCCCATTGTGACGCTGGATTCGATCGATATGAGCATTGCCTTCCGTGCCTCGCGCTTCGACCGCGGTGAGACCGATGAGGGCGATTACATCAACTGCCCCATGGACAAAGAGCAATACCTCGCCTTCGTCCGCGAACTCCTGAATGCCGAGCGGTTCCAACTGCGCGACTTCGAAGCGGATATCTCCCAAGGGGTCACTGCCGGGAGCAAAGACTATTTCGAAGGCTGTTTGCCCGTCGAGGTGATGGCTGGGAGAGGAGAGATGTCGTTGGCATTTGGCCCCATGCGCCCCATCGGGATCCATGACCCGCATACCCACTTGCGTCCTTATGCCGTCATGCAGTTGCGCCAGGACAACCTGACTGGCAGCCTGTACAACATCGTCGGTTTCCAAACCAACTTGTTGGAAAAAGAGCAGCAGCGTGTCTTCAGGTTGGTACCGGGCCTTGCTAATGCCCATTTCGTACGCTACGGTCAGATGCATCGGAACACCTATTTCGCTTCGCCACTCGTGCTCAGGCCCACGCTGCAGACCCGTCAGCGCGACGATCTCTTCTTTGCCGGCCAGATCACCGGCGTGGAAGGCTACATGGGCAACATCGCCACTGGCTTGCTGGCAGGTATCAACGTTGCCAGGGTGTTGAGCGGTCAGTCGCCGCTCGAACTGCCGGTCACCAGCATGCTGGGGGCATTGTGTCATTACATCACCCATGCCGAGCTGAAAGATTTCCAACCCATGAAAGCCAACTTCGGTCTACTCCCACTATTGGCTGATCCAATCAGGAACAAGAAAGAATCGAAAGCAGCCGTGGTGGCGCGTGCCCTCAATTCCATCAAAGAACTCCTGCCGCAAATACAACCATGAAACGCAACCTTGTCTTTGCTTTACTGGCAGCCATCATCCTGTTAATTTCCGCGATGCTTGCCGGTGACTTGCTGCCGACTTCTACACAGACAAACAGTTCTGCAACCGGCACACCGGTCATCACAGTCACACCCACACCGGTAGCTTTCGATGGTCAGCAAGCCTACCAGGATGTCGTCACCCAGGTGGATTTCGGTGCTCGCACACCGGGTTCCGTTGCTCACCAAAAAGAGACCGACTGGATCGTTGCGCAGCTTCAATCGGCTGGCTGGCAAGCCGATGTCCAAAGGACCACGTATCAAGGGCACGAGGTCGATAACATCGTCGCCAAGCGCGGCAGCGGCTCGCCCTGGTATATCCTGGGGGCACACTATGATTCGCGCATGACCGCCGACCAGGACCCCGACCCGCAGAAGCGCCAGCAGCCCGTGCCGGGCGCCAACGACGGCGCCTCCGGAGTGGCCGTGCTTCTCGGACTCGCCCGCAGTCTGCCGCAAACCCTGGATAAACAAGTCTGGTTGTTGTTCATCGACGCCGAAGACCAGGGCGAGATCCCCGGCTGGGATTGGATCCTGGGAGCACGTAGTTTTGCCAACCAATTGACCGCCAAGCCCGATGGTGTCATCATCCTGGACATGATCGGCGACTCCAATCTGGATATCTATTTCGAGCAGCAATCCGATGCCACGCTCGAAAAGCAGATCTGGCAGGTGGCGGCCGACAATGGCTTTTCCAAAAATTTCATCCCCACTAATAAATACACCATGCTCGATGACCACATCCCATTTCTCGAGAAAGGCATCCCCGCCGTCGACATCATCGATTTCGATTATCCTTACTGGCACACCACTTCAGATACTCCCGAGCATGTCTCCGCGGCCAGTCTCGATGCCGTCGGCTCGACCTTGTTGGCATGGCTCACGCAGGTTAACCAGGGTGTTGGCAAATGACTTGAGCGGGCGTAAACTTGTAGATAGAGATGGCAGTGGGTTTTTCTGACAAGTTTTTTCGAACTTCAAACCACAGGAATTTAAAAAAAGAAACATGATTCGAACACAACCTTCTTTTACCCCGGCAGAACGGATTGCCTCTTTCAAGCCCTATTTCTTCGCCGCCTTGAACGTCAAGCTCGATGAACTACGCGCGCATAAGATGGATATCATCCGTCTGGACATGGGTTCCCCCGACCTGCCGCCGGAGAGTTTCATTATCGAAACGCTGGTCAATTCCGCCCGCAAACCGGATGTACATGGATACACTCCCAACGGGGGCACACCGTCTTTCCGGCAAGCCATCGCTTCCTATTATTTGCGCAGGTTTAATGTAAAACTCGACCCCCAGCGGGAGACGCTGGCATTGATCGGCTCCAAGGAAGGGCTTTTCAACCTGAGCCAGGTATTGATCAACCCCGGTGACGTGGCCTTGATCCCCGACCCCGGCTATCCGGTCTACAGTGCCAGCAGCATCATCGCCGGGGCCGAGATCTATTCCTTGCCGCTGTTGAGCAACAACCGCTTTTTGCCGGACCTGGATTCGATCCCCGAGACCATTGCCCGCCGGGCAAAAATCCTTTGGCTGAATTATCCCAACAACCCCACAGGCGCCATCGCTACACCCGGTTTCTATCAAAAGGCCATCGACTTCGCCCATCACTATAACGTTTTGATTGCCCACGATACACCCTATGCGGATGTTTGTTTCGACGGCTACGTCGCTCCCAGCATCTTGCAATTTGAAGGCGCCAAGGAGGTGTCGGTCGAGTTCAACTCGCTCTCCAAGACCTACAACATGGCCGGCTGGCGTCTGGGCATGGCAGTCGGCAATGCGGATGTCATCAGCATGCTGCACACGTATAAAAGCCAGATGGACTCATCCCATTTTGCCCCGGTGCTAGAAGCCGGAACCGTAGCTTTGACCGGTGACCAGGAATGGTTGTCCGAGCGTAATGCCATCTACGAGACACGGCGTGACATCGTCCTGGACGGACTGCGCCGTGCAGGCTTCTCCGTGGAGACCCCCATTGCCGCCATTTACGTCTGGGCACGGCTGCCGGAACGTTTCAAGGATAGCGAAGCGTTCTGTGCCAGGTTGCTTGAAGAAACCGGGGTCAGCACCACTCCCGGCATCGTCTATGGGAAATACGGTGAAGGCTATTTGCGGATTTCCCTGGGCACCAAAACCGAGCGAATCCAGGAAGCCATTCAACGCATGGTCGACTGGGTGGCTCACCAGAAATAGATCAGAGGAATAGTTGTCAAAACGTATCCCACAACCGACCCGCCCACCCCGTGAACGAACTTACCTGGTTGGGATTGAATTGCAGCACCAACCTTCGATCCTTTCAGTACAGGACTCGCTGGCCGAGTTGGCGCTTTTGGCAGATACCGCCGGCCTGGACGTGATCGGCGAGACCTCCCAAAAATTGGTCCAGCCCAATCCCCAAACTTTCATCGGCAGCGGTAAAGTCGAAGAGATCAAGGCACTCGTCGAGGAGACCCTGGCCGAGGTGGTGATCTTCGATACAGAGCTATCACCGCGTCACCAACGCGAGCTTGAAGACAAATTCGGCGACAAGGTGCGTGTGCTCGATCGCACCGCGCTTATCCTGGACATCTTTGCCCAGCACGCCCACACCAGCGAAGGCATTTTGCAGGTACAGCTTGCTCAGATGGAGTATCGCCTGCCTCGATTGACGCGTGCCTGGACCCACTTGGCACGCCAAACTGGTGGTGCCGCCGGCCGTACCGGCAGCGTGGGCGGCGTCGGTTTGCGCGGCCCCGGCGAGACCCAATTGGAAGTGGACCGCCGCGAGATCCACCGGCGCATCACAACGCTCAAGGCCGAACTCGAAAAGGTGCGTGCCCACCGCAGTCGCCATCGCGCTCAACGCAAGCTTTCCCGTATCCCGACCATTGCTTTGGTTGGCTATACGAATGCCGGGAAGTCCACCCTGCTGAATTCGCTTGCCAAAAGCGACGTCTACGTGGCCAATCAGTTATTCGCCACGCTCGACCCCACAACTCGGCGGGTAAACCTGCCCGGCCATCATGCGGTTCTGATTACCGATACGGTCGGTTTCATCCAGAAACTCCCCACCCAACTGATCGCCGCCTTTCGCGCCACCCTGGAAGAAATCACGGAAGCCGATCTGCTTATCCACATAGTCGATATCACCCATCCCAATGCCCTGTCACAATGGCGCTCGGTCCAGCAGACACTGGAAGAGATCGAGGCACACCACATCCCCACCCTGACCGCCTTGAACAAAATGGACCGCCTGCCCGACCCTACCGGGGCGCGCCAGGTTCTGAAAGACTACCCCGATTCCGTGGCCATCTCGGCCAAGACAGGCACCGGCCTGGATGAGCTGTTGGCATTGGTCGAGGAACACCTCTACGAAAAATATACCCCGGTCACAGTGCGCCTACCTTACCAGCAAGGCCAGTTGATCTCGTTATTCCATGAGTATGGGCAGATCACCCGCATTGAGCAGGGCCGCGGTGGTGTGCTGATCCAGGGAAACTTGCCCGGCAGGCTCATGGCCCAATTCCAGGCCTACCTGGCGAGTGAGAAAGCCCCTATGGAATCAGAAGAGAGCGAAGAGTTTTAGCAGGAAAATCGATAACCATTAGGCTTTTACATACAGTCTTGGTTGAAGAAGGTCGTGCTTAAAGCACGGGAATCATCTCGCCAGGTTAAACATAAAAGGGCTGCTATAAAAGCAGTCCTTTTTATGTGTCAAATAAGATCGATTATTTCTTTTCTTTGGATACAGAGACGACTTCGCGACCCTGGTAATGCCCGCAATTGGGGCACACGGTGTGCGGTAGACGCATCTCGCCGCAGTTGCTGCACTGCACTAGATTAACAGCCTGCAGGGCATCCTGTGAGCGCCGGCGATCACGGCGGCCTTTGGACAATTTACGTTTTGGCAGCGGAACCATTCTTGATTACTCCTGTCTGATATTCCTGGTGGCATATATTCATGCCACAAAGACATTAGATTATACTATGCGGCTGGCTGCCGTCAAGGGCTTTCGATAAAAAACAATCGGCTAGAAACACCTTATTCGAAGAGAACCCGTTGCGTCGACCCAATTTGTTGTAAAATAGAGCCATGGAAATCCGGGTAGCAGTTGCCAAGACCAGCAAATACGCAGTTTCGGAAAGCGGCGATACGCTGGAGGTAGTCGAGCGCCCCAACGGCGGCGTTTCGGTGGTGCTGGCAGATGGGCAGACCTCAGGCCGTGGTGCGAAAGTAATCTCCACCATGGTGGTGCGCAAGGTCATCAGCCTGCTGGCGGAGGGCGTCCGCGATGGCGCAGCTGCCAGGGCAGCCTCGGATTATTTGTTTACCGAGCGCAGTGGCAAAGTATCCGCTTGCCTGGGTATCCTCTCTGCCGACTTGCAGACCGATACCCTGGTCATCGTGCGCAACATGCCCACACCTGTTTTCATTGCCCATAGTGACCACGTCGAGTGCATGAGCAGCGAAAGTTCCCCCATCGGCACCAGCCGTAACATCCGCCCTGCCATCACCGAGATCCCCATCAAGGTGGGTTCCATCGTCATCATGTATACCGACGGTCTTGAGCATGCCGGTGAACGCATCGGCCAGAACCTCGACATTTGCACCTTGTTGGAAGCTTCCATCGAGGATCTGCAGCCAGTGGCTCAAGAAATCGCTGACATGCTTCTCCTACAAGCCATCCGGCTGGATCAAGATCGACCGAATGATGATATGAGCGTGGCGGTCATGCAAGTCATCGAAGGCGGCACCGACCAAATTCGCCGCATGACCGTACAACTTCCCGTGCCGCCAGTCCTACTGGCAAACTAATATCGAAAGAACGGTTCTTCTCTCACTCAGCCAACCGGCAAGATGCGGTTGGCGTCTTGGATAACTTTAAATGGCATTGGACCATGAACGTTGATCAAAGTAAAGTGGTCATCGGCCTCGTTGGGCCTTGCGGATCCGGAAAATCGACCCTGCAAGCCGGCCTGGCGCGGCATGGCATCCCGTCGCGCCACATCGCCCAAGAACATTCCTACGTCAAAGACATGTGGCAGCGCATTTCGCATCCCGATATCCTGATCTACGTGGGTGCCTCTTACGCCGTAGCAACGCGCCGTAGAAGCTTGAACTGGACAAACGAAGAATATTTGGAACAACTGCGCCGCCTGGAACACGCTCGGCAGCACGCTGATCTCTACATTGATTCGGATGACCGCACACCCGAAGAAATATTGACTCTGGTACTCGATTTCTTGGAAAAGAATAGGAGCGCTGCCAACGATCACCGATGAAATCGGAGGGGTTATAACCCTATCCATCATGTTTATAAAAGTGTATAATCACGGCGGCAGCCAGCAAAAGCTGGCATTTGTTTGAATTGGAGGTCATTAACGCATGGACCGTCGTTATATCACTTTAATTGCGATCCTCCTGGTGGTCGTCGTCGTGGGCCTGGTTGATCTGCCTAATCCGCCCTCGATTGTCAATACGATCATGAATCGTCAGGTTCAACCCGTGTTGGGGCTTGACCTGCGAGGGGGCGTGCAAATCCTGCTGCAACCGCCAGCGAATTCCACTTTCACCACGCAAAACCTGCAAGATGCGGCCGATATTTTGGAGAACCGCACCAATGCGTTGGGCGTCAGCGAAGATGTCTTCCAGGTGGCCGGCGGCCAATATATTCTGGCCGAGTTCCCAGGTTTGAAGGACCCCGCAGCGG
>JBEKEX010000128.1:0-8855 GCA_050013615.1 Anaerolineaceae bacterium
GCTGGAGCTTGCAGGGGGAAGTTTGATCCTGCTGGGCATTTATTTTGCGTCCAGAGCCGAATTCAAGGGATAGCAACAAGTAATTCAAAAGGCTGCTTGTGGTTGGAACGGCAGGCAACCTTCTTTGATTTACGAAGGGTTTCGATGCAGAGAAGCTTCAGTCTTGTGACTCCTCCGCTGTGCGGCGATAAAGATAATTGCTCTCCTTCAAGCGGGCAAGGAGAGTATCGCCCAAGGCGCCTGCAGGCATGCGCCAGCTCCAGTAGCCGCCCACCTTGCCGGGGAAGTTCATGCGCGCTGCGCTCCCCAAACTGAGCAAGTCTTGCATGGGTGCCAGTGCCATCACCGCCACGGATGACCATACGGCCCTGATCATGTCCCAGGCGATGTCATCGCCGGAGCGCGCCAGGTAGCGGCGGCAGAAATCACGCTCCTCTTCTGTCGAAGAATTCTCATACCAGCCGCGAGCCGTGTCGTTGTCGTGTGTGCCCGTGTAGGCAACGCAATTGAGCGGGTAATTGTGCGGCAGGAAGGGATCGGTGGGATCGGTAGAGAACGCGAATTGGAAGATCTTCATCCCGGGGAGATCGAAGCGATCGCGCAGTTCGATCACATCCGGTGTGATTTTGCCCAAGTCTTCGGCGATGATGGGCAGGTTGCCCAACGCTTTCTCGATTGCCTGGAAAAGGTCAGCCCCCGGGCCAGGAACCCAGCGCCCGATCTCTGCGGTCGGGTTTCCTGCAGGCACTTCCCAATAGCCGGCAAAACCGCGGAAGTGGTCCATGCGGAGAATATCGAACAATTGAAGAGTCGAGCGGACGCGCTGGATCCACCAGGCATAACCTGTTTGCTTATGCACGGACCAGCGATATAGTGGGTTGCCCCAAAGTTGGCCGGTAGGTGAGAAATAGTCCGGTGGGACGCCGGCGACCACGGTAGGCAGCAGGTTTTTGTCGAAAAAGAACAACTCCGGTTGGGACCAGGCATCTGCGCTATCGAAAGCGATAAAGATGGGGATATCGCCGATGATCGAGAGGCCTTTTGCATTGGCGTATTTTTTCAACGCCTGCCATTGCCGGAAGAAGATGAATTGCCTGAAGAGCTGGGCACGAACCGTATCGGAATGTGTTTGGGCAAATTCATCCAGGGCTTTAGGATTGCGTGTCCGTAAGGGTTCAGGCCAATCTTTCCAGGCAACTCCGTCGTTATGGGCTTTTATCGCCATAAATAACGCAAAATCCGGCAGCCAAGAGTTTTGTGCTTCCTGAAATTTTGCAAATTCGTCTTTCAAGCGGTTCGATCTTAGTTTATTAAATCGGGCAAAGGCTCGATCCAGGATGATCGTTTTCCACGGGATGACATCGCCGAATTCGACGCGCTCGGCAGGGAAATCAGGCCGGTCGGAAAGGTCTTCCCGATTGAGCAGACCCTCTTCTAAAAGCAGGGCTGGGCTGATGAGATAATGATCCCAGAACTGCGACTAAACTTCATAAGGCAATCTCCTTAGTTCGGATGATTTCATCGCCGCTAAGATTGCTATGCATGCTTTCATCCTCACATCTCCTTGAGCTCACGATACATTGTGGCATATTCGAGCGCCGACTGCTTCCAGGAGAAATCCTGCTGCATGGCATTCTTTTGCAACATAGCCCAGGTCGTCTTTTGCTGGTAGTCATTGAGACAGCGATGCAACCCATTGGCAAAAGATTGCGGTGACAGATCGGAAAACAGGAAGCCGGTCGGGTTGGGCAAGGAAACGTCTTTAATGGTGTCTACCAGGCCACCGATTGCGTGAGCCAACGGGATCGTTCCATAGCGCATGGCGATCAGTTGTGACAGGCCGCATGGCTCATAACGCGACGGCATCATGATAACGTCTCCGCCTGCGTATAGGCGATGAGACAATGCGGAATCGAAGCGTAAAACAGCACGCACTTTCTCCGGGAGTTCTTGTTGCAAATTCTTACAAGCGCTTTCCAGGGCTGGATCACCCGTGCCAAGGAGGATCGCCTGCCAGGCTTCCGCACTGGCCAGCCGGAGCCCTTCTAATACGATATCGATCCCTTTCTGTTGGTCCATACGACTGATGAGGATGAGAAGGGGAATATCGGGATCGGTCTCAAGGCCAAGTTCGACTTGGAGTGCTTGCTTGTCGATTTTTTTGTTTTGAAGTGTTTCTGCCGAGAAAGGTGCAGGAATATCGGGGTCTTTCTCAGCATTCCACACCTTGGTATCCACGCCGTTCAAAATTCCTTTGATACTACTTGCGCGCGTGCGTAGAAAATCCTGAAGGTCGCAACCAAACTCGGGCGTCAATATTTCTTTGGCATAAGTCGGGCTTACGGCAACGATCCTATCGGCAACGGATAATCCCATTGGGAGTGGAATGTTGCGTGCCCAATCCGGTAATGCACTGTCTTGGCTGGGGGGAATACCATAGCTTTCCAAAATTTTTTCGGTGCCAGCGCCCATGAAGGGCAAATTATGCAAGGTCAGTATCGTGGCGATGTCACTGTAAAAAACATCCAAAGAGCGTTTGCGCGCCAATTCGTAGACCGCAATAGCCGTGTGCCAATCATTGGCATGCAGAATGTCGGGCTTCCATCCCAATGTTTTAGCCATTTCCAATATGGCGAGCGAGAAGAGAACGAATTTATCACCGTCCTTGCAAGTATCGAGTGAATAGACACTTTTACTCTGGTCGGTCGATTGGGATTTGACCAGGTAGGTAGGCACGCCTTCCAGGTTGATACTATAGATCTCGACAGTCGGATGATCACCAGGATAGGGGATCTTAAATTTTGCCAACAGGCTAGGACGCCATTTTTCTACATTAATCGATGGATAAAATGGGATTGCCAGGCGGACATCCAGCTTGCAGCCCTTCAATTGCTCGATGGTCAACGCTCGCAGGGCACGCGGGAGCGAACCGGCGACGTCACCCAGTCCTCCGACCTTTACCAGCGGGTCAGCTTCGGAAGCGATGAATAACACATTAATGGTCGGCGTTTGATTGGCTGTCACCGTCCGCTACTTTCTTTATTCTCCGCTCATTTCCATGTAATCTTTCGAAATGGTTTTTTGCGGGTCTGCACCCAATATCTTGATCAATTCGACCACGAGCCTGGATTTGTTCTCTGCGTCCTGGCGGCTCCACGTGCGACTCTTGATCTCCAGGAAGTTGCCGGCAGTCGGTTTGGACACTTCATCGAGATTGATAAAGAACTCCGTGTTTTGGTACTGGATCAGGAAGCGTAAGCGATCCTTTTCGACTTCGACTTCACTCTTGGGGCTGAAGTATTCTCGATAGAAGCGCAAACTTTGCGTGGCGGGAGCCAGATAGCGGCTGCGGGAGAGCAGCACCTCTTGCGGGAAGCGATATTCGATTGCTTGACCAATCAGGGTCAGCCTCGAACGGACATTGCTTACCTGGCCGTTGTCTTCGATGAAATGATCTTCTCGATAACGTAACAAGCCTTGTTCCGCGTCCGCAAAGGTGAAATAAGTATCATATTCATGGTAATGGCGTTTACGGATGATCTCAAATCGAGGCGCTTCGAGTGCTTTCAGTATTGGGGCTCTATCGGTGATCGTCACTTTTGCCTGGACTTCGAAACTTTCTTCCTTGGTTGTGCCACCGATGGCGATGATCTTCGAGAGCACCGATTCTTCACGACTCATCAGGAACAGGTCGATCTTGCGCGCATATTCCTGGCTTTGGGTAACCAACTCAGTTTCATTTACGGTCAGCAAAGCTCGATCTCGCATCAGCCATTTCCCGTTCACCATCACATCGGTCACATCATTTGCTTTACCTGCGTAAACAATTTGTGCATAAGCAGCATGTGGATCACGGCGAAAATGTGGGGAGTTGTGCAGCGGGGAGATATCGACCAGGATCAGATCAGCGCGCTTGCCCGGCTCAAGAGAACCGGTGATGTTCCCGATATGCAACGCGTTGGCGCCCAGTCGGGTGGCCATGGCGAGGGCTTGTTGGGCCGGGAGGGCAGTGGGGTCTCCAGTTGATTCTTTCGCCAGGAAAGCAGCCAGCCGCACCTCTTCGAACATATCCAGGTCGTTATTGGACGCCGGCCCATCGGTGCCGATGCCGACATTCAACCCAACGTCGAGCATTTTCTTCACCGGAGCTACACCGGAAGCAAGCTTCAGATTGGAAGATGGGTTGTGGGCTACACCTGAACCAGCATGCAGCATTGTGCGCATTTCACCTTCGTCAACATGGACGCAGTGGGCTGCCAGGACCTTGGCTTCGAAGATACCTTGTTTTTTGGCATAGGGGATCACTGGCATCCCTTGTTCGCTGCGCATATTCTCCACTTCCAGGGCTGTTTCAGACAAATGGATGTGCAGCGGTACGTCGAATTCAAGTGCCAATTGTGCAGCCGCGGCCAGGATTTCCGGTGTGCAGGTATAGGGGGCATGAGGTGCAACTGATGGGACGACCAGTTCATGGCCTTTCCAGCCCTTGATAAATTCACGGGTTGCCTCCAGCGATTCTTCATACGATTGCGCATCCGGTGTTGGGAATTTCATCACAGTTTGGGAACAAACAGCGCGCATGCCGACCTCGGCTACTGCTTTTGCAATATCTTCTTCGAAATAATACATATCGGCAAAGCAAGTCACGCCGCTGCGGATCATTTCGGCGCATGCCAGTTTGGTGCCCAGGCGCACGAAGTCCGGCGAGACGAATTCGCGCTCCACAGGCATCATGTAACCCATTAACCAAACGTCCAGGCGCAGGTCGTCGGCCAGGCCACGCAGCAATGTCATGGGAACGTGCGTGTGGGCATTGACCAAGCCCGGCATCAAGATTTTTTTGTTGCAGTCGATAGTTTGGTCTGAAGAATACTGTTCGCGGATATCCGCTTCTTTTCCGACGGCAACGATTGCGTTCCCTTTTACGGCGACCGCACCTGGCTCATATTGAGTCAACGATTGGTCCATGGTCAAAACGAGGGCGTTAACGAACAGGGTGTCAACTTTAGTCATTTGGATTTTTCCTCTGGCAATAGGTTTCTGCGTATGAAATCGAGAGTTGTATTGGCCCCCCATGGTTTCATGGATAAGGCGGGGCCGGAAAACTTGCGTTCGATACTCTTGCGGGTACTGCCATTTTCGATTGCCAATGATAGAACGTAATCGTTCTCTACCGGCTGCAAACTTGCTGCGACGATAGCTTTCCCTTCGAACATTGTTTTCTGCTGGTCGAGCAGTTGTAGCAACTGTTGGTGGTCTCCGGGGTGGTCAGGCAGAGGGATGAATTGGCAAATTGAATCAGGGATTTCTGCAAACGGTGCATCCGATCGGTCGCCCAGACCGCTCATCATCAGGACCATTTGTTTGGAAATTGATTGCAACTTATCCGTTACCACGCTCACCAGCGTTTCTTCATTGATCCCGTAGATATGTTCACCCAACTGCTGTCGGATACGTTTTGCTAAATCCTCGATGAGGTCGTCCGCCTTTTCGGCCGTCTCGGCCTTAGCTGCGATGCGGATGTCGATTTGGCCGTTATGGGCTGCCAGGCCAACGGTGGGGTTGGAGAGTTCTTCCAGATCACCGATCCACTCATCGATCTGCGATTCGCTAACACCTGCCGTGTGGATGAGATAGGTTTTAATGGTGGCGTTGATCGTAAACCGATCTCTCAAGTAGGGCAGCACCTTGTTGTGGATAAGATACTCCATTTCGCGTGGGACACCGGGCAGACTGATGATGATATTTGCGCCGGTATCAACGACGAAAGCCGGAGCCGTGCCGACCGCGTTTTCAATGGCGAGTGCACCATGGGGCAAATACGCCTGCTTTTGGTTGTTTTGAGTCGCAGGTCGATTCAAGCGCTGAAATCTGGCCTGGATTTGGTCCCACAGTTCGGGGTGGAATTCCACATCCACATCGACAGCCCGTGCCACAGCCAGGCGGGTTGGATCATCCACCGTAGGTCCAAGTCCGCCTGTGGTGATGATAATTTCGGCCCTGGTCATGGCTTCGCGGATCGCTTGAGCAATCCTATCGGCGTTGTCGCCTACCATGCTTGCACGATAGAGATCGATACCCTCATCTTTCAAAGTTTTGGCAAGGTAACGAGTGTTGGTGTCTTGGATTTCACCTAAAAGTAATTCGGTTCCGATGGCGATGATTTCTGCAACTGGCATTTTTCCTCTAAAGTGCTTTATTGTATCAAAGTTTATTCCTTATTCGTTTTGACTTCCTGGTAAAGAAGTGCTTCCCGGATCCTGAGGTCAGCATTGCGCATCTTTTGGGAAAGGTCTAAAGCAAGATTATACATGATACGATAGCCCATTTCAGGTGCGGAGTTGCAAAGCAGTAAAAGCCTGTCGCGGCGGATGAACAGCAGTCGGGTATCATCGATCCCTGCCCGGGCGCTGGCCGAACGGATGCCTTGGTCCACGAGTGCAATTTCTCCAAAAGATTGCCCCTCTCGCAAGGTGGCGATGATCTCAGATTCAACTTTACGGGTCTCTTTCTTGCTAGCGACCAGGTTGGGATTCAACAAGATATTGACCTGCCCTGCGACGATGATATATAGTTCGTCGCTATGAGCGTTTTCGCCAAAGATTAGATCATCCTTTTGGTAATTGCGCTCCTCGCAGATATCCTTGATGCGCTCAAGCTGGGTAATGCTCAGATCGTAAAAAATATCGGTGTCCCGAAGAAAACGTATGTATTCTCCCATATAAGCCTCACATTTGAGGATAGTTTAGCACGAAACCTTTAAGAATCATAATATTGTTTTCAACCCTTCACGCCTGCGAGGAAGCACTATAAAATCCATGTATGGCAAATAGACAACAGATCGGCCGATGGGGTGAACAATGTGCTGCTGAATTCCTGGCGGGCAAAGGGTATCATTTGATCGCAAAAAATGCCCGCACGCCGTTTGGGGAATTGGACCTAATCTTTCAAGGCGACGACCAGACCATTTTCGTCGAGGTCAAGACCCGTACCAGCCTGGCATTTGGCTTGCCGGAAGAAGCGGTCGACCGGCGAAAGAGCGAGCACATCCTCAAGGCAGCCGATGCTTATCTCCAGGAGCATCCTGAACTGGACGATCATTGGCGCGTGGACGTTGTTGCGATCGTAGGAAACCCTGAAGGTGCCGAATCCCAGATTGAATGGTTCCAAGATGCAATTTCCTGATTTGACGAATCCCTTGATCGTCGTCGTTGGGCCGACGGCAGTCGGTAAAACCGAACTTTCAGTCCAATTGGCAGAGCGGATTGGTGGAGAAATCGTCTCGGCAGATTCGCGCTTGTTTTATCGTGGCATGGACATCGGGACGGCAAAGCCCACGCTGGCTGTGAGGGCAAGAGTACCACACCATTTGATCGATGTTGCCGATCCTGATGAGACCTGGAGTTTATCTCTGTTCCAAAACAATGCCAGGAAAGTTATTTCTGAAATTTACCGGCGCCAACGGATTCCCATTTTGGTGGGGGGGACAGGCCAATATGTCCATGCTATTACCGAAGCTTGGGACATCCCGGCCCAACAACCGGACCTTGCGCTTCGGAATGTTCTGATGGTTTGGGAAAGCCAGATCGGTGAGGAAGGTCTTTATCGCCGGTTGGAGATCATCGACCCTGAAGCTGCCAGCCATATCGATCCACGAAATGTCCGGCGGACAGTGCGGGCATTGGAGGTGATTTTCCACACCGGAAAGCGCTTCTCCGAGCAACGGAAGAAAGGTAACGTACCTTACTCGATCATCCAGATTGGGCTGACCAGGCCCCGTAGCGAGCTGTATCAGCGGATCGACGCCAGGGTCGATAAGATGATCGCCGACGGCCTGGTTCAGGAGATCAGCGGCTTGTTAGCCAAAGGCTATTCCCGTGATCTGCCGACATTATCTGCTATTGGGTACCGTGAGATCATCGCTTATTTTGACGGAAAGCTCACCTTGGAGGAGGCGGTGGTTTTGATCAAGCGCGCCACCCGGCAGTTCGTCAGAAGGCAAGCCAACTGGTTCAAAGAAAGCGATCCGAATATTTTTTGGTTTCAGATGAGAGATGATACTTTAAACGCAGTCGAGACTTGTATTGCGAATAGGTATAATTGGAGCTTGCCTTTATCTGAGGATAAATGATGAATTCCAAACCCTGGCTCGAACATTATGACCGCGGCGTCCCGGCTTCCATCCAGTACCCGGCGAAGATGGTGCATTCTTTTTTAAGCGATGCTTCTGCCAAGTTTCCCAATCATGCCTGTACCACATTTCGTGATAACCAAATCACTTATCAAGAAATGGACCAACTGACCGACCGGTTAGCCGCCGGACTACATTCACTTGGGGTGCGTCAAGGCGACCGTGTGGGAGTAGTGCTGCCCAATATTCCCCAATTCATCGTTGCCTTTTATGGGATCTTGAAGCTGGGTGGGATCGTTGTAGCAATGAACCCCCAGTATAAGATCGGTGAATTGGAGTTCCAGGCCATGAATGCCGGCGTCAAAACCCTTATCGGCTTAAAAGCTTCTTCAGAACTGTTGATACAGCTCAAAGAGCGTGTTGGCATCAATCGTCTTATTTTGACAGACGTCGAAGATGCTTTTAAATTACGTGGGTCGTTGAGCCTAAAGGATCATCCAAACGGAGATGAAGTGCATGATTTTTTGGGAATGATTGCTAATTCCCCAATGCAATTGCCCAAGGTTGACCTTATCCCTGACGATGCGGCAATTTTTCAATACAGTGGTGGGACAACTAGAGAGCCTAAAGCCGCAATCGGCACGCACAAGAACCTGGTGGCCAATACGCTCCAGTTCAGGAACTGGCTCGTTGGCCTGGAAGACGGGAAAGAAATCGTGTTGGC
>JBEKEX010000129.1:0-7525 GCA_050013615.1 Anaerolineaceae bacterium
CAAGCGCTGAACACATTCCTGGAGCGCGGGCGCACTGCTGCAGCGATCCAACAGCTCTACCTGGAAGAATTGGACCTGGGCGAAACGATCGAACTGGCGCATCACGCCTTGGGTTATTCTCCATCAGTCTCATTTGCAAAGCACCTGATCATGGAGACGGGTGGCAATCCTCTCTTTCTGTTGGAAACACTGCGCATCTTGCTGCAATCAGCGCAAAACGTGACAGAGGAATCGCCGCCCATCCACCTGCCACTTGCCGGCAGTTTGCGATCTTTGATGCGCGACCGTTTGCGGAACTTGAGGCCGCTGACACGCCAAGTGCTGGTGACCGCAGCGGTCATCGGCAACGAATTCACCGTACGCATTCTGCAGGAAGCGGTGCAGGTGCCGGTGGATGATCTGGTCGACGCACTTGAAGAATTGGAAAAGAGCCACCTGATCCGCCCGGGGCGCGAAAAAACGCTGACCGAGAGTTACGTCTTCATCCATGACAAGATCCGTGAAGTGCTATTGGCTGAATTGAGCCAGGCGCGTCGCCAAGCCCTGCACCAGAGAGTAGCAAAAGCCCTGGAAATCCGTGCCACCGACGACTCCAGGCAGGCGGCTGTTTTGGCTGACCATTACGAAGAAGGTGGAGAACTGGAGCTGGCTTTCCACCATTGGTTGGATGCCGGGGTTCATGCCATGCAGTTGTTCTCGCCGGGCGAGGCCTACGCGGCTTATCGACGCGCGCTGGAAGTCTTGCGCCAAATCGAGACACACCTTTCCGACCATGATATTCACCGGTTGTTCACTGAATGGGGCCAGCTTGCCATCGAGCAAGCCGATTTTTCCACCACACAACTTTGCTACTCTACATTACTCCAGATCGGTAACCGTCGCAACCAGCCGCTTCTGATAGGCAGTGCCTACAGCGGATTGGCAATGTTGAAATTAATGCAAAATGATCCAGAAGAAGCAAAAGTACTGTTGGACAAAGCCGACCTACTCCTGGAACAGTGCAACGATCGCCTCGAGCGTCTCACAGCTTACCTGCGGCGCGGCACGGCAGCGGTTTACCAGATGCAGTACCCGGAAGCTATGCGAGTTTTCGAGTTGGCCATGCGACTCTGTGCGGATGACGATTCCCAGCAGGTGAGTGAAGTAATACGCAACGTCGAGATCCAGCTTTCGCTGGTATACGTTTTAAATGGCTGGCCCGAAAGAGCAGTGGAAGTTTCCAGCCGGGTGAGAAGTGCCAACACCAGCAATGGCAACAGCGGCAGTTTGCAGCGTTCCTACCTGATGACCTCTGTTGCACAATATTGCCTGGGCAATTACACAGACGCCAAAGAGACTGCCAGTACAGGATTGGAACTAGCCCAATCGCTGCACTCGTGGCAATCAGCCGGCCTGCTCGAAATGTCATTGGGGCGTTCTCTGCTGCAACTGGGGGATATAGATGGCGCATTAGCACGGGTCCACAATGCCATTGCACTGGCACATCAATATCATTTCACCGAAACCGAGTCAGAGTCCTTAAGCATCCTGGGAGACGTCCATTTGTTGCTGCACAATTACACTGAAGCAGCAAAGATTTATGCCAAAGGTGTTGAATTGAACCCACCAGGTTTTGTAGCCATGGAGAATCTATATCGCTCGGGGTATGCCAGGTTCAGGGTCAACAGCGACGTTGCGGGGATTGAATCGCTGGAACATTGCATCCAAACAGCGCGCAAACTGGGTTTGTGGCTCATCGTCTTGCCGGCAGAACTGTGCCGCGCCCTGGTCGATTTTTTGGGTGAAAAAAGTGAAGCCGCACACCAGCGATTGGATGACGTGGCCAAAGAAGCTGAGCTACGCAAGATCATCCTGCTGCCGGTCGAGCCAGAATGGCTGCGTTCCCGGTTGGCCTGGCAGGAAGGAAATCTGGAAGCTGCGGATGGGTTTGCACGATCTTTGATCCAAAAAGGCCGGCGGCTTCACAATCTCTGGTTCGAGATCAGCGGCAACCGGCTGCTGCTAGAGCATGCTCACACCCGGGTTGAGAGCGACCGGGCAGTGGGGGAATTGAAGCGATCATTGGACGCGCTGGATGCCCATTGTCATGACCGCGAGTTCAGACCTGTTTTTCTTCGTTTCCGCCAATCCATGCTGAAACGTTAGCCTCTGCGTGAAGCGGCGACCAGGATAATCGCCGCAAGTTTTCAACTTTCCCGAGCAATAACCTTTTACAATTGTTGTCCACCTTTGTCGGTGGTAGAATCTAACTGAAAGTTCATTAATCAGGAGGTAGCAAGATGGTTGAACAGACTACCGGCTCTTTCGCAGTTAAAAAAGGGCTGGCACAAATGCTTAAAGGCGGCGTGATCATGGATGTGGTCACACCGGAACACGCAAAAATTGCCGAAGAAGCCGGCGCGTGCGCTGTCATGGCGCTGGAGCGCGTCCCGGCAGATATCCGTGCCAACGGCGGGGTGGCACGCATGAGCGACCCCGAACTGATCCTCAAGATCATGGATTCCGTCACCATCCCGGTGATGGCCAAGTGCCGCATTGGGCACTTTGTGGAAGCACAAATCCTCGAAGCCATCGGTGTCGACTACATCGACGAATCCGAGGTGCTCACTCCAGCCGATGAAGCCCATCATATCAACAAGCACGCTTTCAAAGTGCCATTCGTGTGCGGCTGCCGAAACCTGGGTGAGGCACTGCGCCGTATCGGTGAAGGCGCTGCCATGATCCGCACCAAGGGCGAAGCCGGCACCGGTGATGTGGTCGAGGCCGTGCGCCATGGCCGCCAGGTGCTGGACGATATCCGCAAGCTGCAGAACTTGCCCGAAGAAGAAGTGATGGCTTTTGCCAAAGAGATCGGTGCACCTTATGAGTTGTGCATGGAGACGCGCAAGCTGGGCCGCATGCCGGTGGTCAATTTTGCTGCCGGCGGCATCGCCACTCCGGCTGATGCTGCACTCATGATGCAGCTCGGTGTGGACGGCGTCTTCGTCGGCTCCGGTATCTTCAAATCCGGCGACCCCGCCAAGCGGGCAGCCGCCATCGTCAAAGCCACTACGCACTTCAACGACCCCAAGATCCTGGCCGAGGTCAGCCGCAACCTGGGCGAGCCCATGGTCGGACGGCAGATTTCCAGCATCCCACAGGAAGAACTGATCGCCGGCCGCGGCTGGTAATTTCTCCGCTGCACGATGGCAGCACAGCCGGTGTTGAGCCGGGTCTGTGATTTTTTAGCGTACTTTGGAATTAACGTTATGAAAATTGGAGTCCTCGCCTTACAAGGCGATTTTAGTGAACATCAGGCCATGTTGGAACGGTTGGGAGCAGAGGTGGTGCAGGTGCGCCTCCCCGCTCACCTGGAAGGGCTTTCCGGATTGATCATCCCCGGCGGCGAATCGACCACCATAGGCAAGCTGGCTGTGGCCTTCGGTCTAATGGATGCCCTGCGTACTTTTTCCCAAAAGCACGCCATTTGGGGCACCTGCGCCGGTGCGATCTTCCTCTCCAAGGACATCCACCGCAACCAGCCGTTGCTGGGCTTGATGGACATCGTAGTGGAGCGCAACGCCTTTGGCCGCCAGGTGGACTCTTTCGAGATCGACCTGGATGTGCCGGCGCTGGCCACCGTTGGCCCAGATCACACACCCTACCATGCCGTTTTCATCCGCGCTCCGTTGATCGAGGAAGTAAACCGGCCCGCCGAAATCTTGGCCAAGCTGCCCAACGGCAAGATCGTCGCTGCTCGGGAGGGCAGGCTGTTGGCCACTTCCTTCCATCCCGAGCTCACCGTCGATGACCGTTTCCATCGTTACTTTATGGAGTTGTCAAAATAGACGCCCGTTCGCTCGATTGGTACGACCTGCCTGAGTTTTTTCGCTATCGTGAACAGGTGCTATGTCTGGACAGTACCCTGGCGCTGACCCGCGGCAACCCCTTAGGTCCGCTGGCACTGTTGAGTTTATTGCACCCTGCCAAGGGCAGTTACATCGCAGTAGTCGATGTCGATGGCGGCAAAGATAAGATGATCGGCCAGGTGGTGCATCTGACCGGCCAGCGCTCGGCCCACCTGGCTTTTATGTTGCCAGAAGGCAACACCGACGCTAACGGACGCGTGGCATTGCTGGAAGCACTGGCCCGTGAAGCGGGTGAAATGGGTGCCTTGAGTGTGGTGGCCGAGCTGGAAGATTGCAACCCCATGGTCGAGAACTTGCGCCGGTCGGGTTTTTCCATTTTCTGCTGGCAACGCATCTGGAAACTGCCAGGAGGCTCAACCAGCGAGAGCCCTCTCTGGCAAGAAGCCAAACCGGAAGACGAGTTTGCCATTCGCTCACTGTTCCATGCAGTGGCACCACCCATGGTGCAAAGCGCGGAAACGCCGCCCCCGCAGCGCGCCGGTCTGGCGTTCAAACAGAACGGTAATTTGCTGGCCTACGTCGAGGCCATTTCGGGGCCGCTCGGTGTTTGTCTGTTACCCTTGTTCCACCCCGATACTCCCGAAGCCCCGGCGCTTTTAGGCGAATTGGCCGACATGATGAACGCCTTGAACCGGCCGGTGCACCTGATCGTGCGTTCCTATCAATCCTGGCTGGAAGGCAGCCTGGAGAACATGGGGGCCATGGCCTCACCGCGGCAGGCAGTCATGGTGCGTCACCTGGCGCGTCTGCAACGTGTGGAAGAATATGTGCCCAGTGCAGTGGTAGAACGCCGCACCATCGAGCCCAGCGCTTCCGTCCGAAATAATATCACCCTGGAACCATCATTGGACCAAGAAGGTAAACCCTTACCAACTTGCATGCCTGAAAATGATGCATTCCCGCTAAAATAACTATAATAATGATATGACCCAAAAACGAATTACCGATGACCTGCAGGCGCTCTTGGGGGTTCTCCCGCCCGCCGTTGCAGAATCTGTGGTCCAAGCCAATAACAGCGATAACCTGTTAGAGATCATCCTCGACCTGGGGCGTGTGCCGGTGGCACGCTTTGTGGATAAAGAAGTGCCCCTCAGCAAGGGCGAGGTGACACGCAATGAGATCGATTATGTGGTATCGCGCATCGGCGAGTTCGATGCCGACAACCGCGCCGGACTGGAGCGCACGCTGCATCGCATCAGCGCCATCCGCAACCGTCGCGGTCACATTGTGGGACTCACCTGCCGCGTGGGACGCGCCGTCTATGGCACCATCGACATCATCCAAGACCTGGTGGAAAGCGGTAAAAGCATTCTGCTGCTGGGCAAACCCGGTATTGGCAAGACCACCATGCTGCGCGAAGCCGCCCGCATTTTGGCGGAAAAGAAACGCGTGATCATTGTGGATACCTCCAATGAGATCGGTGGGGACGGTGACGTGCCGCACCCCGCCGTGGGCCGCGCCCGCCGCATGCAAGTGGCCACCCCCACCTTGCAGCACGAGGTGATGATCGAAGCCGTCGAGAACCACAACCCCGAAGTGATCGTGATCGATGAGATCGGCCGCGAGCTGGAAGCTTTGGCTGCCCGCACCATCGCCGAACGCGGCGTGCAACTGGTTGCCACCGCCCATGGGCGCACGCTCGAAAATTTGCTACTTAATCCCACCCTTTCCGATCTGGTAGGTGGGATCGAATCGGTAACCCTCTCCGATGAAGAAGCCCACCGGCGCGGTACGCAGAAAACGGTGCTGGAACGCCGCGCTCCCCCTACATTCGACATCCTTGTCGAGCTGCAAGAACGCGACAGGCTGGTGGTGCATAATGACGTGGCTGCTTCGGTGGACGAACTGGTGCGCGGCTATCCGTTGCGCCCGGAGGTTCGTTCGCGCGATGAGAACGGCGAGATACACATCCAGAAAGCTGCCCCAACTCACCAGCGCCAGCAGGCCACCGGCCAGCGCCGGGCGTTGGGCAATAACGACGAGGAAAACCCTTACGAGCAGATCCCACACAACACCCGTTATCCGGAATCCAACCCGCCGGTCGAGGCCGAACAAACTCCGCCGCCGCAGTCCAACCTGCGCACCATTCGCGTCTATCCCTACGGCGTGGCACGCAATCGCTTGCAGCAGGCAGCCAAGCGCATGGGCCTGCCGGTATTGATCGTGCGTGACGCGGGCGAGGCAGAAGTATTGCTGACCCAGCGTACGTACTACCGCAGCCACCAGCAGACCATCCAGGACGCCGAGAACCGCGGCGTTCCCATCTTCGTGCTGCGCGCCAACACCGTGTCACAGATCGAGCAATCGCTGGCAGAACTTTTCAACCTGCCGGAAGAGAACAGCTTCCCGGTCGATTACGAAGCCGTCACCAACCAGACACGAGCCGCCATCGAAGCCGTGATGAACGGCCAGCGTTGGGTGGATCTTCCCCCCGCCACACCTGCCGTACGCCGGCTGCAACATGACTTGGCACGCCAGGCCGAGCTCACATCGCACTCCTATGGCAAAGAACCCAACCGGCGGGTGAGAATCTTCCGGGAATAAGGCGGTCGCAGAGACTTATGTTCATCACGCTTGAAGGACCCGATGGAAGCGGCAAGACCAGCCAGATGGCTCCCCTGGCCGATTTTTTGCATCAGGCCGGTTACACGGTGTTCACCACCCGCGAGCCCGGCGGCACTGCCATCGGCGACCAGGTGCGCGATATCCTCATGTCGATGAAGAACACCGGCATGAACCCCCGTACAGAGACACTTCTCTTTTGCGCGGCGCGCGCCCAGATCGTTGCAGAAGTCATCCGCCCCCATTTGGAAAAAGGTGAGCTGGTGCTCTCAGATCGTTATGCCGATTCCACCCTGGCTTACCAAGGCTACGGCCATGGCAATGACCTGGAAGCCATACGCCATATCTTGAACTTTGCCACAGGCGGCCTGAAGCCCGACCTGACCCTGCTGCTGGATGTCGATTCGGAGACCGGATTGAACCGGCGCAAACAAAGCGGCGGTGAGTGGAATCGCCTGGATGCCTATGCCCTGACGTTGCATCAACGCGTGCGCGATGGTTACAAGGAAATGGTGCGCGCCGAACCCGACCGCTGGAGGGTCATCGATGCCAGCCAGCAGCCGGACATGGTACAATCAGCCCTGCAAAAAGCTGTACAAGCTTATTTATCCGGGGAAACCTTGAGTAGAATGAAACCCTAAACAGGGTAGATTTCTAAAACTTTGTAACAGATATGTTCCCCTTCTGTAAAGAAAGGTAAAACCTTATGCGTAAACTATGGGCCCCCATCATCTTATTGAGCATGCTCCTGTCAGCGTGCAGCGGAGCTGCTGCAGTGCAGCCCACGGCCACAATCGCTGCTTCGCAAACGCCTTCAACGGCAGCGACCACGGCTGCTACGGCCGAGCCGACCCCCACGGCTGCCGTTGCACCGGGACAATGCAAAGTAACGACCACGCTTTTCCCGGATCCCAAGAGCGCCAGTGCCGCGACCTATGCCCCCATCAGCGCCAGCGATTTTATCGAAGGGCCTGATACTGCCCCCATGACCCTGATCGAATATGCCGATTTCACCTGCCCCTATTGCAGCCAGGCTGCACCTGAGATCGAAGCAC
>JBEKEX010000130.1:0-7461 GCA_050013615.1 Anaerolineaceae bacterium
ATCCTCAACCGCTGGATGCTTTACCAGGCTCTTTCCTGCCGCACCTGGGGCCGCACAGCCTTCTATCAATCCAGCGGCGCATTTGGTTTCCGCGACCAGCTTCAGGACGTGCTGGCCGTGCTGCCCATCGACCCCGCCATTGCCCGCAGCCAGATTCTCAACGCTGCCCAACACCAGTTCGAGGAAGGCGACGTGATGCACTGGTGGCATCCGCCTTACGGTCGTGGGGTGAGGACGCGCTTTTCGGACGACCTGTTGTGGCTGCCTTACGTCACCGCACTGTACGTCGAAGCCACCGGCGATATGAGCCTGCTGGATGAGAAAATGCCTTTCCTTAATGCCCCGCCTCTTGCGGAAGACGAAGAAGAGCGCTACGACAAATACCCGCAGTCGGAGCAGCCCTACTCACTGATGGAACACTGCCTGCGCGCCATCGAGAAGGGCGCCACCACCGGTCCGCACGGCCTGCCATTGATCGGCAACGGCGACTGGAATGACGCCCTGAACCGCGTTGGAAAGAACGGGCAGGGGGAGAGCACCTGGCTGGCGTGGTTCCTTTGTGACGTCCTGAAACGCTTTGCCACCATCTGTGAACAGATGGGGGATGTCGAAACGGCGCAGCGTTACAAGCTGCGGGCAACGGAATATGCGGCTGCCGTCGAGCGAAACGCCTGGGACGGCGCCTGGTACCGGCGGGCTTACTATGACGATGGAGTGCCGCTCGGTTCCATCCAGGACCCGGAATGCCAGATCGATGCCATTGCCCAATCCTGGTCCGTGCTGAGCGGGGCGGGCGACCCGCAACGCAGCCGCCAAGCGATGCAATCGGTATTGGAACATTTGGTGCACCCACAGGACCGGCTGGCGCTGATCTTTACACCTCCCTTCGACAAAACCCTGCGCGACCCGGGTTACATCAAGGGCTACTTCCCTGGCACGCGTGAGAACGGCGGGCAGTACACGCATGCCGCCGCCTGGACTACCTGGGCTTTTACATCCCTGGGCGATGGAAAGCAGGCCGGGGCACTCTTTGACCTGCTCAACCCGGTCTTTCAATCCGACAGCGAAGAAAAGGTCTCCGTTTACCGGGTAGAGCCCTATGTGATCGCGGCGGATATCTACAGCCGGCCGCCCTATGTGCGCCGCGGCGGGTGGACCTGGTATACGGGTTCAGCCGCCTGGATGTACCGCCTTGGCCTGTGGGCCATCCTTGGCTTCCATAAAATTGGAAATACCTTGCGCATCGACCCGGTCATCCCGCCGGAGTGGGATGGGTTCGAGATCCGTTATCAATTCGGGGAATCCGTGTACCAGATCCAGGTACATAACCCCGATCACGTGGCCTGCCACGTCAGACAGCTATTGCTGGACGGGCAGCCGCTGCAGGATGGTTCCATCCCCCTGGTGGATAATAAACAGGAACATCAAGTGGCGGTAACCATGGGAGATTAGAACCCAGAAACTTCCCGGATGGTTTTTCGAGCAAGTTAATGAAGAAGGCCAAGGGGAAGGTGGCGGCGATGGATAAACACCCCAAAAGCGCGGTCGTTTTTCTTTTCCCACTCAATTAAATTGCGATCTTTCCTTACGGAAATCAGGGCCTCGTAAAATAAAAACGCCAGCTTTTAGCTGGCGTTTGTAAACCCAGTGCCCTCTTTTCGGGACTTGTCGGCTAGAAGCATGGCAATGAACTAGACCACTTTCCCGATGGACACCGGGACTACTTTGGCATCCCTATTTCTTCCCTTCCACAACGACTGCCTCTGTGTTGAGGAGTTCATTGAACAGAGACCGGTAATAAACCAATGCCTGCCTTAATTCTTCAGTATTTGCCGTGTGGTGCTCATTTTTGATCGCGATCTCTCGCGCCGCCCGATAATTGCTGACCAGATCAGGATAGTTGATCGAGATATCGGCCGTCCGCTGCTCGAAATCGGATACCGGATAGTTACGAAGTTGCATGACTTCCATGATCAGGTGGTCGGCCTCTACAGTTGCCTGTGCCGGTTCGTCGATGAATTTGGCCTGGACGACAGACCACTCGGCCAGATAGCGCTCGCGCTCGCTAACAGATAGTGGACGGATATTCAAAGAGTCAACATGCTTTTGTCGTTTATCCATCTCTGTTTGTGCTTTTTTCTCGTTACCCAGGGTCTTCACCGTGTGATCATATTCAGGTCCGAATTTATTTTGGTACCGATCTGTACGTTTGCGGCGAGAAAAAATCGGCCCCAATATGAGGCCCAGGACTACCAATACCACCACAACGATGATGATGATATACGTAGAATTCATAAGAAATCTCCTTTTAGCGCTTGAAAATGCTGTTTGAAAAACCGCTCACCTGGCTACGGCCTTGATTTATACGTATGGCGTGGTTATCGGTAAGCTTCACTTGGTAATTATCATATTATCAATAAGGAGCTATCTTTGTCCCCAAAAAGACCTATACAAACCCTATTAAATTTGAAGAGCGCACAACCCCTGTTTGTCCCTACTAAAGTTGTGTCACCGCAATGCTTTATGGGGCTGCAGTACGATCCGGATCGCGCACGTTCATCTTTTTCTAAAATGTAAAAGAGTGTAAAATCTATCCTTGGCTCGAATATTTCGAGCTTATGGTTTGGCTCTTTCACAACACCATTAATCATCAAGGAGGCAGCGGACTGTTCTGACTTTGAAGCTATAGCCGGGGCATCGCTCATTCATTATGGATGTACCAACACTGAAGCAGCATTTTGCCAACCTCAGGCAATACTATCTTAATGGAAATACACGTTCTTTGGCCTGGCGTTATGACCAATTGAATGCACTCAAACGGATGTTGGAAGAACGTTATTCCGATTTCGAGGGTGCACTTTACCAGGACCTGCACAAGAGCCCCTTCGAATGTTATGCCACTGAAATGGGTTTCTTGACCAACGATATCGACCATACCTTGCGGCATCTGGCGCAATGGATCGAATCACCAACCGTACCCACACCCATTTTTCTGCAGGCTGCCACCAGCCGGATCATGTTCGAGCCGCTGGGCGTGGTGCTGATCATGGGCGCCTGGAATTATCCCATGCAATTAACGTTGGGTCCGCTGATCGGAGCGATTGCGGCGGGGAATACTGCAGTGATCAAGCCCCCGCGCACAGCCGCCGAGACATTCAAGGTCCTCTCGAAGATTTTCCCCCAATATATGGATCCGGCTGCATTCCGGGTGGTCTCGGAGGATACGCCGAATGACCTGCTCCTCGACCTGCCCTGGGATAAGATCTTTTTGACAGGTAGCGGGCAGGTGGGCAGGATCGTTATGCAGGCAGCGGCCAAGCATCTGACGCCGGTCACATTGGAACTGGGTGGGAAGAGCCCGACCTTGGTGGATGAAACGGCAAATCTTGAGGTGGCGACGCACCGCATTGCTCAGGGAAAATTCATCAATGCTGGCCAGACGTGTGTGGCGCCGGATTATGTGCTCGTTCAGGAACAGGTCATGGAGCCATTGATCACAGCGTTGGTCAAATGTATCCATGAATTTTTTGGCGATGACCCGCGCCAAAGTATCGAATATGGGCGCATCATCAACCTCAAGCAATTCGATACCCTGGCTGCTTATCTGGCGGACGGCGAGATCGTTACCGGTGGGCAGACGGACCGCGACGAACGTTATATCGCCCCCACCATCCTGAAGAATGTATCTCCGGACGCGTCAGTGATGCAGTCGGAGATCTTTGGGCCGATCCTGCCAATCTTGCCGGTGAAAGATATGGACGAGGCAGTCGATTTCGTCAACCGCCGTGATAAACCCTTGGCCCTCTACGTTTTTTCCGAAGATCGGACGGTTGTCCAAAGCGTCTTGGAGCGCACCACATCCGGCGGCGCCTGTGTCAATGATACGGTCAACCACCTGGCAGTCGCCGACTTGCCGTTCGGAGGGGCGGGGCCCAGCGGCGTGGGAAAATATCACGGGGAGTGGGGTTTCCGTGAATTTTCCAATGCACGCGCCGTCTATGACCATGACGTCCATTTCGATCCCGCTGTGCGCTACCCGCCATTCGATGAAAAGAAATTGAACAGTTTGAAACGGATGATGCGTATGCAGATTCCGACGGTGTTCAACGGTGGCTTAGGATGGGTATTGAAGCATTGGGGAAATAAGTTCATGGGATAAATTATTTATGTTTTTTCGAGCGTGATGTATAATTTGGGCGTACTCCACATTGGGTCTTCGTATAACTCAAACGTTGGTATCCATATTACTGCTACATTAATTAAATAGGGTTTCAAAACACCCAAAAAGGACATTCCCAGTTTCATCGGAATGTATGGAGGCATATTTTAATGGCGTTGAAGACTGCTTTAGGCAAACAAGAGACCCTGGTAATGAAATTCGGTGGCACTTCGGTGGGGACATCCGCGGCCATGCGCCAAGTGGTTGCCATCATTGTCTCCGAGCGCAAGAAATGGAAAAACCTGGTCGTGGTCACCTCGGCGCTTAGCGGTATGACGGATCTGTTGTTGTCGATGGCCTCGGGGGAAATCGATCTTGCGGAAGCGGCCACGACATTGCGTAACCGCCATTCTGAAATTGCCGAAGCGTTGATCCCTGAAAAAGCGGCGAGAGAAGCTGCGCTCCTTGAAGTTCAAAAGATCATCGATCAGATCGTGAATCTCTGCCAGGCCGTGGCGGTGCTGGGTGAAGCGACGCCGCGTGTGGTGGATACGATCGCTTCTGCCGGCGAGCGGATGTGCATCCACATCCTCGCCGCCGCAATTCAAGCGCAAGGTATTCCTGCCCAACCGGTCGAAGCCACGCGCTTGATCCGTACCGATGATCACTTCACAGATGCCCATCCAGACATGGAAAAAACCCGTGAATTGACCTGTGCCGTAATACCTCCCCTGCTGGAGCAAGGGATTGTGCCGGTGATCACCGGATTTTTGGCCGCCAACGAAAAAGGAAATATCACCACCCTGGGCCGCGGCGGCAGCGACTATTCAGCGGCTTTGATCGGTGCGGCTTTGCCGGCTGACGACGTGTGGATCTATACCGACGTGGATGGCATAATGACGGCCGACCCGCGGCTGGTACCTTCGGCCACCACCGTGCCGGTCTGTTCTTATCGCGAGATTGCCGAATTGGCTTATTACGGTGCCAAGGTGCTGCATCCCAAAACGATCCGCCCGGTCATCGAGGCCGGCATTGGGCTGCGCGTGTGCAACACATTCAATCCGGGCCACCCCGGCACACGCCTGGTGACTGACCTGGAGGCGCACCCCGGGATCATCAAAGCCATTACTACGGTTAGCGACCTTCAACTGGTCACCATCGAAGGCCATGGTATGTTGGGCGTGCCCGGCGTTGCGGCACGCACGTTCGATACGGTGGCAAAATCCGGTGCCAGTGTGCCTATGATCACCCAAGCCTCTTCGGAACAAAGTATTTGCTTTGCCATCCCCAGCGCTTCTTCTGCGAAAGTGGTGTATATGCTCGAGTCCGCTTTCGAGCGTGAGATCGAGCACCGGGATATCGACCGGGTGTGGGCCACCGATGAAGTCGGCATCGTCACGGTGGTTGGCGAGGGGATGAAATCGACGCCAGGTGTAGCGGGTCGTGTCTTCACCGCTTTGGGTGAGAAAAAGGTGAATGTGATCGCCATCGCCCAAGGGTCTTCCGAGGTGTCCATCAGCCTGGTGGTCAGCGCGTCTCAAATCAAAGAGGCACTGCTGGCTTTGCATTCATTAATTCGATTGTGATCTATCGATTTCAGAGGAGCACTTCTTATGTCAGATCGAATCCCCGTCGCAGTTTTGGCAGCCACCGGCAGTGTGGGTCAGCGTTTCATCCAACTGTTGGATTGCCATCCTTATTTCAAGGTGATGGCGTTGACCGCCTCCGATCGTACAGTCGGCCAGAGCTACGGCACTGCCTGCCATTGGATCTTGCCGGGTGACATGCCGGCATGGGCCAGGGAGATGGAAATCCTGCCGACTTCTCCGGATTCGGTCTCGGTTCCGCTGGCTTTCTCTGCTCTTCCTGCCGATGCAGCGGTCGAGATCGAACCGGCTTTCGCCGGTGCGGGCACGATTGTTTGCTCCAATGCTTCCGCTTACCGGATGGCGCCTGATGTCTCGATCCTGTTCCCGGAGGTAAACCCCGAGCAAGCGGCCATTCTGCCGATCCAACGCAGACTGCGGGGATGGTCGGGCGGCATCATCACCAATTCCAATTGCACCAGCACGGGTATTACCGTTGCCTTGAAGCCGCTGCAAGACGCTTTTGGGTTGCGGAAAGTGTTTGCCGTCTCGATGCAGGCATTGTCCGGGGCTGGATACCCCGGCGTTCCCGCGATGGATATCATCGACAATGTCATCCCGCTCATCAAAGGCGAAGAGGAGAAGGTCGAGAGCGAACCCCGCAAGATGTTGGGCAAGATCGTGGGGGATGAGATCGTCCCGGCCGATTTCCTGGTTTCGGCCCACACCAACCGAGTCGCAGTTACGGATGGACACATGGTGTGCCTCTCGGTTGAGTTGGAGAAAAGCGCCACACCGGCGCAGGCCATCCAGGCGATGCGGGAATACCGCGCCCCTGAGGTTAGTCGCGACTTGCCTTCCGCGCCGGATCCGGTCATCATCGTCCGGGATGAGCCGGATCGCCCTCAACCCCGCCTGGACCGCATGACGGGCAATGGCATGGCAACCGTGGTGGGACGCGTGCGCTCCGATCCGATCTTTGGCCTGAAGTTTGTCGTTCTGTCTCACAACACCATCCGCGGAGCGGCGGGCGGGTCGATTTTCAACGCCGAGTTGCTGGTCAAATTGGGTTATATCCCTCACTAGAAGGTGCGCATGTCTGCTTACGCCGGAGTCCTCGAACGCTATCGCCTATATCTCGATATCCCTGCTTACACTCGCACGGTGACGCTGCTGGAGGGGAATACACCGCTCATCCCCATGCCCAAGCTGGCAGTTGCGCTGGGGGGCGGCTTCGAGTTGTTCGTAAAGTTCGAGGGAATGAACCCCACCGGCTCGTTCAAAGACCGGGGCATGACCGTCGCTATCAGCGAAGCCTATGGCAAGGGTGCCAAGTCGGTGATCTGCGCATCCACGGGCAACACCGCCGCTTCGGCGGCGGCTTATGCTGCCCGCGCCGGCATGCGCTGCATCGTCATCATCCCGGCCGGCAAGGTCGCCACCGGCAAACTCGCCGGGGCGGTGGCCTATGGCGCCGAAGTGATCCAGATCGATGGCTCCTTCGACGACGCTTTGAATTTGGTGGTTGCTATTTCCGAAAAATACCCGATCGCCCTGGTGAATTCGTTGAATCCTTATCGACTGGAAGGGCAGAAAACCGCCGCATTCGAGATTTGCGACTCCTTGGGAAGTGCACCGGATTGGCTGGCGCTGCCGGTGGGTAACGCCGGGAATATTAGCGCCTATTGGATGGGCTTTCAGCAACTGGACGCTCGC
>JBEKEX010000131.1:0-8038 GCA_050013615.1 Anaerolineaceae bacterium
ACCCGTTTGGCAATCCTGGGTATTGGACAAGAAACACGGGGGGACGATTTTGCCGGGGCTTATCTGGCGCGCCGACTACTACCCTACGCGGTAGGAAATCCCAATCTGTTGGTGCTGGACGTCGGCAGCGCGCCGGAAAATTTCACCAGCGGTCTGCGCCATTTCCAACCCGATCTGATCTTGATGGTCGATGCCGCCCAAATGGACCTGCCCCCAGGCAGCGTTTGCTGGCTGGACTGGCAAAGCATCGAAAAAGGCCTCCCCGTCACCCACACCTTTTCGCTCAGCATCATTGCCGGCTTCTTCAAGCGGGAGCTGGGCAGCCAGGTCGCGCTCATCGGCATCCAGCCCGCCCAAAATGAGTTCGCCGAGCCCCTTTCGGCCGTCGTGGCCCAAGCCGTGCAGCAATTGTCCCAAGACCTCACAGTCTTGGTTAAAGCAGAGCAATCCCAATAACTCCAACTAATCAAATTGTCATTGCCTGCCTCGCACCTGTCCCCGTTCTTTGGGGAGAGGCGAGAAGTTTAGCGCTTTTCCAAACTTCGTGGCAATCTTATAGATTGCTTCGGGTTGAAAAGCACAACCCTCGCAATGACATTTTTAATATGTTTTGGTCATCGATTAAGGGGGTAGAATTATTTTAAGGACACTTCGCCATGAAACATACCACCACTTTATTTTTAGCATTATTGGCTTTAGCGAGCCTCTTACTGGCAGCCTGCTCGACCGCTGTAGCCAGCCCCACGCCCACCCCCATTCCCCAAAGCGCACCCACGGCTGCCACCTACACCGATCCCTTCGCTTACTGCGCGGCAGTCGGGACGATCGATACGCCCGATGCCAACTACACCGGCGACAAAGTTCCCGATGAAATCGTCACCGGCTACCTGAAAGCGGCCAACCTGGAAAACAGCACCGAGCCGATGGACATGCTCAAGCAGTCGACGAGCTGGCGCTGCATGGGCGGCAAAGTCTACGCCTGCAACGTGGGCGCCAACCTGCCCTGTGATTCCAAGGCCAACACCGACAAAACTCCCACCCAGGCCATGACGGATTATTGCACGGCCAACTCCGGCACTGATTTCATCCCCGCCAGCGTGACCGGCCACGATTCCATCTACACTTGGAAGTGCGTCAAAGGTGCCGCGGCTGTGGACAAGCAAGTCGTCCAGCCGGACGCAGCCGGCTTCCTGTCGGATATCTGGTACCCGATTGAAAAGTAAAAATTATTAGAAACAGTACAAATAGCGGCTAAGAAAGTCGCTATTTGTAATTTTGGTTGGAAAACGAACTGGGTCATTTAAAAATGTAAAATCGTGCCAAACTCGCAAATAACGTTCCCAAAGAGTTAAGAGCTCCATGAAGCGGCATGCTGGCGCTGATCGTCCTGGACTTCCAAACGATCAGACCCAACGCAAGACCACCCATCGGGACAAGGACGAACAAAGAAATCCAATGGTTACCAAAATAATACATATGTGCAACTGTGAACAGGGCAGCTTGCACGAGCCAAATCCAAACTTCTTTCCAACCTACCTTGCGTAACGCCCCCCACAAGAATCCACGAAAAAGAGGTTCTTCGGATACTGCTGCATATCCAATTTGAAAGAAAAAGGACCATCTAATCTGATCTCGTAGTATTTGCCAAAATTCAATGGGTGACAAGCTTGAGCCAATCTGGTAGGCTCCTGGTATAGCAAGAACAACCGCAAGGATAATTCCAGCTAGGGTTCCAATCCCAAACCATCCGAGGCTCTTCCATTGAAATTTGGGTAAATCTTTCCTATTAAACCAAAGAGCAATAGCAAGCCCAATGGCGATCACCCAAATCATGAGACTCGGAACGGAAGGAAATGCCAAAGGCTCATCATTACTGACAAATCTCAATATTAGGGTTTGGAGGGGTTTAAACAGGATAATGATCCCAAGTGCCAGCATGTCGACATGAAAGTCTGGAAGGTTCTTGCACTCCCACCAGAGAAAGATGGCTGTGAAAAAATAGGTGCCTACCTGGAAAACAGTGATCACCCAGTCAGCCTGCGTAAGGATCCGCAAAACTCCAGCAAAAGGAATTCGTAGTGTTAGGAGGGCAATGAGCAACGACCAAGATACTATCTGATGCCAATCAATAGTTTTTTTGACCACTTCTGGATTCGTATCCATATTCCCCTCCTACAGTTTTATTTTCCCATCTTAACCTGTGATCTTGTAATATATTTGCTTGAAACGTATAAGATAGTGCTGTTGAAAATAAATGCCAAATCAAGATCGTTCAACTTCGATTTAGCGTTTTACCCCGTGAATTAGGAACAGTATATGGCAAATTCGATTCCAATTCAATACCCGCCGGGGTGACCGGTCACGCTTCCATCTACACTTGGAAGTGCGTCAAAGGTGCCGCGGCCGTGGACAAGCAAGTCGATTAGCAGGACGTAGCCGGGTTTCTGTCGAGCATTTGGTATCAAGATAAAAAATAGAATTCCAAATCCCGGGGTAAAATGTAGCTAAGATAAATACGCCTTTTGCTTTCCAAGCTAAAAATTAACAAAATCCGCTGAAATCAGCAATTTTGAAACACAACGATTCTAACCATAAAGTTGATTGAAGTATTTTCCACATAGTAGGAGCATCTATTATGAAAAATATACCGCCAAAGCAAATAACTAAACCTCAAACCTTCATCCTTGAATCTTTATCTCTCGAGGATGAGCGTAAAAACCGCCTTGATGGCAAATTACTCTTTGAAGCTTTAAAGATTTATAGAAAAAGGCCAAAATATTATTATTTTCGTACTGAACGTGAATTAAGATGTTTAGCAGAAGAATTTAGAAATTCAGGATATCGATACCTTCATATCTCATGTCATGGTGCTGAAAATCTTTTTCAATTCACATTTAACCAAATGAATTTTCTAGTTTTTGCTGATATTTTCAAAGAAAAACTTGATAATCGGAGGTTATTTATTTCGGGCTGCGATTTAGGGAATCGCCAACTTGCAGATGCCGTTTTTGCACAAAATGGGGGTATGTATTCAGTTATAGCTCCTAGAAAGCCAATCTTTTTTAATCAAAGCGTTGCCTTCTGGACTGCTTTTCATTATCGAATGGGCACATACACTAATGACTCCATGAAAAAAGATGATATAACACAAGAGCTTAATGAATTAAGCAAACTTTTCGAAGTAAAAATGAGTTATTTCTGGAAAAATACTCAAACCAATAGTGTTAGTTTTGCGGATTTTCCAATAAAATAATTGCTGATATCGATTCAACATCTGTTCAATTCTTACGCCGACGCCCCCGCATAACGCTGCAACCCCAGCCGCCAAATGACGCGCGCCGCAGTGAACAGCAAAATCGCCAACCCAACCGCTTCCAATAAGGTCGAGCCTCCCAGGCGCCCGGTCAAGGCCTCGGTCGGGACCGTGGTGGCAAAGGCCACCGGCACGATGAAGGTCAGGCCAAAGCGCAGCCAGCCCGGGTACAGGCTGATCGGCCAGCGCCCAGCCTGGTACATGCTCTGAAAGATCTCCAGCAGGTTCTCCACCCGCACCAGCCAAAATGACAGGCTGGCCAGGATCAGCCAGAAACTGTAAACGATCACGCCCCCGGACAGCAGCATGCCGACGAACTCGACCGCCTGCACGGTTCCAATCGATTCACGCAACCGGACGAGCGCCGTCCCCAGCACGCCCGCCCCCATCAACAGGTCGAGCAAACTCCAGATGGCTATGCGCTGGATGCTGACCAGCAACTGGGCATCCTCCGGCTTGGTCAGGGTGAAGTCCAACGTGCCGTCCCGCACCGAATCGATCAGCGCCGACATGCCCGGCTGGATCACCAGGCTGATGACCCCGCCCACCAGGAAATAAACCCCCACCAACGCCAGCATCTCGTCCGGGCGCCAGGTGCCCAGCGCATTGGTGTACGTGAAGATGACCGCCAGCCCGCCCAGGGCCGTACCCAGCTCTAATAAAGATTGGAAGAGCTGCACGAAGAAATTGACCCGGTAGGCGGTCTCGTTGAGCACGTTGACCCGGAAATAGACCGCGAACAGACGCAGGATATTCATGCCCCCACCGCCGAATAGACCCGCACGCCTGCCCGCCAGACCAGTCGCACCAGCACCAGGCTGATGATAAGCCAGGCGGCCTGGGCCGCCAGCCCTTCCAGCGCCTGGGTGGGCGTCAACTGGCCGAGCACCAGCTCCACCGGGAAGCCCAGCATCCATTGGAACGGCAGAATGTCCGCCACGATCTGCAGCCAGTGCGGGAACAGCGTCAGCGGGGCGATCTGCCCGGCCAGGAAGAGCATCAATATGAAATACACCTGGTTGATGGCGCTCACGCGTGTCGTCCAGAAGGCCGCCAGCGCCAGGGTCCATTCCAGCAGGAAGCGCACCAGGAAGGCCAGGATCAAGGCCGGAATGAAGGCCAGCACGCCCCACGCCGTCAGCGAGGCAGTCGGCTTGAAGACCAGCGCCAGGCCACCCGCCACCGCCATCAGGATCGGCAGGGTGATCAGCTTGGAAGACAGGTTGTCGGAGATATCCGAATGGATCGGGTGCACCGGCTTGAGCAGCGCAAACGACAGGAAACCTTGTCGGACGCGGTATTCATATTCGTACATGATCCAGGTGTAGGTGGCTTGGTTGACCAGCATCAGCGTCAGGTAATAAGCTGCAAACCCCTGGGCGGTGTACCCGCCCACGCTTCCCCCGCTGCTGCCGTTCGAGACCGTCGACCAGACGATCAGGTAGACCAGCGGCTCGAGCACCTGGGAGATCATCCAGATGAACAACGAGGCGCGGTATTGCACCATACTGGCGAAGGTGGTCTTGAACTGCTGGGCGTACAAGCGCAGCAGGTCGCGCAATTCTGTCAGGGCCGTCATGCCGCCGCCTGGGTGAATACCTCGTCGATGACCTCCTCGATGGGCGGGTCTTCCACCAGCAGGTCGATCACCGGCAGGTTGGCCAGCAGGCGCTCGGTAACGCGGGCCGTCTTGGCTTTCGGCACTCGCAGGGTGGTGCGTCCGTCCTCACAATCGATCACTTCGCCGTAGGTATGCAGGTCGGCCTGGCAATCCGCCAGTTGGACCACGATAGTTTTATAAGAAGTGAACTGCTGCACCAGGTCGGACAGGTCGCCGTCGAAGAGCAGCCGGCCGTGATGGATGACGATCACGCGCTTGCACAGGGCCTCCACGTCCGCCATGTAATGGCTGGTCAGCAGCACGGTGGCGCCGTAGCGGTGGTTGTACTCGGCGATGAACGCCCGGATGCGGCGCTGCATGGTCACGTCCAGGCCGATGGTAGGCTCGTCGAGGAACACCACTTGCGGGCGGTGTAATAAGGCCGCTGCGATCTCGCACTTCATGCGCTCCCCCAGCGACAGGTTGCGCACCGGTTTCTTGAGCAGCGGTCCCAGCTCGAGCAGCTCGGTCAGCTCGTTCAAAGTGCGGTGGTAATCCGCGGCCGGCAAACGGTAGATGACCCGGTTCAGCTCGAACGAATCGGCGGCCGGGATGTCCCACACCAATTGGTTGCGCTGGCCCATCACCAGAGTGATCTGGCGCAGAAAGGCGCGCTCGCGCTTCCAGGGGACGAATCCCAACACTTTGCCTTCGCCGTGGGTGGGATGCAGCAGCCCTGAAAGCATCTTCAGGGTGGTGGTTTTGCCGGCGCCGTTCGGTCCCAGGAAACCGACGATCTCGCCGGGGGCCAGGTCGAACGTCAAGCCGTCCACCGCCTTGATATCCTGCATCTTGCGGTGGAACAGCGACTGCAGCGCCGCACCCATCCCGGATTCGCGCTCCGGGACCCGGTAGGTCTTCCCCAATTCGTTGAGATGAATGGCAAATTCGGTCATAGATAAGCGAGGCAGGAGTCATTCTCCTGCTGCGTCCGATAATTATACATGGTATTGCAACGAGCTTTTCGAACAGGGTTATGCATCCACCCACAATAACAGCAGCAAAAAACAAAACCCGCCCTGGTGAAACCGCAAAGTTCACCGAGGCGGGCAAATCCGTGTTTTCTGACCCGGTTATCCCGTTAGTTCGATCACTGGCATCGATCGATCAGCGTCGAGGCATAGAAAGTCTGTATCCCTTCCTGGCAATTCTTCTCGAGCCAGGCAATATATTGAACTCGCTGGCTGTCGCCATCTGCTGAGCCACTCGTGCCTTTGATCCCGTCCGGCGCAATGAAAAAAGAGCACAGCCCTGTCACGCTCGATCTCACGACGTTGGAAACCAGCTCCCCGAAGATTTCCTTCGCTTTGGCATGACTTTGGTTGATCAGCTCTTCCTTCTCGGCCGAAACAACAAGCGAATAATCCCGCATTACCCCGCGAGGGGCTACCCCGCGAGGGGTCACACCGTTAGGGGTTACACCAACAGGTATTTGCGTTTCGAGGACCGTCATTTCAGCCTCTCACTTCCGCTTGAACAACCGCACTTTGAAGCTTTTTCAGCCGTAGATACCTGTGGGCTCGTTACTGTGAAGAGCACAAATCGGCACATCGAAGAAGCCGTTTCAACCAATTTGTGCCTTAATAATCCCCTATCTATAAGATAGCACCTTCTGATGAAAAATCAAGTGGGAAAAGACCTTTTGTACTCATTTCTTCATAAACAGATGCAAACAACCTCCCAGCATATTGCCGGAGAGGTTGCTTGAGGAGAGGAAGGTAGACTGGTTTATCGTTACCCCCGCCTATTCAATTGCTTGCGGTAAGGCGATCAATTCACTAAAACGGAATTTAACGTTCTGGCAGGTCAAGGAATTCGCCGGGATCAAGAGGAACCAGCGTTATCTGGTTGAGCGTAAAGATCAGCATCTCACGGATAGTCATGCGATCGAGAATGGTATGGGAGATCTGCCCCTCGATGAGCAGCGAGGCAAATCCATGCACAACGCTCCACACACTGACGGCCAGTAAATCCAACGGCCCAGGACGCAAAAGACCGGCAGCCTGGCATGCTCCAACGATCTGCACCACCTGCCCGAAGCTTTTCACCGTCATCTCCACCAACGCCGGGTAGTTCTTTTCCTGTTCTACTGCGCTGGAGAATGTGACCCGAAAGTGGGCTGGATCGGTCTGTGCGAACCATACATAAGTCCAGGCCGCCTCCACCAATTGACGCTTGGGATCAGCCTGGTATTTCTCACGGATGGAACTGAATTGCTCATCAAGAATGCGGAAACCTTCGGTGGAGATGGCAGCAATAAGGGCTTGCTTGTCGGCGAAATGGGCATAGGGAGCGGCATGGCTGACGCCAGCCTTGCGTGCAACCTTGCGCAGGCTCAATCCACCTACTCCCTCTTCTGCAAGGATATCCACGCCCGCCTTGATAAGAGCATTCTTTAAATCACCGTGATGGTATTTTTTCGTAGGCATGAATTAATCCTACTGTCAAATCTTGACAGCGATCACCCCTTCCGATTACGATTACATGAAAATGATCCCCGAGGATGTCTGTGTGCTGACCATGGATCTGCAGCCGGTCGAAGGGACTCTCAAACCTTCGGTCGAGTCCGGGATGCACGCGGCCATTTACAAAGCGCGCCGCGACGTGAATGCCATCATCCACACCCACCAGGTCTACACCAGCGCATTGACGCTGATCAAAGCTCCCATTCCTGCCTTGTTCGACGAGCAAGCCCGTTTTCTGGGCCGCTCGGTCGAGATCATCCCCTACGCACCATCAGGAACCGGGATGTTGGTTAATACCATTGCGAAGCACGTCCGCGACCACAATAATGCCTATATGATGCAAAACCATGGGGCACTGGTCTTCGGCACCGATATGGATCGTGCTATCGACAACGTGGAAGTGCTCGAAAAATGTGCGCTGGCTTACCTGCTGGCGATTATTTCAGAACGTAAAGTCAACAAGATCCCGTTAGCTGTGCGCGAGATCGCCTTTTCAAAACTACGCAACGATCAGAAAAAGTACGAAACAAATAGCTAAAATATAATAATGATTGGTTACATGAGTTGGTTCTTTGTTGTTTATCCTACGAGCGAATGGAA
>JBEKEX010000132.1:0-7429 GCA_050013615.1 Anaerolineaceae bacterium
ACTGTTCAAGCAGTCTGTTTATCTTTTTCGAATAACTTGCCGGGTTTCCAGGGCGCACCCAACAGAGGGAGCAGCCAGCGGTCCAATCCCCACCAACCGGCGGTTTTCCATGCCAGGATGAGGGCGATGGTGATAACCAGCATCAAAGGGTTGATGCTGGTAGTGCCAGCCATTAAGTAGTTCCAGTTCAGGAAGGCGCCGAAGAAGGCTGAAATGCCTACAAAAACGCCTAAGACCAGGGCTACGCCGATCAATAATTCACCAGCAACCACCAGCTTAGAAAACCAGGTGTATGCCTGAATATTGAGAAGCCACTGAATGAAAGCACGATACCAATCGAAGGTAATCGGTGGCGTTGCGGGAGCCTGTGGAACCGCGACCGCATGTGTCCAATAACCCTGTAGTGCAGCTCCGGTCTGTGTCCAGGCTGGTGAACTCAGCTTTTCGATCCCTGCGCTAAGCCAGGTATAGCCAATGTAAAGCCGGGCTAAAAGCCAGATCCAAGCCCATTTTGGGTTATTGAACAAGGCCACAGCGACGGGGGGATCGGTCATTGAGAAAGATTTATTGCCAGATAAAGAAGACATGAATACCTCCTATCAGGGTAAATATTATCTCAATAGTACTACATTGCAAATAATAATTCAAGTTAATCAAGTATTAACATGGCAAGCCTTGACGCTGAAAAGAAAAATCGTTATAATTCAGCATCTGAATATTGAACACAAAAATGTCTAATTTACCTCAATTTAACCCCGATTTAACGATCCTTGAGCAGATTGAGCAAGACCCTGATGCTACGCAGGCGACTTTGGCAAGCCATATGAACGTAGCGGTTGGCACCATCAATTGGCACCTCAAGCGGTTGATCGAAAAGGGTTATGTCAAGGCTCATCGTTTGGAGCGTAAGAAGTTGCGCTATATCATCACGCCGGAAGGGATCGCATTGCGCGCCCGGTTGACCGTCGATTATATTCAGAGTTCGTTCAATCTGTATCGCACAGTGCGGGTTCGCGTGCTGGCGGCGTTGGATCAAGTCAAGCAAGCCGGCTTTCACACAGTCCGGATCGTTGGCGAGGGGGATGTGGCAGAAATATGCCGTTTGACCTGCCTGGAACAAGGGGTCGCCATTGTCGAAGATACGGATGCCCCGGCGTTGGTGATACGTTACTTAAAAGTATTCGTGGAATGGAAGGAAAATTGATATGACGGAGTCAGAGAGATTTTGGAAAGAAAACCGTGTGTGTGTCACAGGCGGTGCAGGTTTTTTAGGCTCATTTATCGTCGAAAAATTACGCCAACGCGGCGCAGCTGATATTTTTATTCCTACAATCGAGAAGTACGATCTTACCCAGCTTGATTCGATCAAGCAAATGCTTACAGATTCCAAACCGGATGTGATCATCCATCTGGCGGCGCAGGTGGGTGGGATTGGTGCCAATCGTGAGCATCCGGCCGAATTCTTCTATAACAATTTGATGATGGGTGTGCAGCTCATCCATTGTGCCTGGCAGTCCGGAGTGAAGAAATTCGTGGCGCTCGGCACAGTGTGCGCTTACCCCAAGTTCACGCCGGTGCCGTTCAAAGAGGATGATCTTTGGAATGGTTATCCTGAAGAGACCAATGCACCTTATGGCTTGGCGAAGAAGATGCTGCTGGTGCAATCCCAAGCTTATCGTCAGCAATACGGTTACAACTCCATTTTTCTGCTGCCGGTCAACCTGTATGGCCCGCGCGATAACTTCAACCCGAGCTCTTCGCATGTGATCCCTGCCATCATCCGCAACTGTATCGAAGCGCGTGAAAAAGGCCAACTCGAGATTGTCCAATGGGGTGATGGTTCTCCCACGCGAGAATTTCTATATGTGGAAGATGCTGCCGAGGGCATCCTGCTGGCTACCGAACGTTACAACGACTCCGAGCCGGTGAACCTGGGCTCTGGCAATGAGATCAGCATCAGAGACCTGGCAAATTTGATCGCCCGCCTGACGCACTATACGGGCAAGATCGTTTGGGATGCCAGCAAGCCCAACGGGCAACCACGCCGCGGCCTGGACGTGAGCCGGGCCGAGAGCTATTTCGGCTTCAAAGCACAAGTTCCATTCGAAGAAGGGTTACGCCAGACGATCGAATGGTATGAAGCTCATCGCACCAAGTGACAGGACGGATATGGAAAACAATGAAACTGAAAAAGCAATAGCTGCACGCGCTGCTGAACATACGGTCATCCTTCGGCCGTCCGCGAAGTTCGCTACACTTAACCTGCGAGATATCTGGCAATCGCGGGAATTGATCTATTTCCTTACCTGGCGCGATCTGAAAGTACGTTACAAGCAAACAATATTAGGCGCCAGTTGGGCAATCCTGAAGCCATTCCTGTCAATGGTGGTTTTTAGTATTTTCTTTGGCGGCCTGGCGAAGATGCCTTCGGACAACATTCCCTACCCGATCTTCTCGTATGCGGCCTTGCTGCCCTGGACATTGTTTTCTGGTGGGCTTTCTGATGCCGCTAAGTCTTTGGTGTCCAATAGCAACATGATCACCAAGATCTATTTTCCGAGAGCGATATTACCCCTCTCTGCTGTATTGGGCAACATTGTGGATTTTTTCATTGCTTTTGTTGTCCTGCTATTGATGATGTTGTTCTACCATATTGCCCCTACTACGGCTGTGTGGACATTGCCCCTGTTCTTGATCCAGGCGCTGGTTGCTTCACTGGGAGTGGGATTGTGGCTTGCTGCGATGGATGTCCTCTACCGTGATGTTAACTATGTAGTAGGGTTCCTTACTCAATTATGGATGTTCATCACCCCGGTTGTTTACTCCAGCAGCCTCGTTTCCTCCAAGTGGCAGGTGGTGTATGCACTCAACCCGATGACGGGGGTGGTGGACGGCTTCCGCTGGGCATTGTTGGGTACGGCAGCCCCCGACGCTTCCACGTTCATCGTTTCTGCCTGCGTCAGTATCATTTTCCTGATCACTGGTATGTTCTATTTCCGCCACATGGAACACCAGTTTGCGGATATGGTATAGGAGGGATGTGATATGTCAGATACAGCGATCAAAGTTGAAAATATTGGCAAGCGGTACCGGATTGGCGCCCCGGTCATCAAATATCGCACCTTGCGTGAAACAGTCAGCGAGAAAGCAAGCGCCATGTTTCACAAAAAGAACGAAGCGGAACTCGAAGAACAATATATCTGGGCTTTGAAGGGTGTTTCCTTCGAAGTGAAGCAAGGACAGGTGCTGGGCGTGATCGGCAAGAACGGCGCCGGAAAGAGCACATTGCTAAAGATCCTGTCTCGTGTGACCGAACCCACCGAAGGCATTGCGGAAATCCATGGACGCGTGGGGTCTCTGCTGGAAGTTGGTACGGGATTCCATCCTGAATTGACGGGCCGGGAGAATATTTTCCTCAACGGCGCCATTCTGGGCATGAAGAATTCTGAGATCGAGAAACGTTTCGACGAGATTGTCGATTTCGCCGAGGTGGAGAAGTTCATCGATACCCCGGTCAAACGCTATTCCAGTGGCATGTATCTGCGTCTAGCCTTTGCCGTGGCAGCCCACCTGGAACCAGAGATTTTGGTGGTGGATGAGGTGCTGGCAGTCGGCGACGCCGAATTCCAGCGCAAATGCCTGGGCAAGATGAGCGACGTGGCCCGACAGGGGCGCACGGTGATGTTCGTCAGCCACAACATGTCGGCCATTTTACGGCTCACCGAAGAAGCCCTGGTGATTGATCATGGCCAACTGGCGCTGCGTGCTCCTACCGGGCATGCCGTGGATTATTATCTTTCAGGCGGCTTTTCGCAGGAAGGGCAGCGTAATTGGACTACAGAAGAAATTCCAGCGCAGGCAGCGCCCTTCAGGCCCATCAGCATGCGCATCAAAAGTCCGCGTGGCCAGGTGGTGGATACCATCCGGGCAGTGGAGCCTTTCTCGTTGGAGATTGAATACGTGCTGGATGCCCCGATCACAGGATTGAGAGTGGGCATTTACTTGCTCACTGCTCATGGCGAAGTGGTATTCACTTCATTTGACCTCGACGATCCAGAGTCATTCAACGATTTTACGGCGCGCAAGGCAGGACACTACGTCAGCACCTGCCAGTTCCCTCCCAACTTGTTCAACGAGGGCAGGTACGTCATCGGTATCAATGCCAGTTCTTATCACATCAAGCGTTATTTCCAGGATGATCAGGCAATGACGTTTTCGGTGGATGCGACCGGAGCGGCCGGCACCCAATGGGTGGAGACGCGGCTGGGTTCGATCCGCCCGATGCTCGAGTGGAAGATAGAGGGAAAATAACCATGGCACCTGATGGAAGGGAAACGATAAAGAAGGTATTGGGTGAAATTCCGCTAACGGCAGAGTTGTATTGGCTGCTGCTTCAGGGCGGAAAGCCGCTTAACACTCGCTTTTCATTGAAAAAATTGCAAGCTGTATCGGCAGAGCTCGAAGAGCAAGTTGTACGTTGCCGCAAGGGTAAACCGGAAGGCAAAAAGATATTCATCTTTGCCAGCCTGCATTTTTGGATCGAACATGCTGCCCTGATGGGGTTGGGGCTCTCGGCACAAGGCCACAATGTAACGTTGGGTTTTCTGCCTTATGGGGAATGGAAAACTCCTCTCAACCGGTTCGATTTACGTCGACAGAACCTGTATGCGCGTCGAGTCCTCAGGGAATTCAACCCGGTGATGGGTGACATTTCCTTTCTAAATGTTCATCTATCCGAAGAACCGTTGCCTGATGCCGTAACCAAAATGGTCGATGAAGTAACGGTTTATGACGTGCAGTATACGCTGCAGCAGGAAGATATAGACCCCGAAAGTGATATTTACCACCTGCGGCATCACCGTAATACGGAGGCTGCACGTGCAGCAATGACGTATCTTAAGGCGAACCACCCTGACGTGGTGATTGTACCCAACGGCACCTTGTTCGAGTTTGGGATTGTCTACCGGGTGGCACGTTATTTGGGTATCCAGGCCGTGACGTATGAATTCAGCGAGCAGCGTCAGCGTGTCTGGCTGGCGCAGAACTCCGAGGTCATGAAACAGGATACCACGACCCTGTGGGAAGCGCGCCAGGGGGAGAAACTTACCCGTACGCAGTTGAATAAGGTCAAGGAACTTTTTAATGCACGCCAGCAAGCGCAGCATTGGCAAAACTTCAAGCGGTCGTGGCAGGGACTTCCGTCACAAGGGGAGGAGAAAGTACGGAAGGCGTTGGGATTGGATGACCGCCCGGTGGTGCTGCTACCGACCAACGTGCTGGGCGATAGCTTGACCCTGGGACGCCAATTGTTCAGCAAGACCATGGCGGACTGGATCATCCGCACGGTGCAATATTTTTCCGGACGGGAGGATGTCCAGCTGGTCATTCGTATCCATCCCGGCGAGGCACTGCAGAAAGGGCCATCCATTTCCGAGGCCATTTTGCGCGACCTGCCCAAGCTGCCACCGCAAATCCACCTGGTGGGTCCGAAAGATAAGATCAACACCTACGACATTGTCGCTTTGGCTGATTTGGGCCTGGTATACACTACCACGGTCGGCCTGGAGATGGCTATGAGCGGCATCCCGGTCATCGTGAGCGGGCGCACGCATTACGGTGGGCGTGGGTTCACCTATGACCCGGATTCCTGGACCGGTTACTTCAAAATTTTGGGACAGCTGTTGGAAAGCCCTCAAAAATACCGGCTGAACAAGAAACAATTGAACGAAGCCTGGCGTTACGCCTATTATTTCTTCTTCGAATACCCGCGTCCCTTCCCCTGGCATTTTGCCCAGCGCTGGGACGACCTGGCGGAATTCCCCGTCGAAAAAGTATTCAAAGGAAATGGCAGCGCAGGTTTCCTGGAGACTTTCCGGTATTTTGCCGGTGAGCCCCTCGATTGGAAGAATTTACATTGATGGCGATGCATCGAGCATCCTGATGGGAGTTGCTATGGACTGGACAAAACAAGTGATTTTGGTGACCGGGGGGACGGGTTCATTCGGCAAGAAGTTCATCGACGTCATGCTGAAGGAATACCATCCGGCCAAGTTGATCGTATTCAGCCGCGATGAGCTGAAACAACACGAGATGCGTGTGGCAGGCTATGACGCGTCCAACCTGCGCTATTTCATCGGCGATATCCGCGACCAACCCCGGCTACGCCGGGCGTTGGAAGGGGTGGACGTTGTCATCCACGCCGCGGCGCTCAAACAGGTGCCGGCGTGCGAATACAACCCGATGGAAGCGATAAAGACCAATATCCTGGGAAGCAGCAATGTGGTGGAGGCATCCCTGGATACGGGCGTCAAGCATGTGATGGCACTCAGCACCGATAAAGCGGTCAACCCGGTCAACCTGTACGGTGCCACCAAGCTGGCAGCCGAAAAATTGCTCATCCAGAGCAATGCCTATGCCGGCGGCAAGGCCACCCGCATCAGTTGCGTGCGGTATGGCAACGTGGTCGGCAGCCGCGGCAGTGTTGTGCCAGTCTTTTTAAAGCAACGCCAGAGCGGCAAGTTGTCGATCACCGATGACCGCATGACCCGTTTTTGGATCTCGCTGGAGCAGGGTGTGCGCTTCGTGATCCGTTGCGTGGAGATGATGCAGGGCGGCGAGGTGTTCGTGCCCAAGATCCCCAGCATGAAAGTGGTGGACCTGGTCAAGGCCAAATTGGTAGATGACACGGTCTTCAGCATGGATGGTACGGAGTTATCTGCCACAGAGCATTATCCCGGAGCCGGACAGATCACCATTACCCGCGAGGTGAAGGATAAGTGGGGCAAGCCCAAGACCGTAACCTCTACCCGGCATGGCTATCTCCTCCTCTCCCTGCGGGGGGTCCAGTCTAGCACAGTAGCCGCGGCCGAGGTAGCGAAGATTGGGCAAGCCGAGCATGCCCGGGTGATTGCTCTGGTACGGTCAGCCAAGACGGCTGGAGCCAGGGTGAAGGTACTGTTGATCGACGGCGCCTATTGTGTAGGCGATGTCTTGTGGCGGCTCAAGAATCAGGAGAAGGTAGATTTTATTGTCCCCGCTGATAGCTCCATGTGTATCACCCAAGACGCCAGAGGTTTGGCGTGCTTAAATGAATGCTTGATAGTTAGAGAGAACCAGGAAATCCGGGCGGTAGGATTACAGCGATTGACTACTTATGAGGCCTATCAGCCTCCCCGAGATGAAGGACACCGGCGGGGACCCAAGGCTATTCTGAATGCGGTGGTGGTAACTCGCTGGAAAGGGCGGGAGGTGCCGCAGGAAGAACAGAAGGTGCTGATTACCTCTTTATCTGTGGACGACCCACTCGCCATAGTAGAGCTTTACCGCAAGCGAGCCGAGATGGAGAACAAACTGCACCGGGAACTCAAACAGGGATGGCATATTGAGAGCTTCCCAAGTAAACGGCATCTGGCTTGTCTGGCTCACATTT
>JBEKEX010000133.1:0-7429 GCA_050013615.1 Anaerolineaceae bacterium
TGCGGTTGTTGATCTGCGCCGGCGGGACGGGCGGCGGAGTGTATCCCGCACTGTCCGTCCTACAGGCCCTCGGCAGTAAAGCGCAGCCCGTGTTGTGGGTTGGCGGCAAGGGCGGCATGGAAGCCGACCTGGTTCAACGCGCCGGTATCCCCTTCGCGTCGATCCCGGCTGCCGGCCTGCATGGTGTGGGCATCGGCGCTTTACCGCGCAATCTGACGCAGTTGGCACAGGGCACCCTGGCCTCCCGGGGCATCCTGGCTGAGTTCAAACCGGACGTGCTGTTCTTCACGGGTGGTTTTGTGGCCGCGCCGATGGCCATTGCCGGCCGCCGCATTCCCACCCTGCTGTACGTCCCGGATATCGAGCCCGGTTCGGCGATCAAATTCCTGGCCCGCAATGCCACCAAAATAGCTCTGACCGCAATTGAATCCCAGGTCTATTTTGGCAATCCTTCCCGATTGGTGGTCACCGGCTATCCGACACGCTCCGAACTGATCCATTGGGACAAACCTGAAGGCCGCAAGAAATTGGGACTGCACGAGCATCTGCCTGTCTTGTTGGTACTGGGCGGCAGCAAAGGCGCCCGTTCCATCAACCGGGCTTTGCTGTCTGCACTGCCACAGATCCTGAAGCTGGCACAGGTCGTCCACATCAGCGGCCAATTGGATTGGGATGAGATCCAAACCGCGCAGGCACAATTACCCGCTGACCTGGCAAAGGATTACCATGCTTATTCCTATCTCCATGAGGAAATAGGCGCGGCGCTGGCCTCCGCCGACCTGGCGATCTCACGGGCAGGCGCCTCCACAATGGGTGAATATCCACTCTTCGGCCTGCCGGCCATCCTGGTGCCCTACCCGTATGCCTGGCGCTATCAGAAAGTGAATGCCGATTACCTCGTCGGTCATGGCGGTGCTGTGATAATAAAAGATGAGGACCTGCCGTTAAGCCTTCTGGATACCGTACAGGGTTTGTTGGGCAACCCGGGGCAACTTGGCACCATGCAGACGGCCATGCACGCGCTATGGCAGCCGGAAGCAGCCAACCACATCGCTTCCCTGCTGGAAGAGCTTGCTCAAGAGAAAGAGGGAATCTCATGATCCATATCCTTGCCCTCTTTTGGATCCTGGTGGTGTTGTTTGCCATCATCGGCGCGACCCGCGGCCGCACCAAGGAATTTTTGGTGTCCCTGAGCGCCTTTGTGGGCTTGTTCTTCAACATCATCCTTGAGCAGTACGTGCCATTCTATGACGACCTGCTGAATAGCTTCCCTGGTGGGTTGTTCATCGTGCGCGGCGGCTTATTGGTCATTATCGTCATCCTGGGTTATGTCACCCCCAACATCCCTGTCTTCCGCGACCGCGAACGGGTGATTACCAAGATCAAGGACACGATTTGGGGAATGGCCTTCGGCGCGTTGAACGGTTATTTGATCGTGGGCTCGCTGTGGTGGTACTTGAATGATGCCCAATACCCATTCAGTGTAGTTACTGCCCCGGATGCCTCCACGGCAATCGGCAAGGCTGCTCTGGATTTGATCCCGAGGCTGCCCCCCGCACTGTTGACACCTCCGGGAATTTACTTCGCAATCGCGATCGCATTCGTGATCGTCTTGGCGGCGTTCGTATGACGAAACATTATCACTTCATCGGAATTGGTGGAACCGGGCTGGCACCCATTGCCCGCATTCTGCTGGAACGGGGAAACCGGGTCAGCGGCTCTGACCGGATTCTTTCACCGCAGGCACACGAATTGATGGCGCTGGGTGCAGTGGTCAGCGAAGGTCATGATAGCCGCAATGTGGCCGGTGCCGATGTGGTGATCCGTTCTTCCGCGATTCCCGATGGCAACCCTGAAGTGCAAGCAGCACTGGCAGCCGGCATCCCGGTGTTGCATCGCAAGGAATTTCTTAAGGAACTGACAGCCGGGAAAGATACGATTGCAGTCGCCGGCACACACGGCAAGACGACCACTACTGCCATGATCGCTTGGGCACTGATCAGCTTGGATCAAGATCCCTCCTACGTGATCGGTAGTGTTTCCAAGAACCTCAAGAACAGTGCCCACGCCGGCCAGGGAAGCCATTTTGTGATCGAAGCCGACGAATACGACCACATGTTCCTGGGCCTGACACCCCGTGTGGCAGTCATTACCTTCGTCGAACACGACCACCCGGATTGCTACCCTACCCCGGCCAGCTACGAGAAAGCCTTCGTCGATTTCGCCGGCCAGGTCCTGCCCGGCGGCGTGCTGCTAGCCTGCCATGATAACGAGGGTGCCTGCAAAGTCTTAGGACAAGCTCCATTGAGCATCAACAGCTTTACCTACGGTTTGGATCCCCGCGCAGCTTATGAGGCACAGGAAGTGACGCCAAATGAGCACGGCGGGTTTAGTTTCAAAGCCGTTTTTCACTCCGGTGGCCCGCGGGTGCAGCATCTGGGCACGGTCGCTTTGCAAGTACCCGGCGAACACAACGTGCGCAATGCGCTTGCGGCGATGGCGGTTGTTCATCAGCTCAACTTGTCGACCACTACTGCCGCCGAAGCGCTCGGAACTTTCGCCGGCACTGCCCGCCGTTTCGACCTGCGCGGCGAATTCAACGGGATTGCGATAGTTGATGACTATGCGCATCATCCGACGGAGATCCGCACCACCCTGGCAGCCGCCCGCGCTCGCTACCCCGAACGGCGTATTTGGGCCGTCTGGCAGCCGCATACGTACTCCCGCACCGAAGCGCTGTTCGATGAATTCACGCAGGCATTCAAAGACGCCGACCAGGTCATCGTCACCGAAGTTTACGCTGCACGGGAGCAAAGTGATGGTTTTTCAGCTCAACAATTGGTCAAAAAAATGCAACACTCCTTAGTGCACTTCTCTCCCGATCTGGAAGAAGCTGCCGGTTATTTGTTGAATCATTTACAAAGTGGTGATGTAGTGCTGGTCCTTTCTGCCGGTGACGCCGATCAAATCAGTACCCGCGTCCTGGCAGCCTTGAAAGATTGAGAGGTGATTATGACCACAAATGACAAGTTCACCTACAAGCCGGAAACACTCATCCTCCCTCCCCTCAAGTTGGTGTCGGAGAATGGTAAAGAGCTGGCCGGCCAGGGTAAGGTCAAGAACGCAGAGTTGGCGAAGCTCAAGCGCAAAGACCTGATTACCCGTCTCATCAACCACGTCGAAACGCTTTGAGTCAGGAATAGCATGACCGCTTCATCCGCCAGGAACATGATCAAAGAGCTGCGTGCCATTTTCGGCGAACGCCTGCAGGAGAATGTGCGCATGGCTAATTACACCACCGCCCAGGTCGGCGGCCCTGCGGATGCATTACTCATTGCCCAGTCCAGCGACGAATTGGAAAACTTTGTGCGCAAGGTGTGGGCATTGGACCTGCCACTCTATATCATAGGCAGCGGCTCCAACCTCCTGGTCAGTGACCTGGGAATTCATGGCGTGGTCATCATCAACCGGGCACACACCATCAAGGTCAACACGCATGTCGACCCTCCAATCGTCCGGGCCGAATCAGGCACCATTCTCGGCACCGTGGCCCGCCAGGTGGCGCTCCGTGGCCTTTCCGGAATGGAATGGGCGGCCACCATCCCCGGCACAGTCGGTGGAGCCGTATATGGCAATGCCGGCGCTCAAGGCAGCGATATAAAAGCCACCCTTGAATTGGCAGAAATCTTGCACCGTGTCAAGGACAAGGTGTCTTTGACCAGCGACCAGATGGGGTATGCCTATCGCAGCAGCATCTTGAAACGCGACCCGGGCAATGCGGTCATCCTGGCGGCGCAGTTCAGGCTCTCCACCAGCACAGTGGAAGCCGTTCAGGAGAAAATGTCAGAATTTTCTTCCCGACGGCGGACCACTCAACCCCCAGGTGCCAGCATGGGGTCGATGTTCAAGAACCCATCCGGGGATCATGCCGGCAGGCTGATAGAAGCTGCTGGTCTGAAAGGCACCCGTATTGGCGGAGCAGTGATCAGCACCCTCCATGCCAATTTCTTCGTCAATGATCAAAGCGCCACTACCAGTGACGTCTTTGGGCTCATCCAGCTCGCCCGGCGGACCGTGTTGGAGAAAACGGGCGTGGCCTTGGAGCTGGAAATAGAAATGATCGGTGATTGGAATGAAAGCCAGCCCACATCGAAGGCGGCAAAACATGTTAAAAAGGCAGGCGAATGATTTTATGACGGAAAAGATCAAGATCGGCGTGCTGTTTGGTGGTCGTTCGGGCGAACATGAGGTCTCGCTCCTTTCAGCGCGCTCGGTATTATCGGTATTGGATCCACAGAAATACGAAGTGACCCAGATCGGCATCACGCACGAAGGACGCTGGCTCTCCGGCCAGAATGTGTTGGAAGCTTTCGAGCAGGGCAACCTGGAGGGTTTATTCCCGGTCACGTTACGTCCGGAGCCAGGGCATCACACGTTGTATGCCTTGCATCCCGCGGCAAACGGTGAGCAGATCGAGCCTTACGCCAAGATCGACGTTTATTTCCCGGTGCTGCACGGCACGTTCGGCGAGGACGGCACCTTGCAAGGGCTGTTCGAGATGGCCGATGTGGCTTATGTCGGCGCCGGTGTGTTGGGCTCATCGGTCGGCATGGATAAAGCACTGTTCAAAGATGTCATACGCACTCACCAGATACCGGTGGTCGAATCTGTCATTATCAACCGCTCGCAGCTTGAAAAAGGACGCGACGCCATCATCCAGCAGGTCGAGCAGATGAGTGCCTATCCGGTCTTCGTCAAACCCGCCAACCTGGGTTCATCGGTGGGCATCAGTAAATGCCGCAACCGTTCCGACCTACTCGAAGGGCTGATGGACGCCGCCCGCTTCGACCGGCGCATTTTGGTGGAACACGGCGTCAACGCCCGCGAAATCGAGATCAGCGTGCTGGGCAATGATGACCCCATCGTCTCCATCCCTGGTGAAATCATCCCGTCGCGCGATTTTTATAACTACGAAGCAAAATACATCGACGATAATTCCAATTTGATCATCCCCGCCCCACTGAGCGAAACCCAGGTGGCGCGTGTGCAGCAGATTGCTTTAACCGCATACAAAGCCGCGGATTGCTCCGGCATGGCACGCGTGGATTTCTTATTGGACAAGGACACAAACGAGTTCTATCTGAACGAAATCAACACCATCCCGGGCTTCACCAAGATCAGTATGTACCCCAAGCTGTGGGAAGCCAGCGGTGTTTCTTATCCGAAATTGGTCGACCGGCTGGTGGAATTGGCTTTCGAGCGCAAAGCAGATCGTGACCACACCGAGCGGACTTACCGGAGGGGTGCATGAAACCCTTTGAGAAGAAGCCCACCCTGTCGCGTGCCGACCAAGTCCGCCAACGGCGCCTGCGCGAAAGCCAGAAGCAGGGTAAACCTTTGGCCGAGAATACATCCCGCAAGGTATCGCCATTCACCGCACCGGCGAGACCTGCATCCGCGTCCGCGGCCAACTTGCCGAAAGTCTCGCCGTTCACCGTGCCGGTTAAGGCGGCCAAAGCAAACGAACTGCCCAAGGTTTCTCCCTTCACGGTACAGGTGAAACCACAGCCAGCCAATAACGTTTCCAGGCCCTCGCCCTTCACGGTGCCGGTCAAACCGCTGGCAGCCAAAAAGCCGGCGCAGACGTCATCTACCAACACGCCGCGGGCTTCACTGGGCCATTCCGCGAACCAAGCGGCTACCTCCTATGCACAACCGGCATATGGGCAGGTGCGCACACGTCCGGTGGTCATTCGCAATCACAGCATGGGTGTCCCCGTCCAACAGCGGGCGCACAATGGCAACCGCCGGCGCTATTACCTCAATTTGAATAAAGAAGGCGCAGAGCTGCAATTCCCCGCCCTACCATTCATCAAACCCACCTGGCGCTGGGTCTCCGGCAGCATGTCGATTGCAATCCTTGCACTCATCGTTTTTCTGTTGCTGTCTCCGAAATTCCGAGTCAACGCTGTCAACATCAGTGGCTTGCAGCGCCTGGATCCAACCGACGTGACAGCCGCTTTGAACCTTCAGAATTCGACCATTTTTGCTATCGACACAACAAAATTGAAGTCGATATTAGCCAATTCCTATCCAGAGCTGGCCGATGTGACCATCGGAGTGTCGATGCCCGGGACGGTGAACATTTCTGCCCGTGAACGCATACCCCTGCTGGCGTGGAAGTATAACAACCAAACGCAATGGATCGACGCGGATGGCTATATCTTCCCCGCCCGTGGTTCTGCCACACCGGCCTTGGGTGTGGAAGCCGATTGCACGCCGCCGCTGATGATGGCAGACGGTTCACCCGCCAGCACGCCGGGACTGGATGAAGTCACCCCGACCCCTGGCAAGATCGAGCCGGCTACTCCGCCTCGTCTGTACCCAACTGTAATGGCATCCATCCTGAAACTGAACCAACGCATACCTCAACAAACCACCTTGGCATATTCAGCCAGCGAAGGGCTCGGCTGGTACGATTCAAATGGCTGGTCGGTCTACATCGGTCTCAGTCTGGATAATTTGGACACACAAATCACCATGTACAACGCCATCGCCAGCAAACTGGAGCAACAAGGCATCCATCCGGCGCTGGTAAGCCTGGTGGACGTAGATGCACCGTATTATCGCTTGGAGCGCTAATCATATGGACGAAGCGATTGTCGTAGGAATCGATATCGGAACGACCAAAGTCTGCACCCTGGTCGGGCGGGTGGAAGGCGAAAGCAGCCTGCGCATCCTGGGTGTGGGCATCGAGCCTTCGCAAGGGATAAAGAAAGGCTCGGTGGTTGACCTGGCGGCTGCGTCGCAATCTATTTCACGTTCCATTGAAAAGGCGCAGCGCTCTTCAGGCATGGAGATCACCTCGGCGCTGATCAGCCTGGCAGGATCGCACATCGCCGCCTTCAACAGCCGCGGTGTGGCGGCCATCGCCACGGGCGTGGTAAGCGAGGACGACATCTCACGTGCCTTGGATGCCGCCCAGGCCATTGCCATCCCGCACAACCGTGAAGTCATCCATGTCATCCAGCGCGGCTTCACCGTAGATGAGCAGGAAGGTGTACGACTACCAATTGGTATGCACGGCTATCGTCTGGAAGTCGAAGCACACATCATCACCGCCTCTTCATCACTTGTAGAAAACTTGCGCCAGTGCGTGGAAAATGCCGGCGTTGAAGCTACCGGTTTCGTGCTCAACCCTCTGGCCTCCGGTGAAGTGGTGCTGACCGAGACCGAACGCCAGATGGGCGTGGCCGTGTGCGATATCGGTGGAGGAACCACCGACCTGGCCGTTTACATCGATGGCGACGTTTACCACACCATGGTATTGGAAGTCGGCGGGAACCACATCACCAACGACATCGCTCATGGGTTGAGCTTGCCGTTCTCGCAAGCTGAAGAGGTCAAGAAGCAGCGCGGCCACGCCGTC